>CAYFOQ010000010.1:8356-13020 GCA_964344735.1 uncultured Piscirickettsiaceae bacterium
CCTTCTCCGATAAAGGAGAGTATGCCGCCAATGTCGAACTGGCAGAGGCGCTGGCTCCAACCTCCTCCCGACCTGCACCGGAGACCACGATGGAATCGGTACCCACTCCGGAGAGCCGTACCATCGAGGAGGTGTGCACCACGCTGGGGGTGACACCCGAACGGGTCATCAAGACACTGTTGGTTGCAGGAAGCGACGGTGGCTTGGTCGCGCTGTTACTTCGTGGAGACCATGAACTCAATCCGATCAAGGCGGAGAAACACCCACTGGTGGCCGCACCGCTACGATTTGCCGAACCCACCGAGGTACGCGAGGCAACCGCTGTAGGGGTCGGCTCTCTTGGCCCCGTTGGACTGGAGCTGCCGATCATTGCCGATCGTGCAGTCATGAATCTCGGAGATTTCATCTGTGGTGCCAACCGTGATGGTTATCACCTGATTGGCGTCAACTGGGAGCGAGACCTGCCACTCCCCGAACAGGTAGCTGACCTCCGTAATGTGGTGGCCGGAGACCCCTCGCCCCGGGATGAGGGGAGACTACAGATCGCTCGCGGGATCGAGGTGGGCCATATCTTTCAACTCGGCACCAAATACAGTGAGTCGATGGGGGCAACCGTGCTGGATGAGGCCGGGAAGGCCCGTACCCTGGTGATGGGATGTTACGGCATCGGCGTAACTCGTATCGTCGCTGCTGCCATTGAACAGAACCATGATGACCACGGCATTCTCTGGCCCGAGGCGATCGCCCCGTTCACCCTGGCACTACTGCCGATGAATATGCACAAATCGGAACGCCTGCGCCAGGCCGTAGAGACCCTCTATCAACAGTTACTTGAACGTGGAGTCGATCTATTGCTGGATGACCGCAAAGAGCGTCCCGGCATCATGTTTGCTGACATGGAGTTGATTGGGATTCCCCATCGCCTGGTATTAGGGGACCGCGGGCTCGACAAGGGGACCATCGAGTATCGTGGTCGTAACGAAACAGAATCGACCGAGATCCCCCTGGATGAGCTCTTCGAGTTTCTCCAGCAGAAAGGGATATAGCATGAAAATGCCTTTGAGAGAGAAGTGGGCTTGTTCCCGCCCCCTACCCGGCGGATGAGCTGAACCGTTACTCGCCGTCTACGAAGATCGCATCCTGGATCAACACGAATTCCCATCTGATCCAGTTCGTTCCATGGCGCTTCTCCTTCCCCTCACTGCGGTCTCACTGCTACCGACGGTGGCCGTTGTCGGTACCCTCTATGAGGTACACGAGACCGATTTACGGTTACGCATTGCGGCGGAACTACACCAGAGCAAGGGGGTACTCGCCTCCCGGCAACAGGATATCGAGCTGCCCCGACTCCAACGACGCTGCCGACTCAACCGCTTCGATCCTACGGTAACCCTGCAGCGTGACATCCATCTGCCAACTGACCCGGCAGATCAGCCGCTCTATCCAGCCGGCACCCGCATCAACCCCCTCGCCTTCGGAACACCTCCGACTCAACTCCTCTTTATCGACGGTGATACGGAACAGCAGCTCGACTATGCCGACAGACTCATCAACCGTTGGCCCACCACCCGTGTGGTACTCACCTCAGGAGAGATTAAAACCGCACGTAAGCAGCTCGACACCAGCTCTCCACTATATTACGCCTCCCACTCCCTCTTGCGGCGGCTGGCGATTACCCACACCCCAACCCGGATAATCGCCAACCCTGGTGATACGCTGCTGACTCAAGAGATCGGCATCTGTCACCCACAGAGACCTGCCTCCAGACAATGACCCCCCACTCCCCTCGGCTGCTCCGCTCCTCAACCGTGACAAAACCTTTTCAACGGTTGATATTGGCCCTACTCCTTTCACTCCCTCCGCTCATCGAAGCGGACGGCAACTGTCCGGGAGATCTGATCAATCCCGTCACAGATCTCAATTGGAACAATCTCTTCCCGCTGCAGATTGGGATGATCCAGCAAGGCGGCGGGACAAACCCACCCGACATGGGGATCGCTCCAGTCTGCAGCTGCCCCCCACAACAACAGAGCCTGCTCTCCCTCCCCACGGTGGGTATCGGCCTCAGTTACTGGGAGCCGACCTATGTGCTCGAAGCGGTCACCGAACCAGGCTGCCTCTACTCCCTCGGTGGAGTCGATCTCGGAGTGGGGGGAGAGACCCTTCGTGGAGGCAGTGATGACAATGGCGCCGGTGAAGAGCAGAAAGAGTTACAGGTTCACTGGTACCACTACCCCATCCTGCCGACCCTACAGTTGGCTGCCGGACTCAACTGCATGAGTGACAGCCATCTCAGCACGCTCTATCTCACAGAACTCGACCCGGCCTGGCAGTCCGATCTCTGGTCGATCATTTTCACCCCGGAGGCGGTTCTCTTCTCCTCACTGCCGGCACAACTGGCCTGTAGTAGCGATGTGGTTGCAGCAACCCACAACAGTCCGCACGACGCGCTATTCTGGTGTGGTGGCGCCTGGGGTAGCGGCTACCCCCTATCCAGAACCAGCAGTCATCACAACTCCGATCAGGAGGCCAATGCCCAGATCGCCTTCAAGTTTCTCTCGAAGCTGGCTCGCCAGGGGGGGTTGATGGTCACTACTGGCGAGGCGGTACGACAAAGCTGTCAAGCTCAGTTCAATCCGGTCATCAAAAAGAGCCAGTACCGGCTCAATCCGGTCTGGCCGACCCCTCACCGTGGCGCCCCCATCCCCATCGGCCTACCCGCCACCCTCTGGGGCAACACCCAACCACTCAACCACCCTGGTGGAGAGAGCTCGGTCTATGTGGTCTGGCAAGCCAAAGAGTGCTGTCTGCGGGAGACCGTTCCGTGAGACCTTCTCGAATTACAGCCACGATTGGGATAGCGATCACACTCTGGTTCTACGGCTCACCTCTGCTACTGGCAAAAGACCAAGAGAGACCACCTCAGCGCTACCTCTTCATCTCCAGTTCGATGCCGAAACCGATGGTGCAGGCCTACGCCAAGGAGTCCTCCAGGCATGGCGTGACCTTGGTACTCCGTGGCATTCCCGATGACTACGACACCCTGATGCAGTTTTTCCAGCAGTGGATCTATCCACTCACCCTGCAGTCACCAACACTACGACTACAGATCGATCCCCGACTCTGGGACCACTACGACGTCACCGTAGTCCCAACACTGGTTGAGAGCATCGACACCACCCCCCTCTGTCACCAGTCCATTCTCGAGAATGGACTGTTCGAAAATCGATCATTTCGTTATCGACGCTGCCGTCCCGGCTCCGATAAGCTGTACTGGAAGGTGGTCGGAGCCACACCGATCGACCATGGAGTGGAGTTGATCCAGAAAGAGCGCCAGCGGTGACCGCCAGGGTATACCTCGACTGCAGCCCTGGCCATGGAGACTTTGAACACAGTGATCGCAGCCACACTCATCGTGGGGGGAGCACTCGCGCTGTTACCGCTGATACGGACCGGATTCAGCCTCACCATTAGCCTGCTGCAACAACTGATACTGCAACTACTCGAGCGACTGATACGCTGGCTGTTGTGGGGGGTCAAACGGGTGGCCGCAGCCCACCAGACGCTGCTCTATCACCTCACCCACTCGGCCATCGAGATCGATCCGACACTCGTGGTGCGGGAGGAGCGCTAATGCGATGGATTGGACTCCCCCTGCTACTCGGAATATCCACTACGCTGATAGCCGCCACCCGCTTCGACCACAATCCCAAACAGGGGTGGCACTGGTATGATGATCCGGTAGCCACCACTCGTGGGACGAAAACCCCAGCCGTAGAATCCTCATCCCCGACCGGAAACTCGAGTGACCGTTGCCGTGATCCTCAACAGTGGACAACCGAGTGCGGCTTTGTCATTCCCCGGACCGCTGCCTTTCAGGAGCATCAACGGGATGCACTGCTCAACAATCTATTCCTCAGCCCCGATCTCGATCAGGCGGTACTGGAGGCACAAAAATACACCTACTGGATGATGTCGCGAGCAGTTCGGGCAGGTGACCGCTGGGCCTACTCCATGGTACAGCACCCGGAACTCAATACCACACTCCACTTCCCAGTGTCACAGATCGGGCTACGACTGGTGGGTGAGGTGGAAGAGGCCACGGCCACGGCCCTATTCCACTTTCTTCGTGATAACGCCACACTGATCTACTTCAGCCGTGAAGATTGTCTCTTCTGCCGCACGCAAGCCCCGCTGGTACAACGACTGGCAGATCAGACCCAAATCCCACTTTACCATGCACCACTAGATGGTCACTGCAGCAGCACTACCCCCCTGAATCAAGCGCACTGTGGCAGTGCCGAGGAGGCCCACGACTTTGCCAGACGACTACAGGTAACTCTGGTGCCTGACCTCTGGCTCTATGTCGAACCGGATGGCTGGATCCGTCTCGCCTCCGGGGTGGTGACCCTGCAAGAGATGCGACAGAGGCTACTACGTTTTTTCCGTGAGTATCGTCAGATCACCGCCGAAGCGATGGTCTCTACGGCGGCACAGCAGCAGGAGGAGTAGTGAATAGAACCCTCCCATCGATCACCGCCCTGTTGCTATCCAGCCAACTACAGGCACTGGATCTGGAACAGGTCACCCAACATGCCACCACCTCGATCACCACACCGGAGATCTTTGAGACCCATAGTCGAGGGATCACGACCCTGGGAGGA
>CAYFOQ010000010.1:13030-13874 GCA_964344735.1 uncultured Piscirickettsiaceae bacterium
GGGTGATGAGCTCAAGCAGCTGGCCGAAAACATTGTCGCCAACTCCATCCCTTATGCTTCACTACTGGTGATTCAACAGATGTGCCCACAGTGTGCGACCATCATCAAGCACCTACAGAAGATGGCCCAACTGGCAGCCAAGACCAGCATCGACTCTTGTCAGGCCGGCAAGGCGCTAGCCAGCCAATTTACCGGACTGTTAGATCTCCCTCCAGTCGACGCCACGCTATCGGAGTGCGCCACCCTTCAGGCGGAGCAGGGAGAGAGTGACTATCTGCAGGCACGATCACGGGTCAATGGCAGCTGCTCCTCGCTGGAGCAGGCGATCAGCGGGATAGAGGCCCTGCTCGAAAGGGGAGAGATCGATCGTGCCGAGGCGATCAATCGAGGGGTCGGCAACTCCACCTGGGAGGTGATGAAGGCGACCGGTGTAGTCAACCTCGACCCGGTACTGGCTGAGGTATTGATGTCCGCTATAGGGACTACGATCACCACTCGGATCCCAGATGAGCATGGGGAGCCCAGACTACAGAGCGGATTTGAACCCCCGACACTGGATGCCGGTATCGCCGTGGCGATTTTCATGTGTGGGGAACCCCCTGCAGAACAGGATCGGCAAAGAGTCCCTGAAGCGATCCGCTACTGTGATGGTATCTGGGAAGCCCCCTCCGAACAGAGCGGTTCGGCACTGGTAATGCGATGTGAAAATGACGCCTGCACCGCACTCACTCGCACCCCAATCCGTGATCACGCCAGCATTGTCGGCCAACAGGGTTTTATTCAACTGATTTATCAGGCCCTGCAACAGGCGATTACGGCGGTACAGGAAAACGCCCCAGAACAG
>CAYFOQ010000010.1:13884-23442 GCA_964344735.1 uncultured Piscirickettsiaceae bacterium
AGATGAACGACTCCATTCGCCAGTTGATCGCCTCCTCTCCCCTCCCTCTCCATCGCATCGTCAACAGTGCTGCGACCTATCCTCAGTTCAGCCAGCGCATCGTAGCCGACAATGCCGTAGTCCTGGCCCATCTGATGGCGGTGGAGTATCTTCACTCGGCACTACGAGAGGCGCGTCGACACGGTGGCCGCAGCACCGTCCGCCCACGGATGATCCGAGAGTTTCAACAACTGGAACAGCGACTGATTCAGACGGTACGAGCCGCCATTCCCGAGATGGACCTGTTGTTGGGGCGGCAGCAAGCGATCAACCAGCAGCTCGACATGATCGACCGAATCATGATCGACCGGGTCTTCAGTAAGGGGCTCAGCGGCGGCGTCCTGTTTCAGCACGCCATCCGCCAGCAGCAACCATGAGCCCCATTACAACCCCCGTGGGTCATATCCGATGAGAGTGATGCTTACCCTCTCTCTGCTCGCGCTCACTACGCCAGCCTTCGGGGTCGACCTCGACATCGGCCGGGAGGTCACGACCATCCACGCCCTCGGTAACGGCGAACTCTATCGCCAGGTACTGGAGTCGATCCGGCTGGTGGTACACGACCCACTCTTTACCGCACTGATCACCCTGGTCGCCGTACTCGGTGCCATCGGCGTGGTCACCGCCGGTTTAACAGACCTCAACCGCGCCACCATTCAGGCCTTCACCTTGGTCATCGGGCTACTACTGACTCGCCATCTGGCCATCGAGGTAGGGGTAGATCTGGCGATCGAGGATCCGGTGGAACAGAGCACCTCCGTGGTCACCGACGTACCGGCCCTGGTGGCACTCCCCTTGGGCTTGATGAATGCCATTGGCCACGGCCTCACCACCACCCTAGAGCAGAACTTCATGACACTCGACTCCAATCTCTACCTGACTGCCGGGGACTTCAATCTCACCGCAGCAATGCTACACGATGCCACCCGAATCCGAATCACCGACCCCAACCTCAAGGAGTCGATCACCCACTATGTCGACAACTGTACCCTGCCGGATATCGTCAACGGCAATCTCTCCGTAGCCGAACTGATGACAGCGCCCCAATTGTGGCAAGCACTCCGCTCTGAACAACAGGTGCTACTCACCCCCTACAGTGATGAGAATGGAGAGGTCACGCTGGTCAACTGTCTTCAAGGGCACGACCAGATCAGTTCAAGACTGCAGCAGATTGCCCCGGAGTTGGTGCAGTTGGCCGCCCCAAGCTGGCACGGAGAGGCCCCCTTTCACTGGGTCGCAGGAGCCCTCAGTTCCGCCAACAGTTACGCCGGCTCAAGCGTTACCGATGCCCGTGCCATCGCCGCCCAGACTGCAATCATTAATGAGATGAACGGAGCCCTTCGCCACTCCGCCGCCCTGGTCAACGCCAACAGTCTGCTCCTCAACCTCAACCTCTCCCAGGCTGAACAGGGCCAACTTGCGAGCTGGTCTGCGGCAGCCCAGATGTTCAAAAACATCACCGGATATGTCTTCTCTACGCTGCAAATCTTCATCCCGGCCATATCCCTGATCATCTTATTGCTGGTCTTCATGCCTACGGCCGGGCGGCGCATCCTGCTCTCCTATCTCAAGATCTTGCTCTGGTTCACCCTTTGGGAACCGGGGCTGGCCATTATCAACTTTCTGATATCCGCCTGGTCGGTCAGTGAGATGCAGGGACTGTTCAGTCACGGTTATACCCTCGGCAATATTGCCATCATCAGTGAGAAGAGTGCCAAGTCGATCGCCGCCGGTGGCTTTCTTGCCACCTCGGTACCGATTTTGATGTGGCAGATCGTCAATGGCCAGATCGCTCTGACCCACTTCATGATGAGTGGGTTGGGTACCGCACTGGGCGAGATGGCCGGACGCCGAGTGGCCGAGGGGAGTCTGAGCCAGGGGAATGTTTCGATCAATCGCCATAGTATGAACAGCCATGACTATGCGACCGAGTCCACCGCCGGATACCTGCCCGCCACCACCACCACAGGTGGCTCACTCTCGGCACTCCATTACGATGCTGGTGGAACCCGGTTCCAGATTGGCGGAGAGACCGTCGGCCGTCACCAGAGCCATACCACCAGCGCCCGCAGTGGTGACACCACCACCCACTCCCGACAGCAAAGCCAGTCTAATCAACAGCAACAGCAGTGGCACAACAGCCAGAGCCACACCCAGCAAGAGAGTCTGTCGCAGCAACAGGGAGAAGATGCAGCACGACGCCAGACCATAACCGAGGGCAGCAGCCATAACACCAGTCAGCGCAACAGTACCGAAAACGGCATACGCCGTGGACGACAGCTCGATCGGAGTGAATCAACCACTGCCCAGCAGGGGCTGCAGCGCAGTTTGAGTCTTCATACCACCAATGGTATGGCCGCAGTCAGTGGTGCGGATCTGCTGCAACAGATCATCGCCGCCCATGATCTTGCCGCAGGGGATGGCAACAACCATCCCGACCCGGCAGCGACCTTCTCCCGATTCAATCAGGAGGTGGCCACCACCGCACTCTCGCAGGCCAACACACTGGCCCAAACGGGGGGAACCGCAGCGGAACAGCAACAGACTTTACTCCAGACGGTGGAGCGACTGATTACCGAGGCCAGGGAGGCGGGAGGCGAGGTGATCGATTGGGCGGAAGAGAATCCGCTCACTGCGGCGGCAACCCTGACCACGATCACTGCCGCTGCTGCTCCGGCATCAACTACTGCCGCCTTAGCCACGGCGGCCCGAGCCGCCTGGGGCTGGATCGCCTCTGGTGTCCGTGGGGCAGGGACGTTGATTCGAGGGGGAGGTGGCGCGACCACAGCAGCGGCGGCAACCGCTATCGGGGGGAGTGTGATCGGTCACGGCGAACTTCGTCACGATCTCTCTGCCACCCACCACGATCAGCAACAGCAGTCGACTCAACAGCGTCGGTACCACGCCACTGATCACACCAACCGTCAGAGCAACGAACAGAGCCAACAACAGAGCCTGAATCAAAACAGCAGCCAACAACTGGAGCGCCAATCCTCCTGGCTACACCAGAGCCAACAGGGGACATCCGAAGATCGGAGCGTCAGTTCAACCCAGGCAAGAGTGGAGCGACTGGATGAGAACCAGACCAATCAGACGGTAGTGGAGCGGAGTGAGACCCATGATGAGACCGCTCGAATCAGACAGAGTCTACAAGGGAGAGAGGAGTTTCAGCAGTGGATCGACCACTATAATCCACGAGACCTTCCCAGTGTGGCAGGAACCCCCACTCCACACCCCTTGCCCAGAATCGCACCAGCACCGACGACGGTGATCGAGCCGGAGCGGGAGGACGCTTCCACCCCAGTACCTCCAACCACTTCTCCCCCTTCTCATCCCGCGTCTCATCCTGGCAATGAGGGCAAACGGTGAGACTACTGGGGCATCGGGATGCTGCTGCGCTCACCGCAATCACACTCCCCATACTGGTCGCCCATCCCCTGCTGTCGGGGTTCCCTTACGCCTCACTGGCCCTCTTCTCTGCCATCGCCGGGACGATCTGGCTCAGCCGACGTGATTATCCCCTGAACTCCTCCGAGCCGTCCACCGACTCCGATCCTCTTACCTCTTCGGATGAGCCCACAAATGCTGGGCTCATACTTGGAACCGTCACCGACCAACAACGCCCACTCTTCATTCCGGACCACGAACTGATCCGCCATCTCTGCCTCGTCGGCCAGTCGGGCGTAGGCAAGAGCACCCTGGGAGAATACCTGCTCTATCAGCAGATGGTACGGGGCGGGGGGTTCCTGTTCATCGATGCCAAACTCGATTACGAGACCCGCAATCGCCTTGGAACACTAGCCCGGAGCTGTCAACGCGAAGATCAACTCTACGTCCTCAACTGTGACGACCCCGACCATTCTCACAGCTACAACCCGTTGGCCTCGGGCGACCCCGACGAGGTTGCCAATCGTATCATCCAGCTCATTCCTGCCACCGAATCAGCCCCGGCTGCAGATCACTATCGTCAGCTGGCCTACACCGCGCTCACCACCATTATTGCAGCCCTGCAGCAGAGCAAGATACGGTTCACCCTGCTTGATCTGACCCATACACTGCAATCACCAGAGACCCTACTGCAACTAGAACAGCAGTGCCCGCCGGGACCGGAGCGAGCTGCACTCACCCTCTTCCTCGAACGCTACCGTTCACAACGGCGGCAAACTCAAGAGCAACTCGATGGAGACCGGATCCGCAGTGATCTCGGCGGCATGGTCGGCCGCATGCTGCAACTGGCTCGAGGAAAACCGGGTCGGGTGCTCAACGCCACCACTCCGGAGATCGATCTCACCCGACTGATCCGCTCCCACGGTATGCTCTATGTGATGCTTCCCACCATGGGCAAGGAGAGCCTGGCCCAGGCACTGGGAAAGATGATTCTCTCCGACCTTCGTAACGCGGTACACCAGATCCAGTCCCTGCCAATCGAACAGCGCCCCTCCCCCCCTTTTCTGGTCTTTGCCGATGAGATGGGGTCCTACGTCATGCCAGGAATTGCCCGGCTGTTCGAGCAGGCCCGATCGGCCAATATCGCGCTGATCCCCTCTTTTCAGACCTTCGCCAATCTCGACCAGGTCGGAAGCGATTTCCGGGAGATGATCATTCAGAACAGTTGGGACAAACTTTTTTTCAAGTTTGGATCTCACGAGGCCGCCACCATGGCTGCCGACATCATCGGCAAGCAACGCCGTTATCTCCATCAACTGACCCTGACCGAGGCCCACTCCACCTCTGCGACCACACTACGGACCGACCCCCACCATGCCCGAGGAGAGAGCGGGAGTCGGGCTGAAGGTTGGCGTGAGCAAGAGGGCCACCGGATCTCTCCGGATCATTTGAAACAGCTCTCCCCAGGGAGCTGCGTCGCACTGCGAGGGACCCGACTATTCCATCTTCAGACCCCCATGGTAACCATCGACCCAGAACAGATCGAACCCTTTCGTCCCTATCACCACCCCGCTCGGTTACCTGCTGGATTGCGCACTTTCGATGCCTTGGGAGAGGGAACTGCGCCCTCTTTTTCAACACGCAACCGGGTTAAAAGATGAGTCGAGAACCGCTGATTCCGGCACTTGTCGTGGTATTTCTGTTCTGGAGCGGTCTACTGACCCTGCTCTTTTTCACCACCGACCTCTCCCGAATCGAACAGAGCGCCGTCACCACCAGTGATCTGATGGTCTCACTGGGAGAGCGGTTCCCACCCCTGCAACCCCACCTCTCGCTGCCCTCTGAAAGTCTATTCCATCCACTCGACAGTCATGGTCGAACGATCGATGATATCGATCAACGGCTACAGGATCTGTATGACCTGGGGCGAAGCTGGAGCCTCCCCTTCCTACTCCTCACCCTAACCTTGATGGTGGTCACTTCACTCACGACCAGACTCCTTCTTCTCGTCCCCCCACGGAAATCTTGGCACCGCTCTTCACCTCCCACCGTAGAGGGGATTGCCCTCAGTCGTGGCCGTATACGGTTTCCCCCTGTACTTCCCTCAATTCCAACCAGACGTCCACACCATTATGCGCTGAAACCACGTCACCAGCAGCTGATCGATGAGCTGCTGGCCATACTGCATGCCCGCTGTCACAACCAGGCCAACGGTGACCTGGAGCCACTACGACGGCTGGAACAGGAGCTACAGCAGATGGTGCAACCGCCCAATCACGACCCTCTGTTGCCGCTACTGCTAGTTCTGACTCAAGTCCGGGAAACGCTACCACCAGACACACTCACAGGGGGACAGACGTTGTTGAGTCGACTCGCAGCCACCACCACACTGCAGCCAGAGGAACGGACACTATTGTCGTTGGCCTGTCGCCATCTCCACACCCCATCACGCTGCCCATTACCACCGTCGAAATCGATGAGGAGACGACTGCACCGACTGCTGAAGGTAGACCCGCTACGCTCCCCCTCTAACGAGGGATAACCCACAGACAATAGAGGAACCGAAACATGGGAATGAGAAAGCGCAACCCTTTGGGGGTAAAGTATGTCAACAATATGCTCAACGCCTGTTATCTGACCGGGTTTGTCCGCAATCCAGTCAAGGATGAAGGGTTCCTGCTGCAACAGACCAACAACCTCGCACAGGCGATCCCGATCGTGGTCTCCACCGGGGCGATCATCCCTTCGGAGTTCACTCCGGTCACGGTTCTCTGTCACCTCTACGGTGAGCGTCGGACCCACACCTCGGATGGGGTGGTCGAACCCAACCTGCAACTGAAAATGATCGACCTGCAAAAACCATCGACCCGGGCGATGCCGGCCATGACGGCCTGGAGTCGCCATAATGACGCGAAAGAGGCACCATTTCAGCCCTTTTTACCCCCTCCGAACAAGCCATCTCAGGGGGGATACAGTGCTGCCGAGCAGACCCTGCAAGATATTCTTCAGGCTACCCGTGGCCGACTCGACACTCGCCTGGGATCCAATGCCAACGTCGCACTGCTGGCGGGATTCGTCCACTCCAGTCGTTACATTCAACCCAACCCCTACCAGAAACATGGCTACGGACTACTATTGATTCGCCAGCATCGAGATACCGACCTCGCCCTTCCGGTCAGACTCTACAACCGTCTGGCACGACAGATCCTCGATTCGATAACAATCGGCCAACCGGTCAGCTTCAGCGGTCAGATCCGAATGAAGGTGCTACCCAATGACCAGGGAGAGATTCGTCACCGGAACCTTCATCTACGGGTGGATGAGGTCTATCAAGCGGATCGGGAACGGGACATTCGCATCGTCCCAAAATGGTGGGGGGAAGAGAACCGTTCCTCGCCCCTATGTTAGAATCCGGTCCCCTTCAGTGAGCGGATGAAACAGATATGGGGCAGAACACAAACACGGTCGAGGTGACCATCAACCGCAAGCGGATTCAGGCCCCCGACACCTTGTCAGTGATCCAGGCACTCTGGCATGCCGGATACCCCCGAGTACAGGGGGTGGGCTGTCTCGAGGGGGTGTGTGGCTCCTGTCGAGTATTGGTGCGTCGGGCCGATACCAAACAGGTGACTATGGAGATGGGATGCCAAACGCTGGTAGAGGAGGGAATGGAGGTGATGTTCCTACTCTTTCCCTCACCCTCACAGCACAGTTATAGTCTGGAGCAGATCCCCAACTCCTGGGAGGTACAGACCGAATTTCAACGTATCTTTCCGGAAACCCAGCAGTGCCGAAGCTGTCACGGTTGCACCACCGCCTGTCCCAAGGGGATCGATGTCGAGCGGGGTGTAGAGTTGGCGGCCAAGGGTCAGTTCCGCGAAGCCGGTGATCTGTTCGTGGAGTGCATCATGTGTGATCTCTGTATGACCGGATGTCCGGAACAGATCGCTCCCAACCGCGTCGGCCTCTTTGCCCGTCGGGTTACGGCCTACTTCCACACACGCCCATCCAATCTGATCAACCGACTAGAGAAGATCAGAACGGGAGAGTTGACGGTCATCAAGGAGCAGAACTCGTGACCACCACACCTTCGATCAGTGGTCGCCCCTACCTCCAGGCGATGAAACAGTATCAACCCCAGGCCGAACTACCACTGCCACCGACGGAGGTCGATACCCAACTTCTGCTCAACCGATTCCACCCGGACTAC
The DNA here is from genome assembly GCA_964344735.1 of uncultured Piscirickettsiaceae bacterium. Lineage (GTDB taxonomy): Bacteria > Pseudomonadota > Gammaproteobacteria > Thiopontia. Next base: position 21,521 of record CAYFOQ010000010.1, read on the forward strand.
ATCGAATCTGCCCGCACCCGACTGAAAATTGGTCCCAACCAAGGCGATCCCTGCCATCTCCAGCTCGCCACCCAGCTACAGTCCGACTCTCGCATCAACGAGGCGGACCTTGCCGGAGCCGCCACGGTCAACACCGATGTTCTGGTAATTGGTGGCGGTGGCGCCGGATGTGCTGCCGCACTGATCGCCCAGCAGGAGGGGGCACGGGTAATCCTAGCCACCAAATTACGGCTGGGAGACAGTAACACGGTGATGGCAGAAGGAGGAATTCAAGCCTCCATCAACAAGGAGGACACCCCCCAGATTCACTACAACGACACCATTCGGGCCGGTCACTTCGAAGCCAATCCTGATCTTGTTTCTCAATTGGCACTGGATGGCCCCGATGTGATCCGGTGGCTCATTAAGCAGGGGATGCAGTTCGACCTCGACGAGTTTGGTGACCTATTGACCCGTCGAGCGGGAGGCACCAGTGCCGATCGCATCTGTTACTACCGAGACTATACCGGCCTGGAGATGATGCGGGTGCTGCGGGAGGCGGTTCACAATAGCAATATCGAGGTGTGGGACTACTCCCCCACGGTGGAACTCCTCAGTGATGACCAGGGAGGCTGTTCAGGAGCCGTCATCTCCTCGCTGAAAAGTCGTAAAATCATTCAAGTCTGCGCCAAAGCGGTGGTACTCGCCACCGGAGGCATCGGCCGGATGCACCTCAACAACTTCCCCACCTCCAACCACTTCGGGGCCACTGGCGACGGCTTGGTACTGGCCTATCGTATGGGGGCCAGACTACGTGATCTCGACTCCTTTCAGTATCACCCCACCGGTCTGGCCCACCCCTATCACCTGGCGGGGACACTGATCACCGAGGGGGTTCGTTCCAGTGGCTGCTACCTGCTCAATGCCGACGGCAACCGTTTTGTCGATGAACTTCAGGCGCGCGACATCGTCGCTGCCGCCATCATTCGGGAATGCCATGAAGGACGTGGTGTAGTCACCCCCGAAAACCAGGCCGGAGTCTGGCTCGATACCCCCGGGCTAGAGCTACGCCACCCTGGAATCATCCGTAACAAGTTTCCCAAGCTGACCCGACTCGGAGGGAAATCGGGAGTTGACCCCACCCATCAGCCGATGTTGATCTATCCAACCCTTCACTATCAGAATGGTGGCGTGGTAATCAACGAATCCTGTGAGACCGAGGTCCCTGGACTGCTCTGTGTCGGAGAGGTGAGCGGTGGCATTCATGGCAAAAATCGGCTGATGGGCAATGCACTGCTGGAGATCATCAGCTATGGCCGTCGTGCTGGTCTGGCGGCGGCTGAAAGACGAAAATTCAAACGCCGCAGCCAACTCTCGATTGAACATATCAACCAGCTACGGCGTGAACTCACCATTGCCAACCTCTCGCTGGAGCAAGAGGGCCCTCTACTCTTTCCCAAATACGCCAAGTTTGATCTCGACTCCGACTATCGCGGCCTCCACCACAACCGTAGAGGAGAGAACCCATGAGTGGCGACCGCTCCGCCCTGAATCGTGTCTTGCTCCACCCTGATCGCCGTTTCGGCGCCGATCTCGATGCCTGGTTGATCGATGTCGGCGGGACGGGACTGGAGCGAGCGATCGCTGCACCAGAGACGATCATTCCCACCATTCGTGAGGCCGGTCTACTGGGCCTTGGAGGAAGCGGGTTCCCGACCCACATCAAGTGGGAGGCAGTTGCCCGAGAGCCCAACAACCAGGACAAGTATCTAATATGCAATGGCAACGAAGATGAACCGGGAACATTCAAAGACCGCTTGCTATTGGAGGAGACTCCCCACCAGGTGATCGAGGGGGCCATCATCACCGCGCTGGCGGTGGGAGCGAACCAGATCGTCTTCTACATCAACCCACACCTCGCCCGCTCGCTTGAGGCGATCAAA
>CAYFOQ010000010.1:23488-27009 GCA_964344735.1 uncultured Piscirickettsiaceae bacterium
CGGGGCAAACCCCCCTTTCCGGCCCAATCGGGACTGTTCAACTCCCCGACACTGATCAACAACACAGAGACCCTGGCCCATGTCTCTCACATCATCCGTAACGGTGCCTCCTGGTTCCGGGAACAGGGAAGAGAGGGGTCCAACGGCACCAAGATCTTCTCTCTCAGTGGGGATGTACTCTACCCCGGGGCCTACGAACTACCGATGGGGACACCGCTGTCAGAGCTGATCCACCACTACGGCGGAGGGATGCTGCTCGACCGCAAACTGAAAGCGGTCTTCACCGGAGGCCCCTCCAACACCATCCTCACCCCGAAGGACCTCGATGTCCCACTCGACTTCGAGTCGATTCAACAGCGCCGCTCGAGCCTCGGAACGGGCGCGATGATCGTCATATCCGAAGGAACCGGTATCGTCCGCCGGGTGACCGAATATGTCTCCTTCTTCGCCGGCGCCTCCTGTGGACAGTGCCCCTCCTGTAAGACCGGGACCTACTTCGCGTCCCAACTTCTCAGCCGAATCGATAGCGGTCACGGCACCCGCGCCGATCTCGACAACCTCATCAACCTTACCACGATCCTACCCGGCAGTGGCCGCTGCCACCTGCTCGATGGTGCCATGAAACTACTCGACAGCTCGCTCTATCACTTTATGGAAGAGTACGAATGCCATCTTGTTCACAAATAAAGTTACATAGATCAAGCAACCTACTGTTTTATATCCTGTGAGCACGCTTTTTTAACTCACCCCTTACATTCACTAATCGGTGTACTACACTGAGTGCATGAGCACTCCATCGATCAGTTCAGCCACTCCATCCAACTACAGTGTAGCGGAGACCGCGGTCAACGCTCGCAAGCGTCGAGAGGAGTTCGCGGCTCAAGCCCAGGCCGCCGCAGAGCGACGAAAGCAGGAGGCCGAGCAGATGGCACAAAAGGCGCGTGAGGCAAAACAGTCTCAGCGGGTCGACACCTACGCCTGACCCCACCAGCCAGGCCATCACTCCGCAAGCAGCGCCCGGGCCGCTGTCAATAGTCGAGGGTTGACTTTGCGAGTTCGCCCCTGTTCGTAGGCGGAGATCAGCGCCACCGAGACTCCAAGCGTCATGGCGAACTGCCGCTGTGTCATCTCCAATCGCTGACGAATCCGTTTGAGCTCTCGGTGTCCGTCACCCAATTCACGGTAAGAACCGTCTCCCTCGCTCTGCCTCCGCACTGGAGAGGAAAACCGTTTCCCCTTACCTCCGGAACTTCGCTCAACCTGTTCCAGCGCATGGGCCACATCAACCAGTGCGGCATAATCGGGAATTTCAACACCTCCGGCGACCTCTCCCTCTACCTCACGGAAAATCACACCATCAATCATCCCCTCTGGAGAGGGTCGGCCAGCGGTTCTCTTCCCTAACCCCATGGCGATATAGCGGGCATATTGCCGCAATAGTGCCAAGGCACACCCTCGCTCCGGAGAGTAGATCCGGGCAATACGACGATCGACCCAGAGCCACAACTCCTGAGTGACATCCTCTACCGCGACCCGACGACCACTTACCGCCACACCATAGCGGGCGGCACGTACCAACAGGGCATAAAATCTGGGCCACTCGATGGTCTTCCCTTGCTGAACCGCCGTTAGCGCCAGGTGGGCATAGCGTTCATCGGTACCCACCCGAATCCCATCCTCGGTCATCCCCCTACTCATCGACCATCACTCCTCCCCCTCGACCGCACGACTCCAGAAGAAACGATTTCTCCCTCGCAACCCCAGTGCCATGGGATTGCGCCCCACCAAAAACCAGAACCCGTTACAACGGGCTAGATGGCCACTCTCTTCCAATCTCTCGGTTACTACCATTCGTTGATGGTCATCGATCGCAGGAAGGGAACGCGATAACAGATCAGCACGGACACCCGGCCAGTACCAAATGGTTTTTGCCAGTCGCACCCCCACCTCTCCACTACGCTGACGAACCTCTCTCTCGATCTCCCTGGGCAAAGAGACCGCTTGTGGTGAGAGCGGATGGGGCAATGGGACACAACTGGAGTAGAGTTGATACATTACACGGATTCGTAGCAACACCGGACGCAAACCTACCGCTCGGCAACAAAGATCGAAACTTAAACCACTCTCGACCTCAACCCGTTCCGGAGTAAAAATCCAATCCACGGCCAACAGACGCTGTTGCCTAGGGGTATTGATATTGCACCCTTGTCGTATCTGCCGTTGTAGCAGCCGTAATAGCTCACGTTGCAATAGACTCATATCGCCGTCAAGCTGTTCCAGCGAGAGCCGTTTTCCAGATCGATCTCGCCACGACTCCAAAGGGGAGGAGGGACGCCGTTGAAGCTTCATCTTCAGCGGTCGCTGCCGACCGTTATCCGCCATATCGGGACATCCTCTGGATCTACCATCGTCATCGACCTCAAAAAACAGCCAGATAGAGGTAATTCCCCCCATCTACATTGAGGTTGGCCTTGGGGGTCTGTCGAACCACCACGCCATTGGCCTCGATGTCCAACGGATTCTCATCCGCAACCTCCGCGGAGGGGCTATCGAGGGCCAGCAGGGGATCGTTATCGGCCCCCATTCCCCGCACCGTATCCGCCAACAACCACGCTCCCGTTCCATCGATACGCTTCAACAGAAGAAATCGAGGTGCTGTGGTGGTGGGGATCGCCAACTGACTTGTCGGATCCAGTGATTTGAATCGAAAGTTGATCTCACGAAGCCAACGCCCTGCATCGGTACCAGCAGATACCCCTCGAAACCGATAGAAACGGTGGGGGGTTTCTGCTGGATTCAGATCGATCTCAACCAGACTCCCGGTGTAGAGTCTGATTCCCTGCTGCAGCGTAATCCAATCGACTCCATCTTCACTATACTGCCACTCATATCTTCCAAGGTCTTGAGTACCAGCATCACCTTGAATTCGTATTCCACTGATAATACTATCCTGGATAAAATCAAACCGAATCTCTTTTCCCGCGACAGACTGACCTCCTCCAATATAGAACTGATTATCAAGAATCCCGTCAAAACCCATATTCAGCGTGCCACTACCCATTCGAAAGGTGGTAGAAGCGCTTACACTACCCAGGCGATTGCCCGAGTCCCACTGATCGGGCTTATAACCGCTACCATCCCCCCGATAACTCCCCACCTCACTAACCCCCGGCAGGGAGCCAAACAACCAGGCAACATAGTGGCCCCCAGCGCGATTCACCTCGGGTGCAGCGGTAATCGAGATTTGCTCGGAATCGACATGAATGACCTCACGTCGTTGTGGCGTGAGTGGGTCGGCACTGTTTAGACTTCCCCCTAAAGAGGCATCCGGGTAGGTGATATGCCACTCCTGATCGGCACCATCACGCTGACGGATCAAAACCAGTTTAGGAACCGATCCTAAAGCGTGTCTCAGGGTACGTCCCGATACCCCATTTCCTTGATAGGTTATGGTATCGAAAAACCCCGTGTTGACGCCGGAGGAAAAGCGCTGCTATTCGCCGCAGGCCTGTAGCAAACAG
>CAYFOQ010000011.1:0-26340 GCA_964344735.1 uncultured Piscirickettsiaceae bacterium
TTTTTATCATTGCGTTGCGTCAATTTAGGGTTACTTGAAGTCACGGATTCAGGTATATCAATACCAATATCTGCATAGGCAACAATCTCATTCATAAAGATATTGGCAAGCCTGGCAGCCAAAGTTCCCTGTTCTCTACCAGGAAAGCTCCTGTTCAGATCTCTTCTGTCCGGCAGGTATCTTGAGTGCATATCAAAGCCAAACACATTGACCACAGGAACAGCGAGTAGTGTTCCTTTCAGTCTATTGATGGCAGGCATAGAGAGGATCCGCCGTATCACCTCTACCCCGTTGATTTCATCACCATGTATCGTTGCACTAATAAAAATTACTGGACCATCCCTCTTGCCATGAACGACATGGACTGGCATATGGACGGATGTCTCAGAGTGGAGTCCGGGTAGAGGAACCCTAATCAAGTCTCTCTTGCCCGGTTTGACGAGGTGCCCGCCTATTTCAATCGATTCTCTCATGACTTTATCAATATCAACTGGCTAGGCTGTTCAGGTATGCCAAAATTTTATAACGATTGATTCTAGCGCAGGAGTGTGCTGTAAGAGTAGCGCAGGAGAGGATAATTTATGATCTGCCCCCCCCTCTCTACACTCGGGGGGAAGATATCACAGCGAAACCCTTCTCTCTCGTTCTCCAGTGCCGAAGACCATGGAGTGGAGTGTTGGGAATAACATCTTGATTGCTATTGATCTATCTCACTATGTCGAGTTAGACAACATCGCGCTGTTGCAGTTACAATTTGGTCACTATAATCGAACATCTCTCGCGATCGATCGATCGCTTATTGAGGGGGGATACGATGCGCTTCAATTCCTGAAGCAGATGGTCGTCAATGAGGAGAGTGCGATGCAAATATCTCGGGATATGAAGGCAATAATGATTGCATTGGTGGTGGGGACAATCATTCTTGCGCTGTTCTTTCTGCTTCATGTTGCGATAACCCCTGAGCGTGATGTTTCCACCTCCGAAGAGATCGTGGTAGAAGAGGGGCTGCCGGGTGGTGATGGTGGGGGAATGGGTGGAGAAGGTGGTGGAGAGCCGGCCTCATTGAAAAAACCGACCGCAGTGGTAGAGCGTAGAGCCAATGTACTCGATGCGCTTCAGGGAGGTAAGGCGAGCAACTCGATGCGTGATCACCTGAAGAAGATTCGTGAAAGCACGAAGTAGAGATTTAGGAATAATCCCTCAGACTCTTACTCTCCTGATAGTCGACGACTACCGGGTGTCTGTGACATACTAGGGCATCGATTTCGGCATCGTACGGAACAGAGCAGAGGCTAGCGGAATGGATAGGGAACTCAGTAAAATTCAGTGGTCAGAGAGCTATAGCGTAGGGAACCAGGAGCTGGATCGGCAACATCAGCATATCCTTGACTTGATCAATCAGGTGGTCGAGATTCTGCAGACAGATACGAAGGAGTCCGAAGAGAGCACGATGGAGGTGATGTCAAGGTTGATGCGGCTCTATGAGGTGGGTCAACAGCACTTTTATTTCGAAGAGATCTATCTCTCTCGTACGGATTATGATGATCTCAAGGGTCAGCAACGTTCACACAACGGTTATACCGATCGTCTGTTGCGAGCGCTCTCTGAGGGAATTGCCTCGGAAGAGCGGCGCAATAAGCTGGTGGCATTCCTGTTGGAGTGGTGGAACAACCACATCCTGGTCGATGATATGGCCTATAAGAGCCACCTCTCCTCGAGGTGACACTAGACAGTGGGAGACCTGGAGACAGCAATGGCCTCGATCTCCTGTTTCCCTATCTCGAACAGCTGGCAACGTTCTGCGGGGTTGAACCGGAACCGAAGCAGCTGCACTCCTTTTCACGTTACCTCGCGCTGTTGGAGCGGTGGAACCGAGCCTATAATCTGACCGCGATACAGGGAAGGGAACGGCGACTGACCCATCATATCTATGATAGTCTGTCGCCGCTGCCGTGGTTGCATGGTGAACGGGTGGTTGATCTTGGCAGTGGAGCTGGGCTCCCAGGGATACCGTTGGCGGTGATGCGGCCGGAGATCGAGATGGTGATGGTCGATAGCAGCCAAAAGCGATGTAATTTCATCCAGCAGGCGATTGTGGAGCTGGGTCTGAGAAACGCATCTGTTGTACACTCACGAGCAGAAGGATATCTGCCGGAGAGGCGTTTCGATGAGCTGGTTTCACGGGCATTCTCTTCCCTGGAGGCTCTATTGCGTTATGCTGAGCCTCTGTTGCTGCCGGGTGGGGCGGTCGTGGCGATGAAGGGGCGTCGTTCCGAAAACTGGGACCAGCCGCTGCTGGCCGGGTTTTCGTTACAACAGGTGGTGGCTGTCCAGGTCCCGGGGGTGGAGGCAGAGCGTCACCTGGTGATCTGCAGAAAGGGGGCGGTACGTGAGTAGAATCTATGCGGTAGCCAATCAGAAGGGGGGGGTTGGCAAGACCACGACCGCTGTTAATCTCGCCGCTTCACTCGGCTTCTTCGATGAGCGCGTGCTGCTGATCGATCTCGATCCACAGGGGAATGCCACTACCGGTAGTGGGGTCGACAAGGCTGGCGTGGAGTGGAGTGGGGTCGAGGTGTTGCTGGGGGAGGTCACCATTGCCCAGGCAATACAGAAGATCAAAGGTTCTAGCTATGACCTCCTGGCGGCCAATCGGGATCTTACCGCGGCCGAAGTGGAGTTGATGCATGTTGAAGACCGTCTGCATCGATTGGAGTCGATTCTGGAGACGGTACGTGATCTCTACAGCTATATCCTGATTGATTGTCCACCTACACTCAATATTCTTACGCTGAACGCCTTTGTCGCGGCCAACGGAGTGATTGTCCCGTTACAGTGTGAGTACTATGCGCTAGAAGGGTTTACTGCGCTGCTCGATACCGTCAAGTGGGTGGCGGAGACGGAAAATCCATCTCTGGAGATCAAGGGAATCGTCCGAACCATGTATGACTCCCGGAATCGACTCGCCGTCGATGTCTCCAATGAACTGGTGAACTGTTTTCCTGACTTGGTCTATAGTACGGTGATCCCACGCAATGTACGATTGGCGGAGGCACCGAGTCATGGTCGACCGGTGATCTTCTATGCTCCTTCTTCCCGGGGGGCATATGCCTATGCGGATCTGGCAGCAGAGATATTGGATGGTGAGGCCAGCGAGAGCCAGGAGAGCGGAGAAGGTGATGATTCGCCACTGTCTGTAATGGATACAGCGGTGAGCTGAACAGTTACTGGATAACGTAACTATTCAGGGGGGCCTGTAACTGATTCAGATTGCCCCTGAAATTCGTCAGTTCAAGGCAGAAAATGTGAATTTACAGGTGTAAATGACCATTTTCGAACGCCGAAATGACGGATTTCAGGGGTGAGCTGAACAGTTACTGGATAATAACGACAGGACAGATGGAGCAGCTTCATGGCTAGAAAAACCGGGCTTGGTAGAGGAATGGCGGCGTTGATGGGGGACAATAACCGCCCGGCAGTCCGGGTGGAAACCACCGCGGCTGGCCCCTCTACAACGGAGGATGCTGAGTCTCCAGTAGTGGCTGAAGTCAGCAGTGATACGGCTGCCGATCCCATCGATGGTGAGCTGCACTCCATTCCCCTCGATCTGCTGCGGCGTGGAAAATATCAACCTCGGCGTGAGTTCGATCCCGAGGCATTGGAGGAGCTGGCCAGTTCGATTCGGGTACAGGGGGTGATTCAGCCCATTGTGGTGCGGCCGCTGATCACGGGTAAAGGGTATGAGATTGTTGCTGGAGAGCGTCGCTGGCGGGCGGCGCAGCGGGTGGGATTGCAGTCGATACCGGCGGTGGTGAAGCGGGTGGCCGATCGTGACGCCATGGCGATGGCGCTGATCGAAAACATTCAGCGGGAGCGACTCAATCCGATTGAAGAGGCCTCTGCGCTGCAGCGTCTGATCAGCGAGTTCGACCTTACTCAGCAGCAGGTGGCCGAGGCGGTGGGACGCTCCCGAACCGCGGTGACTAACCTGTTGCGACTACTCAACCTCAATGCTGATGTCGGCAGGATGGTAGAGCTGGGCAAGCTGGAGATGGGTCACGCTCGGGCACTATTGGCGCTCGAGGGCAAGATGCAGTTTGATGCTGCCAATCAGGTGATGTTGCTGGGGCTTTCGGTGCGGGAGACCGAAAAGCTGGTGAAGCGGCTGCTGCAGCCAACTGCCAAAGAGAGTCCCAAATCGACAGTGGAGGTTGATCCCGATGTCAAACGGTTGCAGGATAGTCTATCGGAACGGCTGGGGGCACAGGTGTCGATCCAGCAAGGTGCGAAAGGGAGGGGGAAGCTCGTCATCCGTTACCACTCACTCGATGAGCTTGAGGGGATTCTCGATCATATTCGGTAACCGTGGTCTCAATCTAACAGGTTGTTGAAATTCTACTCATGCGGCACGATATGGCGTTAAAATTGGTCTCAAAATGCTCATTTACTGGAGTAAACCCCGAATTTTCGTCCAATTTTGCCTTGTCTCGCGCTCGCAGGAGCCAATTTCAACGGCCTGTTAGGGGATTGATCACTTCAATATCATCGATTGCTGTTTTTCTTGCAGATGAGGTTTGACCTGCTCATTGATGATTTCTATAATACCGCGCGGTATGAGGTGGGCTGTAGTCCTGACGCAGTTTTCCGTCCTGCTGTTCGCCACGCTGGTGGCCGGACTGTGGTGGGGGGTTGATGTGAGTGGTGCTCTCCTCTATGGAGGAGGCGTGGCAATGGTCAATCTGCTCTGGTTACAGTGGCGGATGGTTCGTGCGGCCACTAGGGATACTTCGGAGGGGTTATCGCGAAATCTGCAACAGGGGGGACGAAAGATTCTCTTTGAGCTTTACCAGACGGCGCTGGAGCGTTTCGTTCTGGTGGCCGGGTTGCTTTTTTTCGGGATGGTGCGGCTGGAGCTCGATGCATTGGCACTGCTATCGGGGTTTGTAGTAGGGCAACTGGTATTGATCTTGGCGGCACGTCGCTTGAGTAGTGGGGGAGCATGACCGACCATCGGTCGAGTTCTGGACATTTTAACGGTACAGAGTGGTAAACTGACATCATGGCGGATACAGCGATCACATCCGGTGGTTATATCAAGCACCACCTCACCAATCTCACCTTCGGACAACATGCAGATGGCCATTGGGGGTTTGCTCACTCGCCGGAGCAGATTCGCGAGATGGGGTTCTGGGCCTTTCACGTCGACTCACTGCTCTGGTCTGTTGGATTGGCTCTTCTCTTCGCACTACTGTTTCGTTCCGCCGCCCGTGCGGCAACTGCTGGTGTACCGGGTGGTTTGCAGAACTTCGTCGAGTGGATCGTCGAATTTGTTGACGATAGTGTCAAAGGTTCATTCAGTGGTCGCAACGAGTTGGTGGCCCCACTGGCGCTCACCATCTTTTGCTGGATCTTCCTGATGAACCTGATGGATCTGGTGGCCGTGGACTGGTTGCCGATGCTGGCTGGACAGGTCGGAGCGGCTGCATTCAGCATGGATCCCCACCATGTCTATTTCAAGGTGGTTCCTACCACCGATCCCAATATCACCTTTGGTATGGCACTGGCGGTCTTCTATCTGATGCTCTACTACAGCATCAAGAACAAGGGGCTTGGTGGTTTCCTCGCTGAATTGGCCTTTCAGCCCTTCGGCAAATGGGGGTTGCCGGCCAACCTGGTGTTGGAGGGGATCTCTCTGATTTCAAAACCGGTTTCATTGGCACTGCGACTCTTCGGTAACATGTACGCTGGTGAGACCATCTTCATCCTGATTGCGCTGATGTATGGCGCTGGCTGGTTAATGGGTGGATTTGGCGGGCTGTTGCAGCTGGGCTGGGCGATTTTCCACATTTTGATCATCACATTGCAGGCGTTTATTTTTATGACCCTGACCATCGTCTACATGGACATGGCCCACAGTGAGCATTGATGAGATATTGATTTACCCTTTTACAATCTTAATCCTCTATAGCACAGGAGAATAAAATGGAACAAGCACTATTGTTCATCGCGGGCGGTTTGATGATGGGTCTGGGCGCACTGGGGGCCGCTGTAGGGATTGGCATCCTCGGAGGACGCTTTCTCGAGGGCGCGGCTCGTCAACCTGAGTTGATTCCGATGTTGCGCACCCAATTCTTCATCGTCATGGGTCTGGTCGATGCGGTGCCGATGATTGCGGTTGGACTCGCGCTCTACGTTCTATTCGCAGTGGGTGGTTAGTTCGACTAGTTGTGGATTCCGAGAGGTTTGACGAGATGACAAAGAGTGGAATCAGGCTATGAATATTAATGCCACCCTGATCGGGCAATCGATCGCATTTTTCCTGTTCGTACTGTTTGTGATGAAGTACGTGTGGCCGCCGTTGATGGCCGCACTGGCGGAGCGCAAAAAGCAGATTGCTGACGGACTGGCAGCGGCAGAGCGAGGCCATCACGAGCATCAGTTGGCAGAGAAACGTGCCAAGGATCTGTTGCGAGAGGCCCACGAAGAGGCGGGCGCCATCATTGGACGGGCCCAGCAACGTGCCAGTGAGGTGATCGATGAGTCAAAAGAGAAGGCGCATGAAGAGGCGGAGCGTATCCTGCAATCCGGGCGGGCTCGGATCGAGCAGGAGTCTAATAGTGCTCGTGAGCAACTGCGTGGTGAGGTGACGACCCTGGCACTGGCGGGGGTTGCCCAGATCCTGCAGCGCGAGGTGAAGGCGTCCGATCATCAGCGGGTGTTGGCCGAACTGAGCGCCAGACTTTGATTGCTGGCAACCTGGTATGAGTCGTTGCAAACGTACCGATACTTTTGCAACGATCGATAACGAATTGCGAATTGAAGGAGAGTAAGGCCCGATGGCGATAGAGAGAATGACGATCGCTCGACCCTATGCCGAGGCGGCCTTCCAGCAGGCTCGGGAAGAGGGGACGGTGACCGACTGGGAACGTGCGATCGAGTTGTTGTCTATTCTGGTTCAGGATAGCGCAGTGGCTCAAAGAATCGCTCATCCGGGGGTGGATCGGTCAGATCTGGAGAGACTACTACTCGATGTCGGTGCTGAGGTCGATCCTGAGATCTTTGCCGGAACCCGAGGGAACTTTATGCGAGTGTTATTGGAGAACCGTCGGCTGGGTTATGCCCCGGAGATCTTCATGCTATTCCATACCCTGCGGGCAGAAGAGGAGAAACGGCTCGATGTCGAGGTGATCTCGGCCCTGGCACTCGATGCTGACGCCGAGGCGGCGATCGCCACTACACTGCAACAGCAGCGAGGAAAGCAGGTGGTGATTCGCAGCCGAGTCGATCCTGAATTGATCGGTGGGGTGATGGTCAAGGTTGGGGATCAGGTGATTGATCTCTCTCTGCAGGGGCGGCTGGAACAGTTACGGGGGCGTTTACAGGGGTGACCGACCGCAGGACTCCGTCGCTACCCGAGGATGGTGTTGAGGGACGTATTGTGTTGATTAACGTGTAACTGTTCGGCGGTAATCTGAGTCAGTTACAGGTGCTGGTACATAGTTACATTAACGTTATTGTTTTTTAAGGAGCAGTCATGCAACTCAATCCTTCTGAAATCAGCGAACTGATCAAGAAGAAGATCGAAAGTTTCGAGCCTCTCTCCGAGGCCCGAACGGAGGGTACGGTCGTCAGTTTGGCTGATGGTGTGGTGCGTCTCCATGGTCTCAGTGATGCCATGCAGGGGGAGATGATCGAGTTTCCCGGTAGTACCTACGGTCTGGCGCTCAATCTGGAGCGTGATTCAGTTGGTGCGGTGATCCTGGGTGATTACAAGCATATTACGGAAGGGGATACCGTACGCTGTACCGGCCGTATTCTGGAGGTACCGGTGGGCGAGGGGTTGCTCGGTCGTGTAGTCGACTCGTTGGGGAATCCAGTCGATGGAAAAGGACCGATCGATGCCGTTGGCACCTCCCCGATCGAAAAGATCGCTCCCGGAGTGATTGCTCGTAAGTCGGTTGATCAGCCGGTCCAGACCGGACTCAAAGCGATTGATGCCATGGTTCCGATTGGTCGGGGACAACGTGAGTTGATTATTGGTGACCGTCAGACCGGCAAGACGGCGGTGGCGGTTGATGCGATCATCAACCAGAAGGGTACCGGGGTGAAGTGCATCTATGTCGCGGTGGGGCAGAAGGCCTCCTCGATTGCCGAGGTGGTGCGCCGTCTCGAGGAGCACGGTGCGATGGAGCACACGATCGTGGTTGCCGCCTCTGCCTCTGACTCAGCGGCGATGCAGTATATCGCTCCCTACTCCGGTTGTACCATGGGTGAGTACTTTCGTGACCGTGGTGAAGATGCGCTCATCGTTTACGACGATCTCACCAAGCAGGCTTGGGCCTATCGTCAGGTCTCCCTGTTGTTGCGACGGCCGCCGGGTCGTGAGGCTTATCCCGGAGATGTCTTTTACCTTCACTCCAGACTGCTGGAGCGGGCTGCGCGCATCAATGAGGCCGAGGTGGAGAAACTCACCAACGGTGAGGTCAAGGGTCGAACCGGATCGCTCACGGCACTACCGATTATCGAGACCCAGGCCGGTGACGTTTCGGCCTTTGTTCCAACCAACGTGATTTCTATTACGGATGGTCAGATCTTCCTTGAAACCGATCTTTTCAACTCCGGTATTCGCCCGGCAATCAACGCCGGCCTTTCGGTTTCGCGTGTAGGTGGTGCAGCTCAGACCAAGATCATCAAGAAGTTTGGTGGTGGTGTTAGACTCGATCTAGCGCAGTATCGTGAGCTGGCCGCTTTTGCCCAATTTGCCTCCGATCTCGATGAGGCTACCCGTAAACAGATCCAGCGGGGGCAGCGGGTGACTGAGTTGATGAAGCAGAAGCAGTATGAGCCGATGACGATCGCCCAGCTTGCTACCTCGCTCTTTGCCGCCAACGAGGGTTATCTGGATGATATCGATCCAGCTCAGGTGGTCGCCTTCGAGGGGGCGCTACAGGCCTATATGAAGAGTGAGCAGGCGGTATTGATGGACTCCATCAACGACAGTGGCGACTACAACGATTCAATCCAGAATGGTCTGCGGTCGGCACTGGATGAGTTCAAGGCCAACCATAGTTGGTAGGCGCAGATCCCGGAAACCCCGAGAGTAGAGAGAGACCATGGCAGTAGGTAAGGAAATACGGGAGAAGATCAAGAGCGTCAAGAGTACGCAGAAGATCACCCGGGCGATGGAGATGGTGGCCGCTAGCAAGATGCGGCGTGCCCAAGAGCGAATGGAGTCCTCTCGTCCCTACAGTGAGAAGATTGCCGCTGTGGTGGGTCATCTGGCCCATGCCCATCCGGAGTATCATCATAGCTATCTGGAAGAGCGCGAACTCAAGCGGGCAGGATATGTCCTCATCTCATCGGATCGCGGTCTTTGTGGTGGTCTCAATGTCAACCTGTTCCGGGCTGCGATTCGTACCATTCGTGAGCAGAGTGATCAGGGTGTAGAGATGGTCTACACTGCTGTAGGAAACAAGGCGTTGGGGCTACTCGGACGGATGGGAGTAGAGCTGCTCTCAGAGGCCTCGCAGCTGGGAGATAAACCGGAGATCGAGGCACTGATTGGTCCGGTCAAGGCGATGCTCGATGCCTATGATGCTGGAAAGATCGATCGTCTGTACGTGGTCTACAATCGCTTTGTCAACACCATGACCCAGGAGCCGACGATTCGTCAGTTACTACCGCTGGTGGAAGAGAAAAAGAGTTCCGAGCGCTATGTTCACCACTGGGACTACATCTATGAACCGGATGCCAAACCGGTCATGGATACCCTGCTACAGCGCTATATCGAGTCCATCGTCTATCAGGGGCTAGTGGAGAACATCGCCTGTGAGCAGTCGGCCCGGATGGTGGCGATGAAGAGTGCGACCGATAATGCCGGTAATCTGATTGATGATCTGGAGCTGGTCTACAACAAGGCGCGACAGGCCGCGATCACCTCTGAACTGGCCGACATCGTTGGTGGTGCGGCGGCGGTTTAATGGTTACCGGTGAGTAGTTATCTGCGTGATGTAACTATTCACCACTGCCTGTTACTGATTCAGAGGCAATCTGAATAGTTACTGAATTATTATTGATTTGAAGAGGAACAGAGAGATGTCAGGAACGATTGTCCAGATCATCGGTGCGGTGGTAGATGTTGAGTTTCCCAGCGAACAGATGCCCAAGGTGTTTGATGCTCTGACCGTGGATGAGGCTGGATTGACCCTGGAGGTTCAGCAGCAGATCGGTGACGGCGTAGTCCGTTCGATTGCCATGGGGAGTACCGACGGTTTGCGTCGTGGTCTCGCAGTAACCGGTACCGGGGCTCCGGTACAGGTGCCGGTCGGTACTCAGACCCTGGGGCGCATTATGAATGTGCTGGGTGATCCGATCGACGAAAAGGGCGAGATTGGGGAGGAGAAGCGGATGCCGATCCATCGCAAGGCTCCTGCCTTTGATGAGCTATCCGCCGCTACCGAGATTCTCGAGACCGGCATCAAGGTGATCGATCTGGTCTGCCCCTTTGCCAAGGGGGGCAAGGTGGGGCTGTTTGGTGGTGCCGGTGTGGGTAAAACCGTCAACATGATGGAGCTGATTCGCAACATCGCCATCGAGCATAGCGGTTATTCTGTCTTTGCCGGTGTGGGTGAGCGTACTCGAGAGGGGAACGACTTTTACCACGAAATGACCGAGGGCGGAGTACTGGATAAGGTCTCTCTGGTCTACGGTCAGATGAATGAGCCCCCCGGCAACCGTCTGCGGGTCGCACTCACCGGACTGACCATGGCCGAGGCATTCCGGGACGAAGGGCGTGACGTGCTGCTCTTCATCGATAACATCTACCGTTATACCTTGGCGGGAACCGAGGTTTCGGCACTGTTGGGGCGGATGCCCTCTGCAGTGGGGTACCAGCCGACTTTGGCGGAGGAGATGGGGGCGCTGCAAGAGCGTATCACCTCCACCCGTACCGGTTCGATCACCTCGATTCAGGCGGTCTACGTCCCGGCAGATGACCTGACCGACCCCTCTCCGGCCACCACTTTCGCCCATCTCGATGCGACCGTAGTTCTCTCGCGTCAGGTTGCTGAACTGGGGATCTATCCGGCGGTCGATCCACTCGACTCCACTAGTCGCCAGCTCGATCCCCATGTCGTTGGAGAGGAGCACTATCATGTGGCGCGTACGGTGCAGAGCACGCTGCAGCGATACAAGGAGTTGAAGGATATCATCGCCATTCTCGGAATGGATGAGCTCTCCGAAGAGGATAAGATGACGGTCAATCGTGCCCGTAAGATTCAGCGGTTTCTCTCACAGCCCTTCTTTGTAGCAGAGGTGTTTACTGGAACGCCTGGAAAATATGTTTCGCTTGCCGACACCATCAAGGGGTTCAAGGCGATCGTTGATGGGGAGTACGACCATCTACCGGAGCAGGCCTTCTATATGGTCGGTTCCATCGACGAGGCGGTTGAAAAGGCCAAGACCATCTGATTCACACGATATTCTGACCACCCGCGAGGAACTGCAGCATGAGTATGACCGTACATGTCGATATCGTCAGTGCCGAGAAAGAGATCTTTTCCGGTGCGGCGGAGATGCTCTTCGCTCCGGCGGAGATGGGTGAGGTGGGGGTTGCCCCTCGCCACGCTCCGATGCTGACTCGACTGAAGCCCGGTGAGGTGCGGGTACAACGTCCCGATGGAGAAGAGCTCGACTTTTTTATCTCGGGTGGCCTGCTCGAGGTACAGCCCCATGTGGTGACGGTGTTGGCGGATACGGCCATTCGTGCCGCTGATCTGGATGAGGCGGCTGCGGTGCGGGCGCGGGATCGGGCCGAAGCGGCAATGCGTGATAAGAGTGCCACACTCGATTATGCCAAGGCACAGGCGGAACTGATCGAGGCAGCGGCACAACTACAGACCATCCAGCGGGTTCGTCAGCGTTCCAGTCGTGCTTAGTGGAAGCTGTCAGCGGCTTGTGAATACCTTTCAATACCCTTTTCGGCGAGTTCAGCAACCATGAGTGAGGTGGTGACGAGAAAGAAGGCGGTCTGGTTCGTTCACGAGATACTGAGTGAACAGGAGGAGGCACTGGAGCGTAATGACATTCCGGTAGCCTATGTGCACGGCGTCCCCAACCAGATGTTCCCCCAGATTGAGCGGGCGCTCAAGGGGCATCGCGTCGGGGATGAGGTGGTGGTGACCCTGACTCCCGAGGAGCACGGTTTTCGCATTCTCGATCCCGATTTTGAGAAGGTCTTCTCTCCCCATGAGGTTCCACCGGAGTACCGACACATCGGTGCCGAGGCCGATTTTCAGGATGCAGAGAGTGGTGAGGTCGGTGTGATGCAGGTTCAACGGATAGCCCCCGACGGCTCGATCGTCTTTATGAAAAAGCATCCTTTTGCGGATCTCACGCTCACCTATCGCATCACGATCACCGATATTCGAGAGGCAACGGCAGAAGAGGTCCGGGCCGGCCATCCGGTGATGGACCACCCCCACCTGCCAAGTTAACGGTTCAAGGTGGATCGTCCCGTTATCAGCAGCCACTCCACTGCGGTGGTGATACTCGCGGCCGGACAGGGGAGCCGGATGCGTTCTGACCTCCCCAAGGTACTCCACCCTCTGGCCGGAAGACCCTTGTTGCAGCATGTGTTGGAGCGTGTGTTACAGCTACAGCCGGAGGGAGGAATCCATCTGGTTCATGGCCACGGCGGTGAGCAGTTGCGGCAACGATTCGATGGCTATCCTCTGCGGTGGGTGTTGCAGCAACAGCAGTTGGGGACTGGCCACGCAGTGGCCCAGGCACTCCCTGGAATCGATTCGGCCGAGCGAGTGGTCGTACTTTATGGCGACGTCCCGTTGATCTCGTTGGAGACACTACAGCGGTTGCTGGCCGTTGAAGCGGAGGCGTTGGGGCTGTTGACGGTGACGCTGGAAGAGCCCTATGGTTACGGACGGATCGTCCGGGATCCGACGGGCGGTGTGGCCCGGATCGTTGAACAGTGCGATGGCGACGAGGAGACCTTGCAGCTACGTGAGGTCAATACCGGAGTGATGGTCGCCCCCCGTCGAGCACTGCAGGTATGGATTGATGCACTAGAGAGTGACAATGCCCAGGGAGAGTTTTATCTGACCGATGTCGTTGAACAGGCGGTAGCATCGGGGGTCAAGGTGACGGCGGTAGAGGCCGGTGATGCGATGGAGGTGCAGGGGGTAAACGATCGTGTCCAACTGGCTCGGCTGGAACGCCACCTTCAACAGCGCCAGGCCGAGCGGCTCCTGCAGCAAGGGGTTACTTTGCAAGATCCGGCTCGGTTCGACCTGCGTGGCGAATTGCGGTGTGATCGTGATGTGGTCATCGATCTCAATGTGCTGTTCGAGGGGAAAGTGGTACTCGGAGAGGGGGTCCGGATCGGTAGTGGTTGTGTGATTCGCAATACCACCATCGCTGCGGGCAGCGAGATTCTGCCATACTGCCATATCGATGGCGCTGAAATTGGTGCCGGCTGTCGTGTCGGCCCCTTTGCCCGCCTTCGCCCAGGGACGGTACTCCACGGCGCCAACCATGTCGGTAACTTCGTCGAGATCAAGCAAGGGGTATTGGGTCACGGCAGCAAGGCCAACCATCTCAGCTATATTGGGGACTCCATGGTGGGTCAGCGGGTCAATATCGGTGCCGGGGTGATCACCTGTAATTATGATGGTGCCTACAAGCATCAGACGGTGATCGGGGATGATGTCTTTATCGGCTCCGATACCCAGCTGGTGGCTCCGGTTGAGGTCGAAAGTGGAGCCACGATTGGTGCTGGATCCACCATTGTCAAACGGGTAGTCGCCGCTGAGTTGACCTTGAGTCGTAGCAAACAGGTGACCGTCAAGGGTTGGAAACGCCCGGTTAAGGAACAGGGATAAGTGGATGAGTGATCGTGGTACGACAGAACTGGAGGCGGAGCTGGAACAGGTCCCCCTGAGCCACTTTACCGAGAAGGCCTACCTCGACTATTCGATGTATGTGATTCTCGATCGGGCGTTGCCCCATATTGGCGATGGCTTGAAACCGGTACAGCGTCGTATCGTTTATGCGATGTCGGAGTTGGGGCTATCCGCTACGGCCAAGTACAAGAAATCGGCCCGTACCGTTGGTGATGTGCTGGGAAAATTTCATCCCCACGGAGACTCCGCCGCCTATGAGGCGATGGTGCTGATGGCACAATCGTTCTCCTACCGCTATCCGCTGATCGATGGACAGGGTAACTGGGGTTCGGCTGATGACCCCAAATCTTTTGCCGCGATGCGTTACACCGAATCGAGATTGACCCGATATGCCGAGCTGCTGTTGTCAGAACTGGGAATGGGAACGGTGGAGTGGCAGCCTAACTTCGATGGTACCTTGAAGGAGCCGAAGCTGTTGCCGGCACGACTTCCCAATATTCTGCTCAATGGCGGCTCCGGGATCGCAGTGGGGATGGCGACCGATATCCCTCCTCACAACCTGCGCGAGGTAGCGGCCGCCTGTATCCATCTGCTAGAGAATCACCAGGCCGATACCGAGGCGCTATTACAGCATATCCAGGGGCCAGATTATCCTACTGCGGCCGAGATCATCACCCCACAACAGGAGATCAGCGAGATCTACCGTAGTGGCACCGGGTCACTGCGTATGCGTGCCGTATGGGAGCATGAAAATGGCGATGTGGTGATCACTGCACTGCCCCACCAGGTCTCAGGTAATCGTATTCTGGAGCAGATCGCCAACCAGATGCGGGCGAAGAAGTTACCGATGGTGGATGATCTGCGTGATGAGTCGGACCACGAGAACCCGACCCGGTTGGTCATCGTACCCCGCTCCAATCGGGTCGATCTGGAGCAGCTCATGTCCCACCTTTTTGCGACCACCGATCTCGAACGAAGTTACCGGGTCAACCTCAACATGATTGGGGTCGATGGTCGTCCTGCGGTCAAGGGGATCGTGCCGCTGCTGCAGGAGTGGTTGAGCTATCGAGAAGAGACGGTCCGTAGCCGGTTGCGTTATCGTCTGGAGAAGGTGTTACAGCGGCTCCATATCCTTGAAGGGCTGTTGATCGCCTATCTCAATATCGACGAAGTGATCGCCATCATTCGTCGTGAGGAGCGACCGAAGCCGGTGTTGATGGCCCGTTTCAACCTGAGTGATACTCAGGCGGAGGCGATCCTGGAGTTGAAATTACGTCATCTGGCCAGACTGGAGGAGATGAAGATTCGGGGGGAGCAGCAGGAGTTGGAACAGGAGCGCCAGAAGCTGGAGCAGATTCTGGGATCGAATCGACGTCTTCGTACCCTGATCCGCAAGGAGATCGAGGCCGATGCCGAGCGATATGGGGATGACCGTCGTTCACCACTGGTGGAGCGTAGTGGTGCTCAGGCCATTGACCCAAACACACTGCTCCCTTCGGAGCCGGTCACCGTGGTACTGTCGGAGAAGGGTTGGGTCCGTGCCGCGAAAGGTCACGAGATCGATGTCGAGGGGCTCAACTACAAGAGTGGTGATCATTACCTGGCCTCGGCCCGGGGGCGGAGTAACCAAACGGTTCATTTCCTCGACTCGACTGGACGTAGTTACACGCTGTTGGCCAACAGCCTACCCTCTGCCCGGGGGCAGGGAGAGCCGCTGACCGGACGGCTCTCACCACCGACTGG
Source organism: uncultured Piscirickettsiaceae bacterium (assembly GCA_964344735.1). GTDB lineage: Bacteria > Pseudomonadota > Gammaproteobacteria > Thiopontia. The sequence continues at coordinate 15,660 of CAYFOQ010000011.1, forward strand.
GGCCCGCTTTGTCGATCTCTTCTGTGGTGATCATCAACAACAGATCGTGGTCGCCTCGGATGGTGGCTATGGTTTCGTTGCCAGCGTTGCCAATCTTGCCGCCAACAAGAAGGCGGGCAAGGCCTTTCTCACGCTGCCCAAGGGGGCAGAGCTATTGCCGTTGCTGCCGATTCCAGCAGGGAAAGACCTCTGGATTGCGGTAGCGAGTAACGAGGGGCGACTGTTGATCTTCCCGCTACAGGAGCTCCCTACCTTGGCCCGTGGAAAGGGCAACAAGATGATCTCGATTCCTGCCAAACGGGTGGAGCAGCGATTGGAGTTCGTCACCGGTATCGCGGTGATTCAATCCGAGCAGGGGGTTACGGTGCTTTCAGGCAAACGTATCCTTCGAGTCAAGCCCAATGATCTCGAGCAGTATCGTGGTGATCGTGGACGCCGGGGGCAGAAATTGCCCCGCGGTTTCCAGCGTGTGGATGGACTGATCGCCGGAGAGTGATTGACTTGACAGCCTAGCCTGTTACAGGAAGACCCCCTTTAGGAAGAAGAAAAAGAGGATGGCAAGCAGGGCTCCGGCGGGGAGTGTGATCACCCAGGACATGAAGATGGTTCTGATGACACGAATGTCGAGTGCAGTGATGCCGCGGGCAAAACCCACTCCGAGTACGGCACCCACCAGGGTTTGGGTCGTAGAGACCGGCAGTCCGGTACCCGAGGCGATGACGACCGTGGATGCGGCAGAGAGTTCAGCGGCAAAACCGCGGCTCGGGGTTAGTTCGGTAATCTTTTGACCGATGGTTGCCATGACTCGGGCACCGTAGGTGAGAAGCCCGATCACGATGCCGATACCACCTAGTAGCAGAATCCAGCTGGGCATGACCGATTTGGTGGCAATGACGCCACCATTGTTGACTACACTGACGACCGCAGCAATCGGTCCGACAGCGTTGGCGACATCGTTGGAGCCGTGGGCAAAGGCCATTGCCGAGGCGGTAACCACCATTAGAACGGCGAACACCTTCTCGACGTTGGTGTAGTGAAAATCCTTGTCAGCCGACTCATCGATGGTGATTCTGCGGATGAAAAAGAGCCCAATCGCCATAATGATCAGTCCGATGAGGATGGCGAGTTGAACATTGGCCGTGGCGCTAAGGTCGAGACCAATATGCTTGAGTCCCTTGAACAGCGTCACCAGAGAGATGACGAAACCGGCCAGAAAGATGTAGATCGGAACGTAGCGTTTGGCGTTTTCGAAGGGGCGATCGGTATCGAGAATCAGCTTTTGTACCGAGCGGAAGATGATAAAGGAGATCAGTGCTGCCAGCATGGGCGCCCCGAACCAGCTCATCACGATCGATCCCACCTTGGACCACTTCACCGCATCGACTCCGATACCGACGGCCGCAAAGCCGACGATGGCGCCGACGATGGAGTGGGTGGTAGAGACCGGCCAACCGAAGTGGGAGGCGACCAGTAGCCAGATAGCGGCAGCCAACAGTGCTGCCAGCATACCGAACACCAGGATTTCAGACCCATTCGGCATCGACGAAAGGAGCTCTGCATCGATGATCCCCTTGCGTATCGTCTTGGTTACTTCGCCACCGGCGAGGTAGGCCCCCATAAATTCAAACAGTGCGGCAACCACCACCGCCTGTTTCAGCGTAAGTGCACGGGATCCTACCGAGGTTCCCATGGCGTTGGCAACATCGTTGGCCCCAATGCCCCAGGCCATAAAAAAGCCGAAGAGAATGACCAGAATGAGATAGGTATTGGCGTAATCCATGAGCGGTCACCTCTATCGTGCCAGCATCAGCTGCAACCGATTGCCTACCTGTTGAGCCAGATCGGCAAGGTCGCCCACCCAGTCAACCAGTTGATAGAGGAAGACCACTTCCACGGGAGGGAGTGTTGTCTCAATCTCGAACAGCTTTTGCTGAATCTCTCGTTCCAGACGGTCGGTATCGCCCTCGATCTCATCGAGCTCGTTGAGCATCTTCTCAACCAGTTTGACTTCACCACCACGGAAACCGGTTTCAACCAGCTCATCGAGCTCATTGATGGCAACCTGAGCCTGATTAGAGGCATCAACACTCCTGCGCAGAAGTTGCATGAAATCTGCCGCAATCGGTTCCGGAATGGTGATCCGACGATTGGTGACGATACCGGCGATATCTTTGGAGCGGTTGGCAATACGGTCTTGAACACTGAGGATATTGAGGATATCTCCGCGAGCTACGGGTAGGAACATCCCTTTGGGGAGGTGGAGCCGCAGCTCCTTTTTGAGAACATCCGCCTCATGTTCCAGTTCGACAATGCGGTCTCGGGTGGCATTGGCGGTATTGAAATCCCCCTCGATTGTCGCCTCGAACAGCGCTTCCAGCTCCGAGATAGCGGCCTGAACCTTGGCCATATGGTTCTGAAGCGGGTTGACGGGCGAACGCGCAAAGATACCTGAAAAATAGTTCCCCATAACTCTCCTCCCTACAAATATCGAATGATATCAATTGTTGCAAAAGTTGTGTGACCATTCAGGAGCCCCCCCTCACCCCAAGGGTTCAATCATACCCTACCCGCCGCGTTGGATTGATTGCCCAACTCCCGTTTCCATCGCAATTTCTTCTCGATGGAAGAGATGATCATTCCGGCAATATCCTTGCCGGTAGCGGTCTCGATGCCCTCCAGCCCGGGCGAGGAGTTGACCTCGAGTAGCAGTGGGCCATTGTGAGAGCGGATGATATCGACCCCGGCGATACTCAGGCCCAACACCTTGGCCGCGGCGGTGGCCAGCTTCCGCTCCTCCGGGGTGATGCGGACGATACTGGCCGAGCCCCCCTGGTGGATGTTTGCGCGGAACTCACCGGGGGCGGCGGTACGCTGGATCGAGGCCACCACCTTGCCGTCAATCACGAAGCAGCGCAGGTCCTTGCCATCGGCCTCCTTGACGAACTTCTGCACCAGCAGATTGGCTCGCAGTGCCTTGAAGGCATTGATCACACTCTCGGCCGCCTTTTTGGTCTCGGCCAGTACCACGCCACGTCCCTGGGTTCCCTCCAGTAGCTTGACGATCAAGGGTACTCCATCCACCATCTCGATCAAATCATTGGTGTCCATGGGGGAGTTGGCGAATCCGGTGGTGGGAATATTGATCCCGCTTTTGAGCATCAACTGTAGTGAAAAGAGCTTGTCACGGGATTTTATTATGGAGTCGGAGTTATTGAGGGTCAACACCTTCATGCTCTCGAATTGGCGGGCCAGAGCACAGCCGTAGAAGGTGATACTGGGTTTGATGCGGGTGATCACTGAGTCGAGATCATTGAGAATCCGGCCTCCCCGGTAGTGGGCCTCGGGGTTGTTGGCATCGAGCTTGATATAACACTGCTTGATATCGAGAAAGACCATCTCGTGTCCACGTTCTTCACCCGCCTCCAGTAGCCGCTGGTTACTGTAGAGATCGATGTTGCTGGCCAGCAGGGCGATCTTGAGGCCACTACGGGTGGGGGCTTTGGTGTCGTAGATGGTGTTGAGCTCCTCTTTGGTGATTTCACCAAGAGAGAAGCGGGTCTCGGGGTCGATGATCAATCGACCATTCATCGCCTCACGCCCCAGAAGCATGCGATACCCCATAGAGTCCCGGTTAGCCAGTGTGAGTTCGATCTCCCACTCCTCTTCCCCCATTCGGATCGGGGCAGAGATGACGTAACGGGTCTCGGAGAGGCCGCTAGAGCTTTTTACCGATCTGCGGTCGGTTACCGGCTTCTCGCAGCGAATGACGGTAGTGCGATTATTCTGTAGCGGGTGGACCTCGAAGCTCACCCAGAGATTGCCACGACGGCGGAAGGTCTGGATGTTGAAAGCATGAATGGAGGAGGTTTTGGCACCTGAGTCGATTCGAGCCTTGATGGCAGGCAGTTCGAGATCAGGAAGGCTACACCACTCTTCACTGCCGATCACTGTTTTCATACGGGGGGGTCTCCTGTTAATCGCCGGTAAATGGGTCGACTACCGTTCGGAAGCCTGTTGAGCGGCAGCCAGCAGTTGCAGTGCCAATTGACGAGGCAGATCGTTGTTCATTGAGTCACACCACAGACAGGACAGGCGGGATCCTGTGGAAGTTTAAGGGTACGCCATTCGAGAGTGAGTCCATCCAGCAGTAATAGTCTGCCACTAAGGTCGTCTCCAATCTCCAGTAGTACCTTGATCGCCTCCAGCGCCTGCATCGAGCCGATCACTCCCACCAGTGGGGCGACAACACCGTTACGTGAACAGCTCTCGTCGAGCTCGTCACCACCTTGGTAGAGACAGCGGTAGCAGGGGCCTGCCGAGAGGTCGGAACGAAAGGTGGAGATCTGGCCTTCGAAGCGAATCGCTGCACCGGAGACGAGTGGAGTGCGATGGGCTACCGCTAGGCGATTGATGGCAAAACGGGTGGTAAAGTTGTCGCTGCAGTCGAGTACCAGATCAGCTGCCGCGATGAAGGGGGAGAGTGCCTCTTCCGAGAGCTTCTCAGCGACCGGGGTGATGGTGATCTCTGGGTTGAGCCGTAACAGGGTCTCCTGGGCCGACTCCACCTTGGGGCGGCCGATATCGTCACTATGGTGAATGATCTGACGTTGCAGGTTGGAGAGATCGACCTGGTCGTAGTCGATCAGAGTCAATCGACCGATTCCGGCAGCAGCCAGATAGCTGGCTGCAGGGGCACCGAGGCCACCCAGTCCGATGATTACGATGTGGGCGGCGAGCAATCGCTCCTGACCGGCCACCCCGACCTGGGGCAGCATGATCTGGCGGCTATAGCGCAGTAGCTGGTCGTCACTCTCCAGACTCATGGTTGTGGCTTGGCCTCTTGTGGTGGCTGTGGGTTGATCCCGAAGGTGATTCTCTCCTCCCCTGCCAAGTCGCGTCGGGTGGTGATCTCCCGAAACCCCTGACGTTGAAACAGAGAGCGTACCGCGTTTCCCTGATGATATCCATGCTCTACCACCAGGCTACCACCCGGATTCAGATAGCCCGGGGCGGTGGTGATGATCGAACGTAGTGCCGCCAGTCCGTCCGCAGCTGCCACCAATGCATTGGCCGGTTCGAAGCGTAGATCCCCCTGTTGCAGATGAGGGTCATCCGGGGCGATGTAGGGGGGGTTGGAGAGAATGAGATCAAAGCGTTGACTGCCGAGTGGGGCGAACCACTCTCCCTGCAGCAGAGTGACATTGCGGATACCAAGCTGGTCGACATTGCGCTGGGCCATCTTCAGTGCGGTTGTGGAAAGGTCGGTTGCGACCACGCTGGCCTGTGGTCGATCGGTTGCAACCGCCAGGGCGATCGCACCACTACCGGTACCCAGATCAACCACCTGGAAGGGGCCGTTCCGTGGGATGAGTTCGAGGGCACGCTCTACCACCAGCTCAGTCTCAGGTCGGGGGATCAGGGTCTCCTGACTCACCTCGATTTCAAGACTCCAGAACGATTGGGTGCCACAGATGTACGCGATCGGCTCCCCCTCGATACGACGGGCGAGGGTAGCGCGATAGCGCACTACGGCATCCGTATCGACCGAATGATCGGGCCAGGTATGGAGCCAGGTACGACTTTTCTCCAGCGCACTGGCCAGTAGTAGTTCGCAGTCGAGGGTGGCAGTAGGGGAGTGGGTCAGTCGGGAGCTACCCTGTTGTAGCAGCTGGCGTACCGTGACCTTATCCAGTATCACCATTCCCATCATGGTTTCACCTTTTGAGAGGGTGGTACCGGGCTCACTCCTCATGGGCCAGTGCAGCCAACTGATCGGCCTGATGCTCCTGGATGAGGGGCTCGATGATATGGTCGAGCTGACCCAGCAGCACCTCTTCCAGCTTGTAGAGGGTGAGGTTGATGCGATGATCGGTGACTCGACCCTGGGGAAAGTTGTAGGTGCGAATACGCTCGGAACGGTCGCCGCTACCCACCAGTGTGCGTCGGTTCTCCGCTTCGGCGGCGCTCTGCTTCTGTTGCTCCGATGCCAGTAGTCGAGCCGAGAGCAGACTCATCGCTCGAGCCCTGTTTTTATGCTGTGAGCGCTCATCCTGACACTCCACCACCACGCCGGTGGGGAGGTGGGTGATGCGGATGGCGGAGTCGGTCTTATTGACATGCTGACCTCCGGCACCGGAGGCTCGGAAGGTGTCCACCTTGAGGTCGTTGGGGTTGATTTCGATGTGATCGATCTCCTCGGCCTCGGGGAGAATCGCTACGGTTGCTGCCGAGGTGTGGATACGCCCCTGGGACTCGGTCTCTGGCACCCGCTGCACTCGGTGGGCTCCGGATTCAAACTTGAGTCGGGAGTAGGCCGCCTTGCCCACGACTCGGGCGATGATCTCCTTGTACCCCCCATGTTCCCCCTCATTTTCGCTGATGATTTCGACCGACCAGCGTTGCTGCTCGGCATAGCGAGCGTACATTCGAAAGAGATCACCGGCGAAGATGGCCGCCTCGTCACCACCGGTACCGGCCCGAACCTCAAGAAAAAGATTGCTCTCATCCTTGGGGTCTCGTGGCAACAGTAACTTCTGCAGCTCCAACTCCAGCTCACCGACACGAGTCGTAGCCACCTTCAGCTCTTCCGTAGCCAGCTCGCGGATTTCGGGATCACGGTCACGCTGCATCTCATTGGCACTGTCGATATCTTCCTGGACCTGTTGGTACTCCTCGTAGGCCGCCACTACCGGTGTAATCTGGCTGTGTTCCTGAGAGAGTGTACGAAAGCGGTTGTTGTCAGAGATCGTTTCAGGATCCGAGAGCAGTGCGTTAAGCTCCTCCAGTCGTGCGGCAAGATGATCCAGTTTCTGCAGGATGGACTCTTTCATGGGTCAATTGGGTTCAGTTACCAGGCTGTTATAGGCGGGGCCGTTGGAACCTTGCAAGGTTGTACCTATTTCGAGGTTACTGGAGGTCGAGATCGAACAGCACCCGGGTGGCTTCGATCAACTCGTTGCGTTGGTTTCCCGGTGCGGTACGCAACTGAACACAGGGGGAGTGGATCAGCTTGTTGGTCAGCTGGTGGGCCATCACTTCGAGAATGTGATCGATATCCTCACCAGCCGCCAGCATTCGTCGTGATCGTTGCAGCATCTCCATCCGGGTCCGGTCGGCCCGGGCACGAAAGGCGCGAATGGTAGCGACCGAGTCTTGAGACTCGATCCAGTCCATGAAGTGGACCACCTGAGTGTCGATGATCTCCTCTGCCTGGCGAGCAGCATCCTGACGGGATTTCATGTTCTCTTGAATGACCTCTTGGAGGTCATCCACGGTGTAGAGATAGACATCATCCAGCTCATCCACCTCCGACTCGATATCACGCGGTACCGCGATGTCGACCATGAACATGGGGCGGTGACGACGACTCTTCAGGGCACTCTCGACCGCCCCCTTGCCGAGTATCGGTAGCGGACTGGCGGTAGAGGAGATTACGATATCGGCTTCAGCCAGATGACTGGCAATTTCGGTCAGGGCAATGGCATAGCCACCGAACTCTTCTGCCAGGTGGTGGGCCTTCTCCACGGTACGGTTGGCAATGATCATCCGACCGATCCCCTGTTCGTGCAGGTGGCGTGCCGCCAGTTCGACGGTTTCACCCGCTCCGATCAGTAGCACGGTCTTGCCGTCGAGGTCACCAAAAATCTGCTTGCCAAGAGAGACCGCCGCAAAGGCGACCGAGACCGGACTGCTGCCGATGGCGGTATCGGTACGAACCTGTTTGGCCGACTGAAAGGTGTGCTGAAATAGCCGATTGAGCAGTTTGCCGGTGGTCCCGGCCTCATTCGCTGCGGTGAAGGCCGTTTTCATCTGCCCCAGAATTTGGGGCTCACCCAGTACCAGAGAGTCGAGACCACTCGCCACCCTCAAAATATGGCGGACTGCATTCTGGTCGGGGTGGATATAGGTGTAGGGTCTCACCTTGCCGCTATCGAGGCGGTGGAACTGGCTGAGCCATTCGATAATGCCATTTTCGTTATATTCGCGCATTCCGCAGTAGACCTCAGTGCGGTTGCAGGTGGAGAGAATCGCCGCCTCTTCAAAGTTGTAGGCAGAGGTGAGGTCTCGCAGGGCGAGCGGGATACTCTCCGGTGAGAACGAGACCTTCTCCCGAATATCGACAGGGGCTGTCTTATGGTTGATTCCAAACGCGACCAGTGTCATGGTACTTGCAGCAAAATGTCTATTTTTAGAGGTACCTTGATGTGGGGTTCCTCCTGAGGAACGGCAGATTCTGCGTGATTTGTCGACAAAAGACAACAATCAACGGGTACAACTCCCGGCTTCGTGATACCCTCGCACGATCACGGCGTTGTATTGCAGAGTGGAAGGAGAGAGCAACGGATATGTGGCAGATAGTGCTCGCAGGGGTGGTGTTTGTGATGATGGGGTGTACCGCAGTTGGACCGACCACGGCGGTCGCTTCGGCCACGGTGGTGGAACATGAGCCGGGTGATGATCTGTTCTTCAATGTGCTGGCCGGCGAGATGTCTGCTCGCCTGGGGGATCATGAGGCCGCCTTTGCCTACTACACCCGGGCTGCAGCTCAGAGCGAACATCCCGATATCGCCGAGCGCGGTGCCCGACTGGCGGTTCACAGTGAGAATGTGAAGCAGACGATCGAGGCCACCCGGCGTTGGGTCGAGGCAGAGCAGGAGAATATCGATGCCCGGCGTATTCTGGCGGCCCTCTACCTGCGGGATCAGCAGACGGAGCAGTCACTGGAACAGTTTCGGCACCTGTTGGCATTGAAGCAGGGGGACCGTCTTGGTGGCTATCGACTGGTGGCCGAACAACTATTCAAGGAGCCGGAGCCGGAACGGGCACTGCAGGTGTTGACACGGCTGGTGGAGGATCAGCAGCAACACCCTGAGCCGTGGTACATGAAAGGGTGGTACCTCAATCGTCGAGGGGATTCGGCTGCTGCTCTGGAGGCGGTCGATCGGGCCTTGCAGATGCGGCCACAGTGGGGCCAGGCGGTGGTGTTGCGGGTTTCGATCCTGGAATCACTGGGACGCAGTCGGGAAGTGTTGACCTACCTCCAGCATCAGGTCGATGACAACCCCAAGGATGCCGATTTGCGTGAACGTTACGGACGCGCACTACTCAAGCTCAAGCGTGAGCAAGAGGCTCTGGCGCAGTTTGAGCAGGCGTTGTTGGAGCGTCCACGTTCCCCTCGGATTTTGGCAGCGTTGTCTCTGATCCATCTTGAACTGCAACAGTATGAGAAGGCTCGCACTTATCTGGAACGGTTGATGAAATTGCCAGGTGAGTCCTCCAAGGCCAATTTTTATCTGGGGGAGTTGGAGAAGGCGCTACAGCGTTCGGGAGAGGCGCTGGCTGCCTACGCCTCAGTGGGGCACGGCGAGTACTATCTACGGGCCCGGATCGAGATGGCTGACCTCATGGCGGAGGAGGATGTCGATGCGGGAATCTCGATCCTCCACGGCTTGTCACTGCATGATGAGCGCCAAAAACTGCAGGTGCTACTGATCGAGGCTGGCCTGCTGGAGCGGGCGGAGCGTTTCAGCGATGCGGTCAAGGCCTATACGCAGGCCTTGCGGATCAGTCCCGACAGCGAAGAGGTGCTCTACTCCCGGGCAATGGTGGCCGATCTGGCCGGTGATCTCTCCATGTTGGAGAGTGACCTCCACACCATTCTCAAGATCAACCCCGAGCACTATCACGCCTGGAACGCCTTGGGGTATACCCTGACACTACGCACCGACCGCTTCGAGGAGGCCCGTGGCTATCTGGAGCGGGCGTTGGCGTTGCGACCGAATGATTTTTATGTGCTCGATAGTATGGGATGGGTGCTCTACCGTTTGAATCGCTTGGAAGAGGCGGAGAGATTCCTCCAGCGTGCCTTTGCCGCCAAGGAGGATGCCGAGGTGGCGGCCCATCTTGGTGAGGTACGGTGGCAGCGCGGTAATCGCGCTGGAGCACGAGAGATCTGGCGTAAAGGGCGGCAGCTCGATCCCGATAACGCCGTTCTCGACGAGACGCTGAAACGGCTGCGGCCCTGATCTCATCGTGATGGTTCGTCTGCGGTGGCTCTTCTGGGGCAGCGCCCTGTTGCTGTGGGGCTGTTCTCCCTTGCCACTGGTCGAAGAGTCTACCGCTCCTGTCTGGGAACAACGGGTGGCCCGTCTGGCACCGCTACGGCAGTGGCAGCTACGGGGGCGTATCGCCCTGCGGCAGGGGGAGAGAGGCTGGCATAGTGGTTTCGAATGGCAGCGAACGGCAACCAATCAGCGGTTCGTGCTGCATGGGGTATTGGGTGCTGGTCGGCTGGAGCTACTGGAGGAGGATGGAGAGAGTCGGCTGATCACCGCCGGCAAGGTTCACGTCGGCTCTGACGCGGCCACCCTACTGCAGGAGGTAACGGCAATGACCTGGCCGTTGCAATCGATTCCTTACTGGGTACGAGGGCTACCCGACCCCGGGCTCCCCAGTGCCGAACTGTTGTTGGATGGGGAGCATCGGTTGCAGTCCGTGGAGCAGGTGGGCTGGCGAGTAACCGTGGTGCGCTATCAGCAGGTGGATCGGTTGCAGGGAGTATGGCTGCCAGCACTGATTCGGGTTGAGGGCGCGGGGCTGCAGTTGAAGGTGAAGATCGAGCACGAGCAATGGCTATAATCTGGCTGGCCCCGGCCAAAATCAATCTGTTCCTTCACATAAA
>CAYFOQ010000011.1:26350-26744 GCA_964344735.1 uncultured Piscirickettsiaceae bacterium
GCCGAGCGGATGGCTATCATGAACTTCAGACCCTGTTCCAGTTTGTCGATCTGGCCGATCGGTTACAACTGAGGCCTCGCTCGGACGGCGAGATTGGTCGCCGGGGTGGTGTGGTCGGACTGCCCCCAGAGAAAGATCTGGTCGTGCGTGCTGCCCGGCTGCTGCAGCACCATAGTGGAACCAACCAGGGGGTCGATATCGAACTGGAGAAGAGAATTCCGGTGGGGGCGGGATTGGGTGGCGGGAGTTCGGATGCCGCTACGGTGCTACGGGTGCTCAATCGATTATGGGGTCTCGATTATGGCGTTGCGCAGTTGGCTGCGCTGGGTTTGGAACTCGGTGCCGATCTGCCGGTATTCATCTACGGTCAGGCGGCCTGGGGGGAGGGGGTGGG
>CAYFOQ010000012.1:0-4241 GCA_964344735.1 uncultured Piscirickettsiaceae bacterium
CCCTCCTGTACTCGCTTATACAGTCCAGAGTGGAGACTATACCCATATCGTCAACCAAAAGTAACGCCCTCTCCCCCTCCACCCTATTCGACTCACTGCGAAAAAGGGCGTATGATTTCACTCCTTTTTTTCTGCAACTGTTCCACACCTCATGCAGATCGGACCCTACACACTGAAAAACAATCTGGTACTGGCTCCCATGGCGGGGGTGACCGATCGCCCGTTCCGTATTCTCTGCCGTAAATTGGGTGCCGGGGTGGCGGTATCGGAGATGGTCTCTTCCAACTCACTGCTCTGGGGCAGCGAGAAGACCCGCCGCCGAGCCGACCATCGCGGAGAACCTGATCCGCGTTCGGTTCAGATCATGGGAGCCGATCCAGAGATGATGGCCGAAGCGGCCCGTTACAATGTCGGGAATGGAGCCCAAATCATCGACATCAATATGGGGTGTCCGGCCAAAAAGGTATGCAATGTGGCCGCCGGCTCCGCGCTGTTACGGGATGAACGCCTGGTCGCCACCATTCTCGAAACCGTGGTGGCCGCGGTCGAGGTTCCCGTGACACTCAAATTTCGCACGGGCTGGGATCGAGAACACCGCAACGGGATCGAGATCGCCCGTATCGCCGAATCTGCAGGCATTCAGGCCCTGGCCGTCCACGGTCGTACTCGGGCCGATGGCTACCGTGGTCAGGCCGAATACGAGACCATTGCCGCCATCAAGCAGGCGGTCGCTCTGCCGGTGATTGCCAATGGTGACATCACCTCGCCCCAGAAGGCCGAGGAGGTGCTGCGTGCAACCGCTGCCGATGGGATCATGATCGGCCGTGCTGCCCAGGGACGCCCCTGGATTTTCCGTTCCATTCACCACTATCTGGAACATGGAGAGCAGCTACCGGAACCGACACTGACGGAGGTTCGTGATCTGCTGGTCGACCACCTGCAACACCTCTACCACTTCTACGGCGAACATACCGGAGTGCGAGTGGCACGCAAGCACATCGCCTGGTACAGCAAGGGACAACCCCATGGTGCCCGTTTCCGACAGCAGATCAACCAGATCGAGAGTGCCAAGAGACAACTTCAGGGCGTGCGCGACTTTTTCGACGAAGCGATCGACTCCCTGTTGCAGGATCAAGCGGCATGAGCGGCCCCTGTGACTCCCTGCGGAGCTGTGTCCGCACCAACCTCGAGGAGTACTTTTCCCACCTCGAGGATGCCTCCACCATCGACCTCTACCGTCGTATTCTGCAAGAGGTCGAGTTACCGCTATTGGAGTTGACACTGAAGCAGTGTCGCGGCAACCAGTCCCGGGCAGCGAAGATGCTTGGAATCAACCGTAACACCCTGAGAAAAAAGCTCGTTCACTACCAGATTCCCCACAAATAGGCCGACGTAACAACAGGCTGTTCACCAACAAGGATTGTAGCGATGAAAATTACCCGCGCACTGATCAGCGTCTCTGATAAAAGCGGAATTGTCCCCTTTGCTCGACAGTTACAGCAGTGGAATATTGAAATTCTCTCGACCGGGGGTACCGCACGGTTACTCGCCAGTGAAGGGGTTGCGGTTACCGAGGTCTCCGACCATACCGGCTTTCCCGAGATGATGGATGGTCGAGTCAAGACCCTCCACCCCAAAATCCACGGTGGACTACTGGGGCGTCGGGGGGTCGATGATCGTGTGATGACCGATCACGACATCCCTCCGATCGACCTGCTGGTGGTCAATCTCTACCCCTTCGAGGAGACGGTAGCCGACCCCAATTGTGACCTGGCAACGGCGATCGAGAACATCGACATCGGTGGCCCAACCATGGTACGAGCTGCCGCCAAAAATCACGCTGCCGTCACCGTGGTGGTCGATAGCAATGACTACGACCGGGTACTCGAGGAGATGCGCGACAACGATGGCGCAGTCACTGCGGCCACCCGTTTCGAACTGGCACTCAAGAGCTTTGAACAGACTGCCCGCTATGATGGGGCCATCGCCAACTACCTGGGCCGGATTGGCTCTGATGGTGAGGTCACGACCCCCTTTCCGCGCACCTTCAACCGCCAGGTGGTGAAGTCCCAGGAGATGCGCTACGGGGAGAACCCACACCAACAGGCCGCCTTCTATGTTGATCGGAATCCACCTGCAGGCTCCATCGCTGCATCCCGACAACTACAAGGCAAGGAGCTCTCCTACAACAATATCGGTGATACCGATGCCGCGCTGGAGTGCGTCAAACAGTTTGACGACAGCCCCGCCTGCGTCATCGTCAAGCATGCCAACCCCTGCGGAGTCGCTTGTGACGAGAGTCTGCTCGCCGCCTACGATCGAGCCTACAGCACCGATCCGGAATCGGCCTTCGGGGGCATTATCGCCTTCAATCGCGAACTGGATGGAGAGACCGCCCGCGCGATTATCGACCGACAGTTTGTCGAGGTGATCATCGCTCCCGCCATCGCCGCTGATGTCGCTGCAATCGTTGCCACCAAGAAAAACATCCGCCTGCTGGTCTCCGGGAACGGGGACCAACGCCCGAACCGGTTGGAGATGAAACAGGTACATGGAGGCATCCTACTGCAAGATGCCGACCTTCTGGAGACCCAGGAGCTACGAGTGGTAACCCAGCGCCAGCCTACGCCAGAGGAGATGGATGACCTGCTCTTTAGCTGGCGGGTTGCGAAGTTCGTCAAATCCAACGCCATCGTCTACGGCAGCAACCGCATGACCATTGGCGTCGGTGCCGGCCAGATGAGCCGAATCAACTCGGCCCGCATCGCCGGAATCAAGGCAGAGCATGCCGGCCTCGATGTCCCGGGCTCAGTGATGGCCTCGGATGCCTTCTTCCCCTTTCGGGACGGAATCGATGCCGCTCACGAAGCGGGGATCACCGCCGTGATTCAACCTGGCGGATCGATGCGAGACGATGAGGTCATTGCCGCTGCCGACCAACATGGAATGGCGATGGTCTTTACCGGAATGCGCCACTTCCGTCACTGACCTCACCCCGGTTGCACGCTCTTCCTCTCACACTCAGCCATAGCCAGGAGACAGAATTAGCATGAAGGTACTGATCATCGGTAGCGGCGGGCGGGAACACGCCTTGGCCTGGAAGGCCGCTCAATCGCCAATGGTGGAGCGGGTCTTTGTCGCCCCCGGCAATGCTGGCACCGCCACCGAACCACGGATGGAGAATGTAGATATTGCCGTCGAAGCGATCGATGAGTTGGTGAAGTTTGCCCTGGCACAATCGATCGAACTGACGATTGTCGGTCCTGAGGTCCCTCTGGTACTGGGGGTGGTCGATACCTTCACCGCGGCTGGGCTACGCTGTTTCGGCCCCAGTCGAAAGGCGGCCCAGCTCGAGGGGTCGAAGTCCTTCACCAAGGCGTTCCTGGCCCGACATCAGATTCCCACTGCCGCCTATGGCAGCTTTTCCGATCTCGAAGAGGCACTCACCTATCTCCACCAGGTAGGCGCTCCCGTTGTGATCAAGGCCGACGGTCTGGCAGCCGGCAAAGGGGTGATTTTGGCACAAGAGCTGGCGGAGGCGGAGGCGGCGGTGCGTGAGATGCTGGCCGGCAACGCCTTTGGTACCGCTGGCCACCGAGTGGTGATCGAGGAGTTCCTTACGGGCGAAGAGGCGAGCTTCATCGTCATGGCCGATGGTGAACACATCCTGCCCATGGCCACCTCCCAGGATCACAAGGCTCGGGACAACGGAGATCTAGGCCCCAACACCGGAGGCATGGGGGCCTACTCTCCAGCCCCTGTAGTCACCCCGGAGATTCACCAGCGGATCATGGATCAGGTCATCATCCCCACCATTCGTGGCATGGCAGAGGAGGGAGTTCCTTTTACCGGTTTTCTCTATGCCGGTGTCATGATCAGTCCGGAAGGGGTACCCAATGTACTGGAGTTCAACGTTCGATTCGGTGACCCCGAGACCCAACCGATCATGCTACGACTGCAATCCGACCTGGTGGAGCTCTGCAGTGCTGCGCTGGAAGGACGACTGGATCAGATGAGTCCGGCGTGGGATCCCCGCCCTGCACTTGGGGTGGTATTGGCCGCTGGTGGCTATCCTGACCATTACCGTAAGGGAGATCCCATTGAGGGACTCCCCCAACGACCGGTTGTGGACGAAAAGATTTTTCACGCCGGAACTGCGACACAACAGGGGACAGTCGTCACCGCAGGGGGACGGGTACTCTGTGCCTGCGCTCTAGGGGAGAGCGTCGCCCAAGCCCAAC
>CAYFOQ010000012.1:4251-9808 GCA_964344735.1 uncultured Piscirickettsiaceae bacterium
GCGACTGTTTCTATCGCACCGACATCGGTTACCGTGCAGTCGAACGCGAACAACAGCGCACCAGCCCCCATCACCAGCAGAACGAATAATCCCGCCTAATCGTACTGCAAGTGGGCACGACCACAATCCCTGCAGGCGACCACCAATACCACCACAGTCGCCACCAGTCCCAACACCACCAGCATCAAAGTCCCCATTTCCATCGCTCCCGGGGCAACATTCGCCCCTTCCTGCAATTAAATCCAGACTACACCGATACACCGCGATGACTGTAGCCCCCAGAACGTGCCATGGTTCGCATGAAGAGCCGGGTCACCCGTGCCCGCCAGCCAATCTCACACTCGTGTGAAACCCCACCAATCGCCGCATCTGCCCGCTTTCTTGCCTCACAAACCTGATCACAGCTCTCGATATTGTCAAATCTTGGATATGGCGCCATCTCAACTCTCCTCTCTCTTTGCTCTACCTACCGTAATCTCCCACCGCCGACCGACCATGTAACGGTTCCGCTCACCACTGAATCAGTTACAGGTATTGGCAAATGGTTACGTCATGGTTGTAGTTATAGCGGCCAACAACAACCCGATCAATACGCAGATATACGTATTTTATTCCTGTTTCACCATCACTACTCCACCCGTTTACGACGTGATACACTCAAGAAACCTCTAAAAATAGACTGTTTTCATGCCTCTCCCTCACACCAAGTCGCCACACCGGAGCCCACGATTGTGGCTCATACCGCTATTGATTGGGATCACTGCATGGGGGCATAGCTGGGGTGAGGAGAGAGAGGAGACCACGTCTGCTACTGTCGTCATCACGACGACGCTCCCCACCCTCTCCCGGCTGCACCAGGCGATTCGCGATGAATCCTGGGACAGACTAGAAGAGTGGGAGAGCCATCAAGGGTTAGCACTACTACTCAATCGTCGGGGAATGTTCGGCCGCACCGCACTCTTTCTGGCACAGTCACCAATGATGCTGGAGTGGCTTCTGGATCGAGGAGCAGACCCGGTGTCGGTCAACGATTTCGGTGATCCCATTCTACTGCAGATGGTGCAACAGAACCGTCCGCGAATGGTAGAGATCCTGCTACGCCACGGCGCCGATGCAACCCAATCCAACAGCTTTGGAAACACTCCGCTACGCGAATCAAAGTGGCAACGCAATATTGCACTCTATCAATTACTACAGCAGTCGACCCGCAAAAACGAAAGAGAGTAAGCGTAACGGATTCGTAACGATTCACCAAAGCAAGACGGCCCCCAGAGGATGGGGAACCAACGAAAGAAGGAGGAGGAGATTCTTTTTCGTAGGAGATCCTCCGAGGGCCTGGTTGCGCATTATATTAGCGATAAATTATATTGTCAATCGCTTTTTTGCATTCATCCACAACCCAACTAGGATCGTCGCCATTCTCCGCTACCCATAACCTCGTTCATGAGTTCCCTAGCGCACCCCCACCGCGACGACTCAACAGCGGAGAGGTCGATGAAGCGTCACGATTGCGGTGTTTAAGGATCGATTTTCTGATTCCGCAACAACCGTTGGGGTGGGTATTGATAAACCAGAGAAAGAGCCAGATCAGCCCCATCCCACTGCCCGCCACGATCAGCGCATCGGTCAACGTTATTTCCATCAACACCCCCCATCGATCTATTTCCAAACAGGTATCAATCGTTGCAAAAGTTTTGGCACTCCTGAATCGCCACACACTCGAGCACATCCCTGTGTCGCTCGACTGCGGCCTTCCCTGACCGCAGACGGTTGCCACTCAGGAGTGCCAAAACTTTTGCAACGACCGATACATCAAAATCGATCCTAGCACAGAGAGAAATAGAATATCCATATAAAAGAGAGACTATTTTCACCCCCTGCAAGAGCCGCCCAACTTGACTCTATCTGGATTAGCCCGGAAAATTTGCACTATTCCAACCACGCCACTGGCACTGTGATACGGCCCTGGCCATCGTCGAGAATCCGCTTGACCACTGCTCTCCCCTCATTTGAACAGATTCAGCAGCTTATCCAGACGGAGCTTTCAGCCGTCAATCAGCTCATTCTGAAGCGACTTCAATCCGATGTGGTGCTGATCAATCGTTTGGGCCACTACATCATCGGCAGTGGTGGTAAACGGATCCGCCCCATCGTTACCCTGCTCTCCCATGGCGCCTGTGGCGGCAACTCCGCCTCTGCGGCCATCCAGCTCGCCGCAGTGATCGAGCTGATCCATACCGCCACGCTGCTTCACGATGATGTGGTAGACACCTCGGAGCTACGGCGGGGACAGGAGACTGCCAACGCTGTCTTTGGTAATCAGGCAGCAGTCCTCACCGGGGACTTCCTCTACTCTCGCTCCTTTCAGATGATGGTGGAGGTGGAGCGCATGGAGGTGATGAAGATCATGGCCGAAACCACCAATGTCATCGCCGAGGGGGAGGTGCTGCAACTACTCAACTGTAACGACCCCGATACCACCGAAGAGCGCTACTACGAGGTCATCTATCGCAAGACAGCCAAGCTGTTCGAGGCGGGTTGTGAACTCGGTGCGGTAATTTCCGACCAGCCCAGCTCCATCCGGGAGGCGCTACAGCGCTACGGAGTACATCTAGGCAACGCCTTCCAACTGATCGACGATGCACTCGACTACAACGCCAGCAGCGAGTCACTGGGTAAGAATGCCGGTGACGACCTGGCCGAGGGGAAACCAACACTGCCTCTCATTATCGCACTCTCCCGGAGTAGCGGTGAGGAGCGACAACTACTCCGTCAGGCGATCGAACAGGGGGAGAGTGACCAGTTTGAACGCATTCTGCAGGTCGTTCGTAACAGCGGGGCGATCGAGTACACCATCGATGCTGCCGAACACGCGGTAACCGAGGCGATCGACACCCTTTCGATCCTGCCTGACACCCCCTATCGCGAGGCCCTCGAAGCACTGGCCCGCTTCACCCTGAAAAGAACCCACTGACCTGCACCCGCTGCCCCCCTTTCTACCGCAGCAATGCAGTAGGAACGAGGAGAGCATCACTGTGCAGAGACCCAATTT
Source organism: uncultured Piscirickettsiaceae bacterium (assembly GCA_964344735.1). GTDB lineage: Bacteria > Pseudomonadota > Gammaproteobacteria > Thiopontia. The sequence continues at coordinate 7,304 of CAYFOQ010000012.1, forward strand.
CAACACCCAATACGGCAAACCCGAGCATGCCCTCCTCCGGTCAGAACGGAGAGAGGAGACGACGATACCGACCCCCGATGATCATCTCATCTGGCGGTGGCGGATTACCGGATTTACCTTGATCGAGTTGATCATCGCCATCGCCATCATCGCCATACTGGCTGCCGTAGCGGTCCCCTCCTATACCCAATACACCACCCGTGCCCGTTACACCGAGGTGGTGATGGCGGCACAACCCTACAAGACCGGGGTAGAACAGTGTTATCAGCTCCGCCGATCACTCCAGGAGTGCAATGGCGGACGCTACGGTATCCCTTCAGACCAGAGCCAGGTCAACGGTCGGGTCGACACCATCACGACCCAGCAGGGGGTGATCACCATCACCCCTGATGCCAGTGGTGGAATTCTCTCCAGTGATACCTATGTGCTGACCCCTTCTCCGAGCTCTCCGCTGATCTGGACCAGTAGTGGTGGGGGGGGGTGGATAAGGGGTATGCCGGTTGATTGGGGGGTTCAGCCGCCCTCACCCCAACCCTCTCCCAGAGGGAGAGGGGGAGAGCGTGTGTGAAATACTAGAGGTCGCCCTCGTGTGATGCGAGGTAACTGGCCACCCCATCTGGATTGGCCTTCATCCCCTCGTCACCCTCTTTCCAACCTGCCGGGCAGACCTCGCCATGCTCCTCGGTAAACTGCAGGGCATCGATCATACGGATCATTTCATCGATATTGCGTCCGAGAGAGAGATTGTTGACCACCTGATGCTGAACCATATTGTCCTTGTCGATCAGGAAAGAGGCACGCAGGGCAGGGGCTCCACCGGGAACCTGAATACCATAATCCTGGGTAATCTTTTGAGTCATATCGCCAACCATCGGATATTTCACCGCACCGATCCCTCCAGCGTTGACCGGAGTATTTCTCCAGGCGTTATGGGTCCAGTGAGAGTCGATGGAGACCCCAATCACCTCGACATTACGTTTGCTGAACTCCTCCATCCGGTGATCGAAGGCGATCAACTCGGAGGGACAAACGAAGGTGAAATCGAGCGGATAGAAGAAGATCACCGCATACTTGCCAGACTTGAACTCGTGCAGATTGAAGTCGGCCTTGATTTCACCATTGCCCATCACGGCTGGTGCGGTAAAGTCTGGGGCCTCACGGCCTACTAGAACGGTCATATCATTGCTCCTTTGTAGTTGTACTGGTTACGAAAAATTGACTATTTCAGTTTTTTTACTGGGAGAATCATAGCGGCTCAAACCCCGCTGTCAAGACCTACCTTTTTGATTGGTTTTTTTATCACCCCTCATGAACGAAAAGCAACGATCAATGCCCAAAACGGTCCAGTGTGAGCGAAAACGGCTCGGGATGACTCCCCAACTCCCCCTCCGGTTTCCAGGCATGGCCATAAAGCACCTCCCAGCTGGCCTCGATCCGACCATCTTCCCCTCGCGGCCGATACTCCTGCTCCAGATGCTTCAACACTGAACGTCCGGTCAACCCCTGGCGGCGACCACGGTTGACATTGGTTGCCCCCAACCCCTTGAGATCACGCATCAGTGTCAGCACACTGTCGTAGCTGAGGGTAAAACGGTCGACACTAACCACCGGCTCGCTGTAACCGCTGTAGAGTAGCAGATCCCCCACCGCCTGCAGGTCGTTGAATTGGTTGATATGAACATCTGCATCCAGTTCCGCCCAGCAGCGCCGCAACTCCTGCAGGGTCTCCGCCCCCAGTGTGGAGAAGAAGAGTAGACCACCGGGACGCAACACCCGCCAACACTCAGCCAACACTTGTGGCAGATCGCCACACCACTGCAGGGTAAAGTTGGAGAAGATCAAATCGGCCACCGCTGATTGCAGGGGCAGATTGTGGGCATCAGCACAGAGGAATCGTTGCCGTGAACGCCAGCGCCGACGCCGTTTTCGGGCCAGCCGCAACATCCCCTCTGCCAAGTCGAGTGCCACCACCTCAGCACCAGCAAAACGGGACTCCAACCCCCGTGTACAGTAACCGGTACCGGCTCCGATATCGACAATCTGCTCCGGAGAGAAGCGCTCCAGAGCCAGCTGTTGCAACATCCGCTCCCCCACCTCACGCTGCAGTTGTGCCACCTCATCGTAACCCCCTGCAGCCCGCTCGAAATTGGTCCGAATCTGTCGCTGCGAGCGCTGGTATCTCTCATCCGGCAAAGCGAATCACCTCTGATATAAACGCCTGAGGATGACTTAGAAAAGGGGCATGACCAGCCCCCTCGATCGTCACCATTCGACTCTCCACCATCATACCACTAGCCGACGCTACAGCCGCCGCCGGCACCAGCCGATCCCGGTCGCCAGCAATCCAGAGCGTCGGCTGAACGATCTCATCCAGCAAGGGACGTAGATCACTCTCCATCAACAGGGTCAATCCTCGCTCCAAAGCCTCCGCTTCCAGGTCTGTCGCCAACGCTGTCAACATCTGTCGACGGCCACCCCCCCCCTGCTCCACCCCGAGCCACTGCA
>CAYFOQ010000012.1:9818-16262 GCA_964344735.1 uncultured Piscirickettsiaceae bacterium
GGCAACACCGAAGATCGACCATAAAACGTTCCCACAAAGTTCGATGCATCGCACAACGCCACCCCTCGCCTGCGACAAAACGGGGAGTCGTGGCCACCAACACCAACTTCAATACCTGCTCAGGAGCCTGTTGAGCCCATTGCAATGCCAGCTGTCCACCTAGCGACCACCCTAGCCAGACAGCCGACTCCCCCACCTCCGCGGCCACCATAGCCGCCATCTCGACCATTGATGGAGAAGAGGGGAGCGACAACCCGCCATAGCCGGGGAGGTCGACCACAATCACTCGAAAATGTTCACTCAGCAGCGGCAATAAGGGGGACCACACCTGTCGTCGCATCCCCCAACCATGAACCAACACCAACGGCGGCCTCACCGCAGTGCCTCCAGTAGACGGTCGACCTGATCAAGGGTATGGGCAGCCGAAAGCGTGACTCGTAGCCGACTCGTACCCTCCGGCACGGTAGGGGGACGAATCGGCACCACCATCAGACCTCGCCGCTGCAACCGTTCCCCCCACGCCAACGCCTCCTCTTCCACACCAAACAGGAGGGGTTGAATCGGTGTCTGCGATGGCAATAACTGCAACCCCAACCCTTGCGCTTCCCGTCGAAAATATTCGATCAGTTGCCGCAGATGGGTTCGACGTTCATCCCCCTCTCGTACCAGACGCAACGCGACCCGGGTCGCCTCGGCCTGAGCAGGAGGAGACGCCGTAGTATAAATGTAACTACGTGCAGCCTGAACCAGACTCTCCACAACCACCTCACTGCCGGCAACGAAGGCACCGGAGAGACCAAAGGACTTCCCCAGAGTCGCCATGACCACCGGAACCGACCCACTATCGAGGTCGAAGTGAGCCACTGTCCCTCGCCCTTGGGCTCCAAGCACCCCAAAGCCATGGGCATCATCGACAACCAGAGTCGCGGCGGCACGATGACACGCCTTGACCATCTCCGGCAGAGGGGCCATATCCCCATCCATACTAAAAACCCCATCAGTCGCCACCAAAGTGGCTCCCCCATCCCTCTCTTTCAACCGACGCTCCAACGCACTCAGATCATTATGACCATAGCGCAATAGCCGCGCCCCAGACAACCGGGCGCCATCGAGCAGAGAGGCGTGATTGAGACGATCGTGAATGGCCCGATCGCCCCGTCCCAACAGCGCCTGATGGATTCCCAGGTTGGCGAGATACCCGGAACCGAAGAGCAGTGCCCGGGGATACCCGAGGTAATCGGCCAACTCCTCCTCCAATTGGTGATGTGCACGGGTGTGGCCGGTGACCAAGTGAGCCGCGCCACTCCCCGCTCCCCAACGAGAGAGTCCACGTTGAAACGCCTCGACCACCGCAGGATGGTTGGCAAGCCCTAGATAGTCGTTGCTACAAAAAGAGAGCAGTCGATTCCCATCGATCTCGACCTCGACCCCTTGTCGACTCGACACGACCCGACGACGACGATAACGCCCTCGACGCTTGAGATCGTCCAGTCGATCCATGGGAAGGCGTGGAGTTTTTGGTAACGATATGTCCATGGGACGAAGGCTTGATGTAACTATTCGGCTTACCAGACGGTGTAACTATTCAGAAGGCCTGTAACTGATTCAGATTGCCCCTGAAATTCGTCTTGCCATCCCGCCCCATCTCCAAAGAAAAATGCCGACCCGAACGGGGGACGTCCGGGCCGGCGGCGACAGGTCTTAAATTGGGGGAAAAGATCCTGTCTTAATGAGCCTTGTAGGATAGGCGCGCCTGAGGAGGAGGGTGGCGCTGCCGTATCAGCTCATGGGCTATATTATAGTTTCATGATATTATGAAAATCAACCTTTTTTTCCACCCTTTTTTAAAACCATTCACTATTAACGTTGCACGCGTATTGGCTCTCCTGAATCGCAACCGTCTGCGGCCAGGGAAGGCCGCAGCCGAGCGACACAGGGATGTGCTCGAGCGTGTTGCGATTCAGGAGAGCCAATACGCGTGCAACGATTCATACCACCTGTAACCGACTCAGATCACTTCGGACGCAACCACCTCACCCACCCCATCAAACTGCAACCGCAACCTCCCCCGCCGCTCACTGCGATCTTCACAACAGGCACTGATAAAGATCTCTTCGAACCAGACCTCGACCACCGCCCAGTCAGAACCACTATCCAGTGTGCGGTAACCAATGGTACTGTTATCAATCCAGCCGTTGTAGTCGGTAAACGCCACTAACTCCCGGCATTTTTGTAGATAGGAAACAATCTGTTTCACTTGGTACTCCAATTCAACCAGCCCATGCCCACCCCCAGAGTCTACAGCCCTTCTCCGCTCCGGTCCCACTCCACCCAACAGCTCGATCCTACTGCCCACCGTCATATCACTCAAGTGCTGCGGATGGGACCAGGAGAGCAGATCACCCTTTTTGATGGTAGCGGTTGGGAGTATCTGGCCACACTGGAAGAGGTCGGACGACGACAGAGCATCGTCTCGCTCACCCAAGGAGAGCGCCGTGACTGCGAAAGCCCACGGCGACTGCACCTCTTTCAGGCACTCTCCAAAGGAGAACGAATGGAGCTGGCCATCCAGAAAGGGACCGAATTGGGAGTGACCGCCATCACTCCGATCGTCACTGCACGCACCGTAGTTCGTCTCGACCCACAACGACTCAACAAAAAAACCGAACACTGGCAACAGGTGGCCATCTCCGCTTGCGAACAGAGTGGCCGCAATCGCATCCCAACCATCCACACGCCGATGAAACTTACCGCTACCGGATTGGCAACAGAGGGGCATGGTTATCTACTCTCTCCAGTAGCGACCACTACACTCAATCAGGCTCCAGCCCCGAAGCGAGAGGAGCCGATCTCCCTGTTGATTGGTCCCGAGGGGGGACTAACGCCGGGAGAGATTGAAACCTTGGTCGCCCAGGGGTGGAACCCGGTCCGACTCGGCCCACGGATCTTGCGCACCGAAACCGCTGCCATCGCTGCGATCACCCTGCTTCAACATCTTCACGGCGACCTGTGACAGCACCCCACTTCCCGACTATCATCCTTCTCCCGATCGACCCGACCCAGCCCCATGTCCTACCCTCCTGTTCCCCATCTCACCACCGCGCTCACTGGCCCACTACAGGAGATCGAATCTCACCTGCTCGATCGCCAAACCGAAATTGAGGGGTGGCTCCGCAGCCAGTGGCGAGCCACGCCGGCACCGTTCTACACCTCAGTCGACCTTCGTAACGCCGGATTCAAGCTGGCCCCGGTCGACACCAACCTCTTTCCCGCCGGCTTCAACAACCTCAATCCGGCCTTCTACCCACTCTCGGTCCAGGCCATTGAGACCGCCATCGAGCGAATTTGCCCGACCGCCTGCAACATTCTCATCATCCCCGAGAACCACACTCGCAACCTCTTCTACCTGGAGAGCCTGGCCACACTGACGAAACTGATCCACCAGGCCGGTTTTTCCACCCGCATCGGCTCCCTGCGTGAAGAGCTGAAACATCCCCAGGATTACACCCTACCCTCCGGCGATACCATCACCCTGGAGCCCCTACAGCGGGAGGCCGATCAACTCTACCTGCAACAGCCAGGGGATGGCCGTTTCGTTCCCTGTGTCATCTTGATGAACAATGACCTCTCTGATGGCCCGCCCCCCCTACTCCAGAACCTATCCCAACCCATTGTCCCTCCACTGGAGTTGGGTTGGAGCCAGCGCCGCAAGTCGGGCCACTTTCAACACTACAACCGGGTGGCTCGGGAGTTTGCCGAGCTTCTGGGTATCGACCCCTGGCTGATCGATCCACTGTTCGAACGTTGCGGCGAGATCGACTTTAGAAACCGGGAGGGGGAGGAGTGCCTGGCGGCACACGTCGATCACCTGCTGGGGGAAATTCAGCGCAAATATGACCACTACGGTGTCGAGCGTAAACCATTCGTACTGGTCAAGGCCGATGCCGGCACCTACGGCATGGGAATCATCACCATCCATAGCGCCGATGAGATCCACGGACTCAACCGCAAGCAGCGTAACAAGATGGCCAAAAGCAAGGGGGGACAGAGCGTCACCGACGTAATCATCCAGGAAGGGGTCTACACCTTCGAGACCTTCGGAGAAGAGCAGGCAGTCGCGGAACCGGTCGTCTACATGATGAATCACCACGTCATCGGTGGTTTCTACCGTATCCACACTGCGCGCGGCGCCAATGAGAACCTCAACGCCCCGGGAATGCAGTTCGAACCACTGGCCTTTGCCAACCCGCTCAACTTGCCCGATAACAACCGTTCGCCGGACGCCGAACCCAACCGTTTCTATGCCTACGGGGTGATCGCCCGGCTGGCGATGTTGGCTGCGGCACGTGAAATCCACTCACTGATAGGAGAACCGCAATGACCCGCCTCGGTATCGTCATGGATCCAATCAAGTCGATCCACCCTCAGAAGGACAGTAGCCTGGCCATGCTGCTGGAGGCTCAGAGACGAGGCTGGGAGCTCTATTACATGGAGCTGGAGGATCTCTTCTTCAGTCAGGGCAACGCCCAAGCTACCGCCCATCAACTGGAAGTGCGTGACGAACTGGACCGCTGGTATGTCATGGGAGAGCGGCTCACCCTCTCCTTGGCCGAACTCGATGTAATCCTGATGCGTAAGGACCCCCCCTTTGACCGTGAGTACCTCTACGCCACCTATCTGCTGGAGCTGGCGGAAGCCGATGGCGCACTGGTGGTCAATAGCCCTCAAGCATTACGGGACTACAACGAAAAGCTGGCTACCGCCTGGTTTCCCGACCTCACCCCCCCGCTCTTGGTCACCCGCCAGCAGCGTCTGATCCGGGAGTTCCTGCAGCTACACCAGCAGATTATTCTCAAACCCCTCGATGCGATGGGAGGAAGCTCGATCTTCCGGCTCCAGCTCGATGATCTCAACACCGGGGTAATCATCGAGGCCATCACTGACCATGGCCGCAGGCAGGTTATGGTCCAACGTTTTTTGCCAGAGATTCACACCCAAGGGGACAAACGTATCTTGCTGATCGATGGCAACCCGGTCCCCTATGGCCTGGCCCGTTTTCCAGCTGCAGGAGAGCACCGTGGCAACCTGGCCGCAGGAGGACGTGGTGAGGGGGTAGCCCTATCCGAGCGAGACCACGAAATCATTACTCGAGTCGCCCCGACCCTGCGCAGTAAAGGGCTTCTCTTCGTCGGCATCGATGTCATCGGCGACTACCTAACCGAAATCAACATCACCAGCCCCACCTGTATCCGTGAACTGGATCACCTCTACAACCTCAATATCGCTGCCGAGCTGATGGATGTGATCGAGCGAGAAATCGATCCATCATGAACCCTCTGCGCTATCTGCTGCCACTACTGTTTACACTATTACTTGGCTGCGATCGCCCCACCCCCCTCTATCAGGATCAGTTTCTCGCCTTCGGAACCAAAATCACACTGACGATTTGGGGCAGCGATCCAACTCGCAACGCCCTCGCCAGTCGCCGTATCCGTGATGACTTCGCGATGCTGCACGACACCTGGCACGCCTGGAAACCCGGGGGACTGCTGGGTGAGATCAACCACAATATTGCCCACGGCAAGACCACTCCGATCTCGCCAGAAGCGACCACACTATTACAACAGAGCGCCCTGCTATCTCGTCAGAGTGACCACCTTTTCAACCCCGCCATCGGCAAGCTGATCGCACTGTGGGGCTTTCATGACGAGGAGTGGCACGGCCCCCCGCCCTCACGCCAGGTGATTGACGAGCTACTGCAGAGCAGACCGACACTGGACCAGCTACAGTTCAGTGCCGGCACGATCAGCAGCACCAATCCCGACCTGCAAATCGACCTCGGCGGTATCGCCAAGGGTTATGCCATCGATCGCGCGATCGATCAGTTGCGTCGACTGGGAATCGATCATGCAATCGTCAACACCGGCGGTGACCTGCGTGCAATCGGTTTTCGCGGAGAACGTCCGTGGCAGATCGGTATCCGCGCCCCCACTGGCACAGGGGTGGTGGCGGCACTGCAACCACAAGGGGATGAGGCGATCTTTACCTCCGGAGACTACGAACGGATGTTCACCTACCAGGGCAAACGCTATCACCATATCATCGATCCCACCACCGGTTCTCCGGCCCACGGTACCCGCTCGGTGACCGTGATCCACGACAACGGCACCACTGCCGATGCCGCTGCCACCGCGCTACTGATCGCCCCCCCGGAGGACCGCGCTCGCATCGCTCGACAGCTCGGCATCGAAGCCCTGCTGATCATCGACGAGGTGATGACAGGCTTCCGGGTGGCCCGGGGCGGCGCCCTGGAGCGCTTCGGCGTGCGCTCCGACCTGACCTGCCTGGGCAAGGTCGTGGGCGGCGGCCTGCCGGTGGGGGTCTACGGTGGCAAGGCGAAGTTCATGGGGCACGTCTCGCCCCTCGGCCGCGTCTACCAGGCCG
>CAYFOQ010000012.1:16272-22813 GCA_964344735.1 uncultured Piscirickettsiaceae bacterium
TCATCGACGAGAATGGAGAGTACCACCTGACCCCGGCCATGGCGGCACGCCTGGAGTTATCACAGCAACCGACACAAATCAAATTGATAGTGCTAAGATAACCTGATGAGCCACAAGATCGAGTCCAGGGAGAACTACCTCAGCAACCACCTGTTGATTGCGATGCCGGCGCTGCAGGATGTCAATTTCGATCACACCGTCTCCCTCATCTGTGAACACAACGAAGAGGGTGCCATGGGGTTTGTCCTCAATCGCCCGACGGTTTTGCCAATCCAGGAGCTACTGGAACATATGCAGATCGAGGTACAGGTGAAACTCGAAGAGAGCGAAGTACTCCACACCGGTGGTCCGGTGCAGCCAGAGCGGGGTTTCGTTATCCACACGCCAGTGGGAGAGTGGGAATCGACCTTGGAGCTGACACAGGATATTGGTGTGACCGCCTCACGTGACATTCTCTACGCCATCGCCAATGGAGAGGGGCCGGAGAAGCGCATCATCACGCTCGGTTATGCCGGTTGGGGAGAGGGGCAACTGGAGCGAGAGATCTCCGAAAATAGCTGGCTTAGTGTCCCAGCCACCCCGGAACTGGTGTTTGATACCGACGAGGCGATGCTGTGGAGACGCTCTGCCGACCAACTCGGCATCGATATCACGGTATTGACCACAGAAGCGGGCCATGCCTGATGGTGAACGCACGCTGATCGGATTCGATCTCGGAAGCCACCGCATCGGTGTGGCAATCGGTCAGGAGTTGACCGCCACAGCCCGTCCTCTCACCACCATCAAACGCCGAAACCGTCAGTCGGACTGGGAGGCGATCGCCAACCTCCTTCGGGAGTGGGGCGCAGAGGCTGCCGTAGTCGGGATCCCTTTACAACGGGATGGATCCGAGCAGGAGATGACCCGCTTGGCACGAAAGTTCTGTAACCAGCTACGTGGCCGCTTTCATCTTCCGGTCTATGAGGTCGATGAACGCTTCACCACCTTGGAGGCAGAAGCAATCATTCGCGACCATAGCGGGGAGCCCCGCACTCCACCACAACGAGATGTCGACGCCGTCGCCGCCAGCAGAATATTACAGAGCTGGTTCAACCAACCCGATTGATCCGGTGATCGTCCTATGGGCTATAATTCCCCCTCTCAGCAGCCGTCCGTGGACCCCCTCATGACCCCCGACGAGATCACCCCGGAAACCATCGACCAGCTCATCAACTCTCTGGTGCAACAGCTTCGGCAACGGCTGGGGGAGGCGACCGAGTCCCTATTGGTCATCGGCATCCACACTGGAGGAACCTGGGTTGCCAACCGCATCCACCAGCGTCTGGGGCTTTCCCAACCACTAGGCGAACTCAACATCGCCTTCTACCGGGATGACTTTACCCGGATCGGTCTCCACCCCCAAGTCTCCCCCTCTCATCTTCCATTTGATGTCAACGAGGCCCATATTCTGCTGGTCGATGATGTTCTCCATACCGGCCGCACCATCCGTGCCGCCCTTAACGAGATCTTTGACTATGGTCGTCCAGCCAGTGTCACCCTGGCGGTCTTGGTCGACCGTGAGGCCCGTGAACTCCCCATTCAGGCCGATATCGTCGGCACCCGGATGGCGCTGGACCGGAACCAGCAGATCAAACTCAGTGGCCCCGATCCGCTTCGGATCACACTGCAGCAGAGCCGATGAGTCGTAATCTGCAACTCGACCAACAGGGTCGACTCCGCCACTTTCTCTCGATCGAGGGGCTCAACCGAGCGTTGCTGTCCGAAATCCTCGACACTGCGGAACGGTTCGTCTCGGTCGGCAATCAGGCTGCAAAAAAAGTTCCCCTACTGCGGGGCAAGACCATTGCCAACCTCTTCTTTGAGCCCAGCACCCGCACCCGAACCACCTTTGATCTGGCCGAGAAGCGACTCTCTGCCGATGTACTCAACATCAACATCAACGCCTCCGCCACCACCAAGGGGGAGACCCTGCTCGATACCCTGCAGAATCTGATTGCAATGCAGATCGATATGTTCGTGGTACGTCACAATGCCAGCGGTGCCGCCCACTATATCGCCCAGAATGTCAACGATACGGTGAGTGTAATCAACGCCGGAGACGGGCGCCATGCCCACCCGTCACAAGCCATGTTGGATATGTTCACCATCCGCAAACACAAAAGAGATTTCACCACCCTGCGAGTAGCGATCGTCGGTGACGTCATGCACTCTCGGGTAGCACGGTCACAGATCCATGCCCTGAATACACTGGGGTGCCCCGAGGTCCGGGTCATCGCTCCCAACACGCTCTGCCCCAGCCATGTGGAAGATCTCGGGGTCCACTTCACCACCAATATCGATGCCGGACTGGAGGGGGTCGATGTGATCATCATGTTGCGCCTACAGAATGAGCGGATGAGTGGTGCCCTGCTACCCAGCAAGGGGGAATACTTTCACTACTACGGACTGACCCGCAGTCGTCTGCAGCGGGCAGCAACCGATGCCATCGTGATGCACCCGGGGCCAATGAACCGAGGAGTAGAGATCGAAAGTGAGGTGGCCGACAGCGACCACGCAGTCATTCTCCAACAGGTAACCAACGGCATTGCGGTCCGAATGGCGGTACTATCGATGGCAATGCAGCACCAGACCACGGAGGATAGAAGTTGAGAGTCGCGATCGAGAATGGTCGCATTATCGACCCAGCTAGCGGCCGGGACGAACCCGGAACCCTGCAGATCAATGCCGGGCTCATCGCTCCTCACTCTCCACAATTCGATGCTGACCAGACCATCGATGCCAGTGGCTGTATCGTCATCCCCGGATTGGTCGACCTGAGGGCCCGAGTACGGGAACCGGGAGAGGCCCAAAAGGGATCGATCCGCTCGGAGACCCGAGCCGCTGCAGCCGGCGGCATCACCACGCTGGCAGTTCCTCCCGATACCATCCCGGCAATCGACTCCGCGGCGGTGGTCGAACTGATCCATCACAAGGTAGCATTGGTCGGAGCCGCCGATGTGGTTCCGATCGGAGCCCTCACTGCACAACTCAAAGGGGAACAGCTGAGCAACATGGGGGCGCTCAAGCGCAGTGGCTGTAGCACCCTCTCCAACGCCAACAGACCGATCACCAACTCACTGGTGATGCGTCGAGCGCTAGAGTACGCCGCCACCCATGACCTCACCGTCATGATCCACCCCAACGACCCCTGGCTGAGCCACAACGGCTGTGTTCATGAGGGCAGTATCAGTACTCGCCTGGGGTTACCGGGAATTCCCGATTCAGCCGAGACCGCGGCGGTTGCGCGTGATCTAGTCCTGATTCGAGAGACCGCTGTCCGCGCTCATTTCTGTGGTCTCAGTAGCCGCAACGCCCTACAACTGATCACCCAGGCCCACGAGGATGGGCTAGCGGTTAGCTGTGATGTCGCGGCCCATCACCTCTACCTGACCGAGATGGATATCGGCAACTTCAACAGTCTCTGCCATCTGCTTCCTCCACTGCGTACCGATCGTGACCGCGACAGCCTGATCGCCGGGGTCCGCAACGGCACCATCGGCATAATCTGCTCCGACCATCAACCCCACGACCGGGATGCCAAAGCAGCGCCATTCGAGGAGACCGCTCCCGGTGCCAGTACGCTCGAAACGCTGCTACCTTTAGTGCTGCGACTGGCGCGAGAACAACAGATCCCACTAGCCGCCGCACTGGCGACCGTCACCAGCAACCCGGCTCGACTACTCGGCATCGATGTTGGCAGCCTGGCAGCAGGCAAGGTGGCCAACATTACCATCTTCGATCCCGATCGCTGGTGGCAGGTGAGCCCCGAACATCTGCGCAGCGCTGGCAAGAACAGTCCCTTCCTGCAGTGGGAGATGCAAGGTGAGGTGACCCACACCCTGCTACATGGCGAACTGGTTTACCAACGATGAACCTCTCCCCCCCGAACGAGCCTGATCCCCAATGAACCACCGCAACACCCTGCTTCAAGAGGAGAGCACTCTGCTCAGACACGATCACCTCGAGGGAGATCAACATATTTTGCAGCTGCAGGCTCCAGGAATCGCTCGACGCGCCCAGCCGGGCAGCTTCGTACATGTCGACTGTGGCGACTCCTTCACCCTGCGTCGCCCCCTATCAATCATGCACACCCACCCCGAAGCGGGCACACTGGAACTGCTCTACAAACGGGTTGGCAGTGGCACCACCGCGCTCTCCCGTCGCGAGGTGGGAGAGCAGATCAGTCTGATCGGCCCAATTGGCACCCCCTTCAATCTCCACCCCGAACAGCGTCGTCCACTGTTGATCGGTGGAGGGGTAGGGATGCCACCGATGATCTTTTTGGCACAACGGCTCCGTAACCAACCCGATTATCAACCGCTGGTGATACTCGGCTCCGAACTCCCCTTCCCCTTTCCGGTCACCCCCTCTCAACGACTACTACCCGATCTTCCGAGTGATGTGATCGGCACCCAACCCCTGCTGGAGAGCTGGGGGATCTCCTGCCGCCTTGCCAGCCTTCAGGGCTACCCGGGAGTATTCAACGGCTACGTCACCGATCTTGCCCGTATCTGGCTCGACAACCTCGCACTGGAAGAGCGCCGACAGGTCGAAATCTTCAGTTGTGGCCCCCACCCCATGCTGGAAGCTGTCGCCGCACTGGCGCGGGAATATCACCTTCCCTGCCAGGTATCACTGGAGGAGTATATGGCCTGCGGTGTCGGCGGTTGTGCCGGTTGTGTGGTCGAGGTGCAGACCCCGAAGGGGGTCGCAATGAAGCGGGTCTGTGTCGATGGTCCGGTTTTTGATGCCACCACGGTATTCAACGAATAGCAGCCCGCTACTACGACGCCTCTCCAAGATATTTCTGAATCTCCTCCAGAAATCTCGCTCCAAAACGCTCCAGCTTCTTCTCGCCCACCCCATTGACCTGGAGAAACTGTTCAGGGTTCTGTGGACAGTGGATCGACATCTCGGTGAGCGCCTTGTCACCAAAGACCATGTAGGGGGCAATCTCCTGCTCTTGAGCCAACTGTAGGCGCAATGCCCGTAGGCGCTCGAACAGCGCCTCATCACGAGGGTGATCGGGCTGTGGCGTAGCACTCTTTTTTGGTCGCCGCAGGCGTTTCTCATCGGTCCGTGGTCGCGCCAACTCCAACAGCTCCTCTCCCCGTAATAGTGGGCGAGCCGCTGGTGTGAGTCGAAGCACTGAATAGTTGGCGATATCCTGCATCAGGTAACCGCGGTGGATAAGCTGCCGAAGCAGGCTGGACCACGCGGCATCACTGTGATCACCACCGATCCCGTAGGTGCTGAGGCGGTCATGCCGCAAGCGGCGGATCTTTTCATTGTCCACCCCACGCAGAACATCAACCACATGACGAATACCGTAGCGCTGATCCAACCGGTAGACGCAGGAGAGCGCCTTGCGCGCATCCTCCGTGGCATCATAACGCTCTGGCGGAGAGGTACAGAGATCACAATTGCCACAGTCGTGGTCCAACTCCTCTCCAAAATAGTGCAACAGCACTCGTCGTCGACAGGTGAGGGCCTCGGCAAAGGCGACCATACTATTGAGTTTGTGGGTCTCGACCCTACGCTGGCTATCGTTATCACTATTCTCGAGCAACCGGCGAGCCAGAACGATATCCTGCGCTCCGAACAGTAACAGTGCCTCAGCCGGTAACCCGTCACGACCGGCGCGGCCGGTCTCCTGATAGTAACCCTCGATATTCTTCGGCAGATCGTAGTGAGCCACGAACCGCACATCCGGTTTATCGATCCCCATACCAAAAGCGACTGTCGCCACCACCACATCCACCTCATCTCGCAAGAACTGCTCATGAACCTGATCACGGCGTGCCGCCGACAGTCCGGCATGATAGGGGGCAGCGATGAACCCTTCGCTCTGCAACCGCTCAGCCACCTCCTCCACCCGCTTGCGACTCAGGGCATAGACGATTCCACGCTCACCGCGAAAACGTTGAAGGAACTGGATCAACTGCTCGGCCGGACGGCGCTTTTCCAACACGCTATAGCGAATATTGGGGCGATCGAAACCACCAATATGGATCCGAGGCTGGCGCAGCTGCAGCCGATTGACGATATCGTCACGGGTACAGGGGTCGGCAGTCGCGGTGAAGGCCGCCATCGGTACCTCGGGAAATAGCTGTCGTAACGCTCCCAGCTGAACATACTCGGGGCGAAAGTCGTGCCCCCACTGGGAGACACAGTGGGCCTCATCGACCGCGAACAGGGCGATATCGATCTGTTCCAATCGCTGTAAAAAGCGCTCCGACATCAGCCGTTCCGGGGCCACGTAGAGCAGGTCGAGCACTCCCCCATGAAGCTGGGCCAAAATCTGTCGGGCACGCTCTGCCCCCAGTGTCGAGTTGTAGTAACCGGCTCGTACCCCGCTGGTCTGAAGGGCATCGACCTGATCCTTCATCAGCGAGATCAACGGCGAAACGACGATGGTGGTGCCATTTCGCAACAGGGCGGGAATCTGATAGCAGAGTGACTTGCCCCCGCCAGTCGGCATCAGCACGAAGGCGTCTCTCCC
>CAYFOQ010000012.1:22823-26642 GCA_964344735.1 uncultured Piscirickettsiaceae bacterium
GATGACCTCCTGCTGATGGGGGCGGAATCGGTCGTAACCAAAAAGGCGCTGTAGCGCCTCGGTTGGAGTGGAGTACATGGGTCGGAGAATCTGGTTTTGGTGGGTAGCAGGCTGTTGAAATTCTACTCATACGACACGATACCGCGTTAAAATTGGTCTCGCGCTCGCATGAGCGAATTTCAACAGCCTGCTAGAAGTATACTCTGGAGATGACGATCACGACACAGTTACACCAGCTCCAACAACGGATCGATACGGCAGCACGCCACTACCACCGTGATCCAACGACCATTCGACTGCTGGCGGTCAGCAAGACCAAGCCTCCCAGCGCAATAGAGACGGCCTATCAAGCCGGCCAACGCCATTTTGGTGAAAGCTATCTGCAGGAGGCACTGGAAAAGATCTCCGCCACTCAGGCGTTACCAGAGATCTGCTGGCACTATGTCGGACCAATCCAGTCCAATAAAAGTCGCGCCATAGCCACCCACTTCTCCTGGGTTCATAGCGTCGATCGATTGAAGATCGCCCAGCGACTCTCAGACCAGCGCCCGCAACATCTCCCCCCACTCAATATCTGCCTACAAGTCAACAGCAGCGGGGAAGAGAGCAAAGCTGGGGTCGACTTCTCGCAACTACCGCAACTGGCCGCGACCATCTCCACCCTACCACGACTGCGGCTGCGAGGACTGATGACCCTGCCGGCACGCAGCAGTGAATTCAACAGACAGCGCTACCCGTTTCAACGCCTACGTGAGGCACTGGAGGCGCTCAACCGGGAAGGACTCCAACTCGATACCCTATCCATGGGGATGTCCAACGACCTGGAGGCGGCCATCGCCGAAGGGGCCACCGTGGTACGGATCGGGACCGCGCTCTTTGGTCCTCGCCAGCGGTGAAGAGACCACTGGTATTGGCGATCGGCGGACATGACCCGAGTGGCGGTGCCGGAATACAGGCCGACATCGAGGCGATCGGAGCCAATGGAGGACAAGCGCTCACTCTGGTAACCGCACTCACAGTGCAAGATGGGGAGCGGGCCTACCGCTTCGAGGAGGTCTCCCCTGATCTAGTACTGGAACAGGGCAGGCGACTGCTGGAACGTTTTGCTGTCGCGGTGATCAAGATCGGCATGGTCGGCACCACCGCCATGGGAGAGACGCTAGAACGACTTCTGATCGACTATTCACAAATTCCCGTGGTTCTCGATCCGGTCCTCCAAGCCGGAGGCGGAGGTAGACTGGCCGCCCCCGAACTGGTCACCGCACTGCGACAACGGCTGCTCCCCCGAACCACACTAACCACTCCCAACCGGCAGGAGCTGATCCCGCTGGGGGGAGTGGAACCACTGCTGGAAAGTGGCTGCCAGGCCGTTCTGGTCACGGGTACCGACCGCCCCTATCCAGGGGAGTCCTCCGATCGGGTCTACCACCAACTCACCCCCCAACGAGGAGCAGCGTTCACCTTTGAGCAGCCGCGACTACCACACCACTACCACGGCTCCGGTTGCACCCTGGCTAGCGCCATTGCTACCCGTCTGGCACTGGGAGAGCCAATACCATCCGCCGTTTCGGAAGGTCTCGACTACACTTTGCAGACGCTACGCCACGCCACTCGACCCACCGCCGGACAACACTTCCCCCATCGCCTTCTTTAACAGGCTGTTGAAATTCTACTCATACGGCACGATACGGCGTTAAAATTGGACTCAAAATGCTCATTTACTGGAGTAAACTCCGCTTTTTCGTCCAATTTTGCCTTGTCTCGCGCTCGTATGAGCGAATTTCAACAGCCTGTTAACCGATAACAGGAGCCTGACCATGACCAAGATCCCCTCGGGGCTCTATCTGCTGACCGACCCCGATCTCACCGCCAAGGAGGGGGTCGTAGCCGCCGTAGCTGCCGCCATCCAAGGGGGGGTAAAGATGGTACAGTACCGCAACAAACGGGCATCGAGAAGTGAGCGCCTGTGGGAAATCCGTGATCTCATCACCCTTTGCCGCCCACTGGGAGTACCACTGATCATCAATGACGAGCCCGCATTGGCCGCCGAAGTGGGTGCCGATGGGGTTCACCTGGGCCGTGATGATCCGCCACTGGAAGAGGCACGCCAGATTCTGGGAAAAGAGGCGATCATTGGCATCTCCTGCTACAATTCGCTCGACCTTGCCCGTGAGGGAGAGGCGCGGGGTGCCGATTATGTCGCCTTTGGCCGCTTTTTCCCCTCGAAGACAAAGCCGGAAGCCGTCCATGCCACCCCAGCGCTGTTACGTCAGGCCAGAGCCGAGCTCTCCCTGCCACTGGTTGCCATTGGCGGCATCAATGCCAAAAATAGTAAAGCGCTGGTGGCCGCTGGGGCCGATCTACTGGCCGTAATCCATGCGGTTCTGGGTAGATCGGATATTCAACACTCCGCCGCCGCCATCGCCGCTCACTATCAACCTCAGGAGGAGCCCCTTACATGAGCGATTCTCACCAACTGTTTCAGGAAGCCCAAAACCACATCCCCGGTGGAGTCAACTCCCCGGTACGCGCCTTTCGTGGCGTTGGCGGTGATCCGGTATTCATCCAGCGGGCCACTGGCCCTTATACCTTTGACGAGGATGGCCGCCGCTACATCGACTATGTCGGCTCTTGGGGCCCGATGATCCTTGGCCATGCTCACCCCGAAGTGGTGGCTACGGTACAACGACAGGCAGAAAATGGGCTCAGTTTCGGTGCCCCGACGGCCATCGAGACCCGTATGGCAGAGAAGGTAAAGGAGCTGGTTCCCTCGATCGAACTGATACGGATGGTGAGCTCGGGGACGGAGGCCACCATGAGCGCCATCCGCCTGGCACGTGGATATACCGGTCGCGATAAGATCGTCAAGTTCGAGGGGTGTTATCACGGCCATGCCGACTCCCTGCTGGTGAAGGCAGGATCGGGGGCTCTGACACTGGGGGTCCCCACCTCCCCCGGAGTCCCGGCGGCACTGGCCGCACACACCCTGACCCTGAACTATAACGACAGTGATCAGGTGCGCGAACTATTTGCCGAGATGGGTGACGAGATTGCCGCCATTATCGTCGAGCCGGTGGCTGGCAATATGAACTGTGTCCCACCAGTGGCCGGTTTTCTGGAGACGCTACGCGAAGTGTGTGATCAACACGGCTCCGTGCTGATTCTCGATGAGGTGATGACCGGATTCCGGGTAGCACTGGGCGGTGCCCAGCAAAAACTGGGAATCACTCCCGATCTCACCACACTGGGCAAGGTGATCGGTGGCGGGATGCCGGTCGGAGCCTTCGGCGGCAAACGCGAAATCATGGAACATCTGGCCCCCCTCGGTCCGGTCTATCAGGCCGGCACCCTCTCCGGCAATCCACTAGCGATGGCAGCAGGTCTGAAGACCCTGGAGCTGATCTCTGCAGCAGAGTTCTTCACCGATCTCGAACGCAAGGTGGTACGACTCACGGATGGGATCCTCTCTGCTGCGGCATCTCACGGGGTTGCGATGCGGTGCAACCGAATTGGTGGAATGTTTGGACTCTTCTTCACCGCAGAGGAACGCGTGGAGAACTTCGCCCAAGTGACCGCTTGTGATAGCGGTCTCTTTAACCGCTTCTTCCACGCCATGCTCGAGGCCGGGGTCTACCTCGCCCCCTCTGCCTTCGAGGCCGGCTTTGTCTCTGCGGCCCATAGTGATGAGGATATCGATACCACCATTGCCGCAGCAGATCGTGTCCTGGCCACACTCTAATTGGTGATGGTAATCGTCGACAATGGTGGAGTGGTCCGCGATTTCGGCCTGGATGAGTGGCCATGAAAACCTGCTTCTGA
>CAYFOQ010000013.1:0-9951 GCA_964344735.1 uncultured Piscirickettsiaceae bacterium
GACCATTTTCGAACGCAGAAATGACGGATTTCAGGGGTGAGCTGAACAGTTACGCAAAAGTTTTGGCTCACCCGCAACGCTTATAGTCCGGTGGTGGGGGCTCTGGGACATCCAGGATCTCAAACTTCATCGTCTCGAGATCGCCAATGGCGCAGGTGGGCTGGATGTTCCCCATACCGGAGGCGCTACCCGGGTTGACCAGTAGCGTCGTCCCGTCGCCGCTGGCGTGAGTCACGGTCTCGATCTTGCAGCGGTGGTTATGACCACAGCAGACCAGGTCATGTTCCCCGGTGAGTGCAATGGCCTGGGCATATTCGGGGAAGTGGACCATGAAGATCGAACGCCCCCCTAACGCTATCCGGGCATCTCGACCATGGTAGTGGATCAGGCTGTCGGGGTCATGAGCCAGTTGACAGAGTACGGCCAGGTCACCCTTGTTGTTGCCGTGAATGACGTGGATGGGCAGGCCAAATTCGCGGGTTCGCTTGAGCGTGTAAGGGGC
This sequence comes from uncultured Piscirickettsiaceae bacterium, assembly GCA_964344735.1. Taxonomy (GTDB): domain Bacteria; phylum Pseudomonadota; class Gammaproteobacteria; genus Thiopontia. The sequence continues at coordinate 503 of CAYFOQ010000013.1, forward strand.
GACCACATCACCACAGTGGAGCACCACCTCCACTCCCTGGGTCCGTGCCATCTCCAGTGCGGCGTGAAGATAGTCGACCCGATCATGCGTATCGGAGAGGATGCAGATTTTCATCGGTAACGATAGCCGTTGGTTGCTCAGAAGTGAGGTTTGTTGGGGCTCTGCTGATAGCGCGCGATACTATCCATGATCTCCTGGTGAGCGGACTCGGCCTCCTCCCAACCCTCGACTTTGACCCATTTCCCCGGCTCCAGGTCTTTGTAGTGCTCGAAGAAGTGGGCAATCTTGTCCAGTAGCACGGTAGAGACATCGGCCGGACGCGTGGCATCCTTGTAGACGGAGCAGAGCTTGGCCACCGGAACCGCCAATACCTTGGCATCGGCACCGGCCTCATCGGTCATCTTCAGCACCCCGACCGGACGACAACGGATCACCGAGCCGCTGATGATCGGGTAGGGGGTGACCACCAGCACATCAACCGGATCTCCATCGTCGGATAGGGTGTGGGGGACATAGCCATAGTTGCAAGGATAGTGCATCGAGGTGTTCATGAAACGGTCGACGAACATGGCTCCGGTCTCCTTGTCGACCTCGTACTTGACCGGATCGGAGTTGGCTGGAATTTCGATGATGACATTGATCTCCTCGGGGAGGTTGGTTCCGCTTGAGACTCGATCCAGATTCATGTGGGGTCACTCCTGCAAAAAAAAGGGGCCAGCGAATTGCTGGCCCCTATTGTACCCGATACCGGGTCGAAGCATGAGAGACAACACCATCCCCAGATGGGGATGGACGCTCTCTCGACGCTTACAGCAGCGGGATGATCAACAGCGCTACGATGTTGATGATCTTGATCAGCGGGTTGATCGCGGGACCCGCAGTATCCTTGTAGGGATCACCGACAGTATCTCCGGTTACGGCCGCCTTGTGGGCATCAGACCCCTTGCCGCCATGGTTGCCATCCTCGATATACTTCTTGGCGTTGTCCCAGGCACCCCCGCCGGTAGTCATGGAGATGGCGACGAAGAGACCGGTAACGATGGTGCCGATCAGCATTCCACCCAGTGCCTCCTTACCCAACAGCAAACCGACCAGCAGTGGGGCCGCAATTGGTAGGATGGAGGGGATGATCATCTCGCGGATTGCCGACTGGGTCAGCATATCGACCGCCTTGCCATAGTCCGGTTTGGCGGTGTGGTCCATGATCCCGGGGATCTCACGGAACTGACGGCGAACCTCTTCGACAATACCGCCAGCAGCACGGCCGACCGCCTCCATCGACATCGCCCCGAAGATGTAGGGGATCATTCCACCGAGGAAGAGGCCGATGATCACCATATGGTTGGAGAGGTCGAACTTGACATCCCCACCAAGGTTGTTGGTGTAGTCGGCAAACAGTACCAGTGTGGCAAGACCGGCTGAGCCGATGGCGTAGCCCTTGGTGACCGCCTTGGTGGTGTTCCCTACCGCATCCAGTGGGTCGGTGATGTTGCGGATCTCCTCGGGAAGCTCTGCCATTTCAGCGATACCACCAGCGTTGTCGGTGATCGGGCCGTAGGCGTCGAGCGCGACGATGATTCCGGTCATGGAGAGCATGGAGGTGGCGGCGATGGCGATCCCGTAGAGACCGGCGAGGTTGTAGGCCACCAGGATAGAGGCGCAGACCGCTAGAACCGGAGCGGCGGTCGCCTTCATGGAGACCCCGAGACCGGCGATGACGTTGGTGCCGTCACCCGTGGTGGAGGCCTTGGCGATATCCCGTACCGGGCTGTACTCTGTCGCGGTGTAGTACTCGGTGATCATCACCATGGCAGCGGTCAGCGCCAGGCCGATCAGTGCGGCATAGTAGAGGTTGATAGAGGCGATCGTGGTGCCAGCGACGGTGAAGCTATCGCCAAACATCATGGAGGTGATCGGGAAGAATGCGGCTGCGGCGATGATCCCTGAGACCATCAGCCCCTTGTAGAGGGCATTCATGATCTTTCCCCCCTCGGAGACGTGGACGAAGTAGGTGCCGATGATCGAGGCGAAGATGGAGACCCCGCCCAGTACCAATGGGTAGAGCACCCCGGCATGGGTATTGTCTACCATCAGTAGCCCCAGCAACATGGTGGCAACGGTCGTTACGGCATAGGTCTCGAACAGATCGGCAGCCATACCGGCACAGTCACCGACGTTGTCACCGACGTTGTCAGCGATCACTGCCGGGTTGCGAGGGTCATCCTCCGGGATGCCAGCCTCAACCTTGCCGACGATATCGGCACCAACGTCGGCACCCTTGGTAAAGATGCCGCCGCCGAGACGGGCGAAGATCGAGATCAGCGAGCCACCGAAGGCGAGTCCGACCAGGGCATGAAGAATTTTATCCTGGGGCAGTCCCATCACCTCCAGTGTGGTGTAGTACCCGGCCACGCCGATCAGCCCCAGTCCGACCACCAGCATGCCGGTGATGGCGCCACCGCGGAAGGCGACCTGAAATGCGGCATTGATGCCGTCGTGTGCGGCCTCGGCGGTACGGGAGTTGGAGCGAACCGAGATATTCATCCCGATGTAACCGGCCGCACCGGAGAAGAGGGCGCCGATGGCAAAGCCGATCGCGGTGTACCAGTCGAGCGCCAAACCGATCACTACGAACAGTGCGATACCGACGACGCTGATGGTGCTGTATTGGCGGTTGAGGTAGGCCTGGGCCCCCTGCTGTACCGCCATGGCAATCTCCTGCATCCTCTCATTGCCGGGTGATTTTGCGGTAATCCACTGGATCGACACATAACCATAGGCAATCGCAGCAAAACCTGCGATTAATGCAAACAGTAGTTCGTTGGGCATTACGATCTCCTAATAATTGACAATAATTAACTATTGATGGTTGAAGGCAAAAAAAGGGGCTGCATCCCTGCAGCCCCTTTATGGTGAAGGATTAGAGGTCGAAATCCTCTAGTTTTTTGGCAACGGATACATTGTCCAAGGTCACATATTTCGGCATGCCGTTGTCATCGTAGTCGGGGTAGGCCTCCCCTTTGATCAGGGGGTAGAGGTACTCCTTGCAGGCGGCGGTGATGCCGTAGCCATCTTCGGAGATGAAATCCATCGGCATCATCTTTTCGACATTGGCCACTTCGGAGAGTGGGGCCTCACCGATGCTCCAGCGGTAGGGAGAAGAGGATTCACGTACCACGGTCGGCATGATCGAGTTCTTGCCCTCCAGTGCCTTCTCGACGGCTGCCTGTCCCAGGGCATAGGCCTGTTCTACATCCGATTCAGAGGCGAGATGGCGGGCAGCACGCTGCAGGTAGTCGGCCACGGCCCAGTGGTACTTGTAACCGAGGGCATCCTTGATGATGTTGGCGACGACCGGGGCGGCACCGCCAAGCTGGGCGTGACCGAAGGAGTCACGAGTGCCTTGCTCGGCCAGGAATCTGCCGTCTGGCCAGTGGCACCCCTCGGAGACCACGATCGAGCAGTAGCCGTACTCCTTCACTTTGCTATCGACGGCGGCGAGGAACTTCTCCTGGTCAAACTCCACCTCGGGGAAGAGGGTTACTACCGGGATCCCATAGTCCTCGACCAGCGCCCCGGCGGCGGCGATCCAGCCGGCATGGCGCCCCATCACCTCGATGACGAAAATCTTGGTAGAGGTGGCGGCCATGGAGCGCACATCGTAGGAGGCCTCCAGGGTGGAGACGGCGATGTATTTGGCCACCGAACCAAAACCGGGACAGTTGTCGGTGATCGGCAAGTCGTTATCGACCGTCTTGGGAACATGGATCGCCTGTACCGGAAACCCCATCTTCTCCGAGAGCTGGGAGACCTTGTAGCAGGTGTCGGCAGAATCACCACCACCGTTGTAGAAGAAGTAACCGATGTCGTGAGCCTTGAAGACCTCGATCAGACGTTCGTATTCACGCTGATTCTCCTCCAGACTTTTGAGCTTGAAGCGGCAGGAGCCGAAACCGCCGGAGGGGGTGTTTTTGAGGGCAGCGATGTTGGCGTCACTCTCCTTGGAGGTATCGATCAGCTCTTCGGTGAGGGCGCCGATGATACCGTTACGACCGGCGTAGACGGTACCGATCTGATCGCCGTGCTTGCGTGCGGTTTCGATCACGCCGCAGGCGGAGGCGTTGATGACGGCGGTAACACCGCCGGATTGGGCATAAAACGCATTTTTGGGGGACATCTGCTCGTGCTCCTTGTGTGCTCAGTAGTGGTTGTCTGGTCTCTTGGTCTGCCCCCCGATCGCGGATCGTGATAGGGGGCGCTCTCTCATGAGGTCGACTCCGCCCGCTTCTTCTGCTCGTGGTCACTATGAACCTGAAGCAGAGAGATGGCGCAGTCACCAATATTGTCGTAGCGCTCCTTGCCGGTGCTGTACTGCTGGTATCCACGGTAGAAAAACTGGCAGCGATACTCATTGACCGCGGTCTTGGTGATAAAGAACTTGGAGTCATCCTCCGGTGACTCCCAGTAGATCACGGGACAGAGTGCCAGCTCGCGGTCATCACGGTGGAGACGAATTTCGGCATCCCCCAGCGCTACCTCAACCGGCGAACCAAAACGCTCTCGCAGGGTCTGTTCGACGGTACCGATCTCGGTAGTAGAGAGATCCGGAATGTGAGGTTTTTTCGGCATATTCGAGGGGGTCAAATGGCTCAAGAGTGCAATATATTCAACATATTCATTGACATTTAAGGGTAAATTGAATATACAGTGTGGCGGCGAGAGCGAGGGTAGGTGGCTGAACTTATACAGAAAAGTGGTTCCGGTCACAAATAAACAACACCAATCGAAATATAAAAAATCAAGATCACCCGCTGGATGTGGGGCTATGGTTTCCCCGACCCAGCGGCACAATGAGGTAGAAAAAACGACAGTATGGTTCGAATAGGGTTATTGGGTCCGCGAGGATCGGGAGAGGTGGGGTACGCGAAGATGTTGGCCGAACACTACGGTGTGCCAATGGTCTCGATCGGTGCCCTGCTGAAGGAAGAGTCCGAGAGTGGTTCCGCTTTGGGGCAGGAGGTGGCCAAGGGGCAGAAGAACAACCGTCCCTTGCATGATGACCTGGTGCTGGCCGTTCTGCAAGAGCGGTTGCAGCAGGCTGACGTGGCGGATGGCTTCATCCTCGAAGGGGGGCCGAGAAACGAGAATCAGGCACGTGGTATCGATGCCATTCTGCTTCAGGCTCAGGTCGCCTTTGCCGGGGTCGTGATGGTGCAGTTCGACTATGACACCTACATGGAGGAGATGACCGGGCAACGCCGTTGTCGCAAGTGCGGGGCCCAGTTCAATATCTACAATAACCCACCCAATGTGGATACCGTCTGTGACTACTGTGGAGGGCGGCTCCATAGTCGGGTTGACGATCGCGAAGAGAAGATCAGTCGTCGGCTACGTGACTATGAGGTGATCAGAGATCCACTGGCGGCCTACTATCAGGGGCGTTTCAAGGAGGTCGAGGGGGCATTCGATACGGCCGTGATGGAGAGGGCGATTCGTCAATTGGCGGAGGAGTTGCGAGCCGCGGCTCCGCAGACCCGGGTCAGTTCAGTTTCCAAGAGAGATCGGGGAGAGGGGGTGGTCAAGAAGAAGAGTGCGTCCAAAAAGGGAGCGGTGAAGAAGGCGGCAGCCAAGAAGAGTGCCCCCAAAAAGGCAGCGGTGAAGAAGGCGGCAGTCAAGAAGAGTGTCCCCAAAAAGGCAGCGGTGAAGAAGGCGGCAGCCAAGAAGAGCGTTCCCAAAAAGGCAGCGGTGAAGAAGACGGTAGCCAAGAAGAGTGCCCCCAAAAAGGCGGCGGTGAAGAAGGCCAAATAGTGGTCTCCCCCTCTCCACCCTCGGGGGGAGAGGGCTGGGGTGAGGGGGGCGATCGACCCCCACCTCCCATAAGCTACAGCAGCCCGCTGGCTGGCACGTAACCCAAAGAAGGAACTTGTGATGTCCGATCCAGAGCAGTTGCCATTTCGTGTCTTGATCGTAGAGGATGTGCGGACCACGCTGGCGGTCTGTGTCGAGATGCTGGAGCGGGCGGGGTTTGAGGTGACCGCAGCGCTCAACGCAGAGGAGGGGATGAAAGTTTTGGAGCAGGGGATCTCCCAGGGGATCCCCTTCGATGGGCTGTTGTTGGATTGGATCCTCCCGGCTGGAGGGATGTCTGGGGCAGCGATGTTGGAGAAGATTGCGTTCGACCCCCGCTTCGAGTCACTCTCGGTGCTGATCTTCTCCGAGGCTCCTGATGCGCTTGCCTACAAGATGGCGAGTCAGCGACCCAATAATGACATCCAGCACAAGGATCATCTGGATCAGATGCCCTACCGTCTGCGGCGTCTACTCAACAGTCATAACGTCTCTCGTAGAACGGGGGAGGATATCCATTGGGTACCCAAGACCGGAGATAGCAAGGGGGGGCGTATCCTCTTTGTCGATGACTCCCACACGGTTTGCGCGATCTACCGTAAGTTGTTGCAGGATAATGGCTATATCGTCAGCGTCGCCAACTCCATGTCTGAGGCGCTGGAGATGGCGCTCAAGGACGATTTCCAGTTGGCTGTGGTCGATTTCTATATGCCTAACGGTAATGGAGACGAGTTTTGTGAATCGCTTCTGGCCAACCCCCAGACTCGTCATATTGCGGTGGTGATGCACTCCCAGAGTACCGAAGTGGTTGAACGTTCGCTGAAGTCAGGGGCGATCGATCTGATCTGGAAGGATGATACCCAGGATGTCTTCCTGATGCGGATTGCCGCAATCATGCGTACCCTCTATGTTCAACGCAAGGCGGAAGAGTTGGATGTGCTGTTGCTGGCGACCCAGACGCTGGGGGTCGGGGTGATGGAAAATGGGGTCTATCGGCCCTACAACAAGACCATGGACGACTTCGCCCGTCTCTGTGGTGGAATCCACCACTTCATCATCGCCGATGATGTCACTACTCATCGCCGAATTGTCGATACCGATGGTGTACAACGGGCCTTCAATCTCTACTCGATGGATCGCGGCAAAGGGGAGGGGGTGATTCTGGTACAGGAGGTGACGGAGATGGCCAACGCCCTGGATGAGGCGAAACGGGCCAATCAGCTCAAGGATGATTTCATCGCCTCGATGAGCCACGAGCTGCGAACCCCGCTGGCGACGATCATCGGAAACTCCGAGTTTCTGTTGCGTGGCGACTATTTCAGTGGGAGCGACGTGATCTCACAGGAGGCGCTCGATGTGGTCAAGAGCACCTGCCGGGCGGGGAAGAGACAGCTCTATCTGGTGAACGATATTCTCGATATGTCCAAGATCGAGTCTGGCAAGTTTTCGATCGATGAGCACCCCTTCAGTCTGGCTACGGTGATTCGTGATATCGAGATGATTTTTCGTCTCCGTGCCGAGGAGCAGGGGCTTGAGCTGGTTTTCGAGGTTCCGCAGCAGTCGACGCTGTTGAGCGGGGACGGGGTACGAATCAGTCAGATATTGATCAACCTGCTCAGCAACGCCCTCAAGTTTACCCGTACAGGTCGAGTCTCTCTACGTATCGAGGTGGTGGATGGTCGTCTTCGATTCCTCGTCGAGGATAGTGGGGTCGGTATTCCACAGAAGTTGATCTCCCGGCTTTTTGGACGTTTTGAGCAGGTGGGGGGTGGCGGGGCTTCCCATGTGGCAACCGGTTTGGGGAGTGGTCTGGGGCTCTACATCTCGCAGCAGTTGGCCAAAATGATGGGGGGAGAGATCACGGTTCAGAGTGAGGAGGGGGTCGGTTCTGTGTTCACGCTGGCGATCCCCTATCACGCCACCGATCTTCCTGTGGAGCAGGATGAGGGAGCTGCGCCTCGGCAGGAGGGGGGACGTGATCAGGAGCGGCGCTATCGTGGCCGAGTGATGGTGGCCGAGGATGACTACGAGCTACAGTTGATGGAGCGTCGTCTGCTAGAAGGGATCGGTCTGGAGGTGACGCTGGCCAACGATGGTCGGAGTGCGGTAGAGCAGGCAACCCGACAGCCGTATGATCTGAGCCTGATGGATATGAATATGCCGGAGATGGATGGGATTACGGCGACTCGAACCTTGCGTCAGCAGGGGATCGAGGTGCCGATCGTCGCCCTGACCGCCAATGTGATGCAGCGGCATTATGAGGCCTTTGGTGAGGTCGGGGTCTACGACTTTCTCGGCAAGCCGATCGATCGTGACAAGCTCTTTGAAATCCTGGATCTGGTGTTGAGTGGTGAGAAGGGTGCGGTTCCGGTTGTGTCGGAGGGCAGGGAGTCGTCAGCGTCCGCGGCTACGGCAGTACCGGAAGAGGTTCCCCAGGGTGAGGTCTCGAGCGATTCGGCAGTGGCCGATGAAGAGCCGTTGTTACAGCAGGTCGGCAAGGTGGTTCACGATTGTGGTAACTTCCTGATGGGGAGTGAGGGTTTCTTGGATGACCTGCAGGAGGGGGGGCGGCAGTTGAAGCAACTCAGTACGCTACTGGAGCAGGAACAGTCCCGGATAGAGGCTGGAGAGGCCCCTCGAGTGACGTTGACCCAGGTGGCTGGAATGCTCTCGGTCTATGTTGATACCTATCTGGATCAGCGACTCGAAAAGAGTATCAGCAACAACCAACGGGTGATGGAAGCGTTACTCAAGTTCCGCACCGCACTTCAGGCCAGAGGATGATGATATGCCCTATTTTCTCTTCAAGCAGTTCCCTAACCGAACCGTGGAGCCGATCGAGGAGCATGAGCGCTATCGTGACGCCAGAAATCGAGCGCGTGAGCTTCGCAAGGGGTTGACCGTGTCCGACAATTACAAGGTGAAGATCATATTTGCCGCCAACCGGGTGGCTGGAGAGAAGCTGCTGTTGACTGAACGTGAGGCCGAACCCTGGGGCGATGATTGATAACTGATTCAGAAATGAGCTGAATCAGTGACTACCCGTTCGGGTTTGCGTTCCCGCTGTAGCAGATCCCGAACCGCCTCTGCCGGGGGTTTGCCGTGGTGAAGTACCGCATCGACCTGCTCGGTGATCGGCATCTCGACCTTGAGCTTTCGGGCCATCTGATGGACATCGCGGGCAGCATCCACCCCTTCGACCACCTGTCCGATCTGTTCCAACGCCTGCCCCAGGGGGCTGCCTTGGCCGACCGCGAGTCCCAGGCGGCGGTTGCGGGACTGATTGTCGGTACAGGTGAGTACCAGATCTCCCAGTCCACTCAACCCCATGAAGGTCTCGGTCTCTCCCCCGATTCGGAGTCCAAGTCGCATCTGTTCCTGTAGACCACGAGTCATCAGTGCCGCGCGAGTATTGGCCCCAAAGCCGAGCCCGTCGGCAATTCCTGCGGCAATGGCCAGGATGTTCTTGGTGGCTCCGCCAATCTCGACCCCCGGTAGATCGTCGCTGGTGTAACAGCGAAAGAGGTCGTGATGGAACTGTTCGGCCACCAGGTGGGCCACTTCGTCGCGATCGGAGGCGATGGTGATGGCGGTTGGTAATC
>CAYFOQ010000013.1:9961-16621 GCA_964344735.1 uncultured Piscirickettsiaceae bacterium
ACCTCTCGGGCGAAGGAGGGGCCAGAGAGTAGTGCCTTGGGGTGGGCTTCTCCGAGCTCCTCTGACACCACCTGGTGGAGCAGTTTATGGCTCACCGGCTCGATCCCCTTGGTGGCCCAGCAGAGCGGAACGGTCGGTAGAATCGATTCGGCAATTCGCTGTAGTGTGGTACGGAAGGCACCACTGGGAACCACCACCAGCACCAGAACGGTCCCTTCGAGGGCCGCTTTCAGGTCGATGCAGGGGGAGAGGGTCGACGGGAAAACGGTCCCCGGAAGGTAGCGGCGATTCTCCCGTTGCTGGTGCATCGCCGCTATCTGTTCCGGCCGGTGACCCCAGAGGGAGACCTGAAACCCCTTGCGAGCCAGTAAGATGGCTAGTGCGGTACCCCAGGAGCCAGCACCCACTACAGCGATCCTGGAGGTGGGTGGGCTCATCGGGGAACGCGATCCGCGAGTGGTTGGGGAGGAGGCGTATGGTACGGATCGGGACTACGCGGTAGTCTCAGCCGTTGCCGCCTCTTGCTGTTGGGCGTAGAGGGCGTCGAAGTTGATCGGAGCCAATAATAGGGGAGGGAAGCCTCCCTTGGTGGTGAGGTCGGAGATCGCCTCACGGGCGTAGGGGAAGAGGATGTTGGGACAGTAGGAGCCGAGGAGATGGCCCATCGCCTCCTCCGGGAAGTTCTCCACGGTAAAGATTCCGGCCTGCTCGACCTCGATCAGGAAGATCGACTGTTCCTCTTTTTTTACGGTGATGGTGAGGTTCAGAACGACCTCATGGGTATTCTCACTCAGCCGGGTCGATTGGGTACCCACCTGCATATTGGTCTCCGGTTGCCACTGGGTCTGGAAGACGGCGGGAGCCTGGGGAGACTCGAAGGAGACATCCTTGATGTAGAGCTTCTGAATCTCAAAAATCTGGGGCTGACCGCTCTGTTCGGTGGTTGTGCTCATGTCGATAGTTCCGGTGTCAATAGGGATGATGTGGTGGTAGGGCGGGGAGTAATACTTGCCCTCTGTTGGAGTGACCGATGTGATCGGAAGGGATCACCGGCCAGTTATTCTGCAGGGCGCTCCAGCAAGGGGTCGAGTTCCCCGGAAGCGTTGAGTGCAGAGAGGTCGTCAAAGCCACCGACGTGGTAATCGTCGATGAAGATCTGTGGCACGGTTCTGCGTTTGCTGCGTGCCTCCATGGTCGCCCAACCTTCGTTGTCGCCATCGATGAAGATCTTGGTGTAGTGGGCCCCCTTGCGATCCAGAAGCGCCTCTGCCATCCGGCAGTAGGGGCAGGTCTGGGTGGCGTAGATTTCAATATTTGGCATTTTTCCTCCTGAGTTATCCGTTACTTATAGGAGACTGGAAGCCCTGCACTTTTCCAGGAGAGGATCCCCCCTTTGAGGTTGTAGACCTCCTCGAACCCCTGTTTCTTGAGCTGGGCACAGGCTACGCCGGAGCGTGAGCCGGAGCGACAGATCACCGTCACGGCCTGATTGCGGTAGGACTCCAGCTGTGGGATCTTCTCCTTCAACGCGTTGAGCGGGATATGGGTGGCATCCTTGATGTGACCATCCCGCCCCAGCTCCTCTTTGCTGCGAACATCGAGTAGTAGTGAGCCATCACGGTTGAGAATGCGGACTGCCGCCTCCGGCGGGATCGACTCGAAACCGCGCAGTCGATCACCAAAGAGGTTGAAGAGCAGCATCAATAGGGTGATCGAAAAGGCAGCAAACAGCTCCCAGTGATTGCCGGCAAAGTGAATGTACTGCTCCATGCTGTAGCCGCTCCAGTATCAGGCTGGGGTGTTGTCGCTCCCTTCGGGGCGAGACCAGTTGCAGGGTTTACCGATATTGAGTCCGTTGAGTACCTTCTCTGGGATGCAGAATCCGGTAAAGCCGCTCTGCAGCAGGTTGATACCAACAAATGCGGTAAACCAGAGCCAGCTCACCTCGGTGGAGATGGTGCCGTCGAGAAAGAGGGAGAGCAGGATGAAGAATCCGGCCATGATACGCAGTATGGACTCTCTAGTCATGATGATTTCCTATTACTGTTGAGAATGGCAGTGCCGGGTCGTAGCACCGTCTGGCGCAATAGTATAAAGGAATCTTTGAAAAAGTCATGATGCTCGCCAGGGGTACTTCCAACGTAACCCTGCTCAGCAGCGGCAGAAGACCTCTTTCATCATGCTGATCAATTTCAGGGTACGGCTGTCTCCCACCATGTAGAAGACCCGGTTGGCATCCTTGTAGGAGTCGAGAATGCCTCGATCGCGCAGGGTCGAGAGGTGCTGCGAGATGTTGCTCTGTGAGGTTCCTACGGCATCGACGATCTGCTGTACGCTCAACTCCTTGTTGCCCAGCACACAGAGAATTTTTAGTCTCAGAGGGTGGGACATCGCCTTGAGCGAGCGTGAAGCGCGTTCAATATCCTCATCGGTGCCCAGTAAATTACGGGTATCTTCACAGCCATCGCTGGCGGCAAGTTCGCTCTCACTCATGCTTGCTCTTCCTCTCTCCTTGAGTTGACGCCGCAGGGGACGACATCCATGATGTGGCTGAAGCCATGGATCAGTAATCCTGGTCGCACCACAGTAGCAGCACATTATATAATAACCGCACCTTTGTCTACTTCTGATATTGAACCAATCACCATGTCTGAAAAAAGAGGCCCTGCTCTGCTCTGTATTCTCGATGGCTGGGGGTGCCGGGAAGAGAGTGACTGCAACGCCATCGCGATGGCCAAAACCCCCAACTGGGACCGACTTTGGCGGGAGCGGCCCCACGCCCTGATCACCACTCACGGTGCCGATGTCGGGCTCCCTTCGGATCAGATGGGGAATTCGGAGGTGGGCCATCTCAATCTTGGCGCCGGGCGAGTGGTCTATCAGGAGTACACCCGGATCTGCCGCTCGATTCGAACCCATTCGTTCTATGACAATCAGACCCTGGTGGAGCCGATCGATGCCGCAATCGAGAGTGGTCGGGCGATCCATGTGCTGGGACTGCTGTCACCGGGAGGGGTTCACAGTCACGAGGATCATATCCACTCGATTGTCCGCATGGCGGCCCTGCGTGGTGCTACCGAGGTCTATATTCATGCCTTCCTGGATGGTCGAGACACTCCACCAAAGAGTGCTGCCGCCTCACTGCGGCTGATGGAGGAGGTGTTTGTCGAGGTGGGACTGGGACGGTTCGCCACGATCACCGGGCGCTACTACTCGATGGATCGGGATCGACGCTGGAATCGGATCGAAAAGTCCTATCGAGCGATTATCGAGGGGGTGGCCGAGTATCAGGCCGACAGTGCCATGGCGGCACTGGAGATGGCCTATGCCCGTGGAGAGAGTGATGAGTTTGTCGTTCCGACGGTGGTTGTCGGTAGTGACCACTCCGTCGTTCAGGTGAAGGATGGGGATGCCCTGCTGTTCATGAACTACCGCTCCGATCGGGCCCGGCAGTTGACGGAGGCGTTGATCCTGGAGGATTTCGAGGGGTTTCACCGTAACGTCTGGCCCCAGCTCGGTTCGGTCACCTCACTGACCGAGTACAAGCGAGAGTATGATATTCCGGTCGCTTTCCCCCCGGAGCGGTTGAAGAATGTCTTTGGGGAGTACATCTCCCGCTTTGGGTTGCATCAGTTGCGAATTGCCGAGACCGAGAAGTATGCCCATGTCACCTTTTTCTTCAATGGGGGACGTGAGGAGCCCTACCCCTATGAGGATCGTATTCTGATCTGTTCCCCCCATGTGCAGACCTACGATCTGATGCCAGAGATGAGTGCTGAGGAGGTGACTGCACGGTTGGTCGATGAGATCCGGGGCGGAGAGTACGAGGTGATTATCTGTAATTTCGCCAACTCCGATATGGTGGGGCATACTGGGAACCTGCAGGCGGCAATCCGGGCGATCGAGACACTAGACCGCTGTTTGGATCGAGTCGTGACCGCAATCGAGGAGTCCAATGGCGATATGCTACTGACTGCCGACCACGGTAATAGTGAGACCATGTGTGACCACGACTCCGGTCAGCGTCACACCTCCCATACCATGAATCCGGTTCCTCTGATCTACATTGGGGAAAATTTACCGGTGGCGGCACTGAGTAATGGGGCGCTGCGCGATATCGCCCCCACCCTGCTGCAGATCATGGGGCTGGAGAAGCCCACCGAGATGACCGGAGAGAGCCTGATCCAGTTGGCAGAGGAGTAGTTTCTCTCCTCCTATGTAACTGTTCAGCTCACCCCTGAAATCCGCCATTTCTGCGTTCGAAAATGGTCATTTACACGTGTGACGCTACGAGCGATGCTCGCGGTCATCTAGTGATAAACTCACATTTTCTGCCTTGAACTGACGAATTTCAGGGGCAATCTGAATCAGTTACAGGTATCCCTGAATAGTTACCCTCCTATTACACTAGGGGGGGGGACGGCTACTCCCCTCGCCCGCTCGCGGGGGAGGGGTCGGGAGAGGGAGGTGGTTCCTCATCCGGACTACCGTCGAGTAGTTCCATCTCTTCATCGAGCATACGTGCGCTCTCTTCATCGAGTGGGCCATAACGTTCGGTCAGTGGGGATTCAAAGTGGTCCATGCGGATATTGTCGGCTTCACGTTGAGCCTGACGGCGAGCCCGCTGCTCTCGCTCGGCGGCCTCCTCATCCTCTTCGATCTGGTCCAGTTCCGCCTCCATCTCCTCTTCGGATGGCGGGGTATAGTCGTTCGGCGGGGAGTGTGGTGTGGAGGGGGCGGGGGCCGTTGTGTTCGTGGTGCCGTTGGTCGGTGATGGGTTGTTCGGCTTTTCTGTGCTCTCGGTATCCCGAATGAATAGCGGCGCAAAGAGGATGCCGGCCTCGAACAGTAGCCACATCGGTACCGCCAACAGGGTCTGCGAGATCATATCCGGAGGGGTGAGTAACATCCCGATGACAAAGGCGCCGACGATGACATAGGGGCGTTTTTCACGCAGGCTATCTGGTGTGGTGGTTCCCATCATGCAGAGCAGAATGGTTGCGACCGGAACCTCGAAGGCGGCCCCAAAGGCGAAAAAGAGCTTGAGAACGAAGTCGAGGTAGTCCTTCATGTCCGGCATCACCTCCACCCCCTCCGGGGCGGTCGTGGTGAGGAAGGCGAAGATGAGAGGAAAGACGACGTAATAGGCGAACAGCATGCCGATGTAGAAGAGTAGCGTGCTGGAGATCGCCAGTGGTAGCACCAGTCGACGTTCTCTGGCGTAAAGCCCGGGAGCGACGAATCCCCACAGCTGGTAGAGAATATAGGGAATGGCGATATAGAAGGAGATCACCAGCGTCAGTTTGAACGGGGTGAGGAAGGGGGAGATCACCCCAGTGGCGATCATGGATTGCCCTTCCGGCAGTAACTCCATCAGCGGTGTCGCGATGTAGTGGTAGATATCGTTGGCGAAGGCGAAGAGCGCCAGAAAGAGAACTAGTATCGCCAGTACGATGCGAAGCAGACGGTCGCGCAACTCGATCAGATGACTGACAAAGGGCTGCTCGCTACCCAGCTCCGATGCTTGGTGGTCGCTCATGAAGGGTGAGACCGGGGGGTGTCAGCTGTAGTCGTGGTGGGGGCTGGGGGCTCGGGTGCTGTACTGGCTGGCTCCGGTACGGTCGTGGCGGAGACCACCGCTTCCTGGGTGGTACCGCGAATCTGATTGAGGTCATCCCGGGTCTCTTCGATGATCTCGTGAAGTTCGCTCTGCTGGGTATGTCGTGCCAGTGCGCTCTTCATCTCCTCTGCCTTCAGTTCGCGGTCGATATCGGCCTTGACCGAACCGACGAAGCGAGAGAATCGCCCCAGCCATTTTCCCGCAGTGCGGGCCAGTGCCGGCATCCGCTCCGGGCCGACGACGAGTAGGGTGATCACGCCGATCACAGCGATTTCCCAGAAGCCGATATCAAACATAGCGATCTACTGACCCGATAACCCTCTATTAACTACCCCGCAGAGATGGTGGTCTCAAGGATCAGACCTTGTCCTTCTGTTCCACCTTCTCTCCATCGATCACCCGCTCATCCATGCTGGATAGTTGAGGGGGTTCTTCGGACGTAGTTGGGGCCTCTTCGTTCCCCTCTTTCATCGAGCTTTTGAAGTTTTTGATGGCGGAACCGAGATCTCCCCCCACATTTTTTAGCTTCTTGGTGCCAAATATCAGGATCACCAGCACCAGGATGATCAACAACTGCCAGATTCCAATACCTCCAATGCCCATCATGAACTCCTTAGATTCTCTACTCGATTTTTAGAGGTGCCTTACAGCGACCTGATTGGGTTGTCCTCCCACTCTCTCCTGGGACGAGGGCAACAGCAGGTTTTTCATTATATAGGAACCTCTGAATAACTCCTATCAATCGTTGCAAAAGTTTGGAACCTCTTGAATCGCAACCGCCTGCGACCATGGGAGATCGCGGTCGAGCGATACAGCGAGAGGGAGCTTCAGGAGGGAGCGGAGTCGTTGCCGTGTCCCTACTGAAAGCCCGGTAGACTATCGCCCCCCAGCAAGTGAATATGAAGGTGGAACACCACTTGCCCACCACCACGGCCGGTATTGATGATGGTGCGAAAACCTGTGGATAGCCCCATCTTTTCGGCGATCTCGGGCAGCGTCCGCATCATTCGTGCCACCACCGCATCCTCGGCAGTCGTGAG
>CAYFOQ010000013.1:16631-26564 GCA_964344735.1 uncultured Piscirickettsiaceae bacterium
TCGGAATCATCAGCAGGTGAACCTCGGCACTGGGATGGATATCATGGAATACCAGAATCTCCTCATCCTCGTAGACCACCTGGGCCGG
Organism: uncultured Piscirickettsiaceae bacterium; assembly: GCA_964344735.1. Lineage (GTDB taxonomy): Bacteria > Pseudomonadota > Gammaproteobacteria > Thiopontia. Next base: position 16,720 of record CAYFOQ010000013.1, read on the forward strand.
CAGCTCCCCGGCAACGATCTTGCAAAAGAGACAATCTTCACTCATTGTGGACTCCTGGAGGCCTTCTCCTCATGCCCGGAGAGGCCAAAACGGCGTTGTAGTTCCCCCAATACTTCACGGGGATGGATCTCCTGCTGACTCAGCATCACCAGGGTGTGAAACCAGAGGTCTGCAGTTTCGTAGATGATCTGCTCACGATTGCCATCCTTCGCGGCAATCAGCGTTTCGGCCATCTCTTCCCCCACCTTTTTCAGTATGGTGTCAAGTCCGCGGTGATAGAGGTGAGCGACGTAGGAGTCATCTGGGTTGGCCTCCTTGCGGCTCTCCAGTACGGTGGCTAATTGATCGAGAATCTCACTGCTCATGGTTGCTGCTCTCCTGTCGGCTTTGCAGTAGCCCCTTGAGGCGATGGACCCCACTGGCACGGCTGCTGGTCGGTTGCTGCAGAATATCCTCCGAGGTGATTCCGGGCTGGTTGTAGAAGAGGGCGTTGGCATCCTCGTCAATGGCCAGTCGAGAGCCATCGAGGGCGACTCCGACAAAAAGGCCGCGGCTATGGGACCAGGAGTAGATCTCGGCATCAAGTGAGCTATCCGTTGCCAGGGTGGTGTCGCGGCCGATGGGGCCGGCGGCGATGGCGGCATCGACCCCCATGGTGATCTTGCCGTTCAGCAGGCTATTGACGGCGTTGGGATCACGAAAAGAGAGTACCAGATCGGTCGCCTGGGCACCGGCCTGATAACCGATGCTGGCTCCGGTCAGGGTGACAAAGATGGGGTCACTCCATCCCGGTGGGTGTCGAAACAGCATCACGCCACTGCCGTGGCTTACACCCACCCCCCAGCCCACGGTGATCATCCCGGGGAGGATCACCACGGCATCACTCTGCCGCAGTAGCGAAACCGGGATCTCCTCGTGCTCTTCGCTGGTATCCTGGAAGAGATCCTCCAGTACTTGCACCGCGGACCAGATGGTGGCGATCTCGCGGCCATCGCTGTAGGCGCCGAGCGACAACCCCCAGAGTAGCAGGAGCAGTCCGGCTCTCATCAACCGTAGATCTCCTGTGGATCCTTGATGACCGGTTCGACGCTCTGCCAGTGACGGTCATCGAGCTGTTGGAAGAAACAGGAGTGACGACCGGTGTGGCAGGCGATCCCCCCTTTCTGTTCCACCGTGATCAGTAACACATCGTTATCACAATCCATGCGAATGGAGTGGATCACCTGTTGGTGTCCAGACTCCTCCCCCTTGCGCCAGAGCCGTTGTCGGGAGCGTGACCAGAATACGGTGGTATCACTCTCTTCGCTCAGTCGCAGGGACTCCCGGTTCATCCAGGCGAACATCAAAACCTCATGGCTTCCCACCTCCTGGATGATGACCGGAACCAATCCATCCCCATTCCAGGCAATTTTATCGATCCAGTCACTCATAGTCTCACCTCGATTCCCTGTTGTGCCATGAACCGTTTGGCCTCCCCAACGGTCTGTTCCCCAAAATGGAAGATACTGGCGGCCAGTACCGCATCAGCCCCTCCCTGTAGCACCCCGTCGGCCAGATGTTGCAGGGTTCCGACCCCTCCCGAGGCGATCAGCGGAACCGCTACGGTGGTGCTGACGGCACGGTTGAGTGGGTGGTTGAACCCCTGTCGGGTTCCATCCCGATCCATGCTGGTCAGCAGGATCTCACCGGCTCCATAGGCGACCATTTTCTCGGCCCACTCCAGGACATCGATTCCGGTTGGTTTGCGTCCCCCATGGGTGAAGATCTCCCACTTCAGCGGCTCTCCCGGGGCTGAGGCCTGTTTGGCATCGATTGCGACCACGATGCATTGGGAGCCGAAGCGGGAGGAGGCCTCTCGTACCAGTTCAGGATTGAAGACCGCGGCGGTGTTGATCGCTACCTTGTCGGCACCGGCATTGAGCATGGTACGGACATCTTCAACCTGGCGGATTCCGCCTCCCACGGTAAGCGGAATGAAGACCTGGCTCGCCACCTCTTCGACGACATGGACGATGGTCTCTCGTCCTTCATGACTAGCGGTGATATCGAGGAAGGTGAGTTCATCTGCGCCCTCTTCATCATAGCGTCGGGCGACCTCTACCGGATCACCGGCATCGCGAATATCGACAAACTGTACCCCTTTGACCACCCGTCCTTTGTCGACATCGAGGCAGGGGATGATTCGTTTGGCCAGTCCCATTTAACCCTTCTCCTGCTGGTCGGCGTAGTGTTGGGCTTGGGTAAAGTCGAGATTCCCCTCATAGATTGCTCGGCCGGTAATGGCGCCGATGATGCCTCGTGGACTCACCGCACAGAGCGCCTCGATATCCCCTTGATGGGTGATTCCGCCGGAGGCGATCACCGGAATCGTGATGGCATCGGCCAGTGTTGCGGTGGCTTCAACATTGACCCCTTGCATCATCCCGTCGCGGCTGATGTCGGTATAGACGATGGCGGAGACCCCGGCGTCCTCAAAAGAGAGCGCCAGTTCGGTGGCGTCTTGGTCAGAGAGTTCGGCCCACCCCTTGATGGCGACTCTTCCCTCTTTGGCATCGATCCCGACGATCACCCGGTCAGGAAAGGTGCTGCAGAGATCACGCACGAACTGTGGTTCGGTGATCGCCTTGGTGCCGATGATGACGTAGCGAACACCGGCCTCCAGGTAGGTGGAGACCGTCTCTTGGGTGCGAATGCCGCCACCGATCTGAATCGGAAGTTGGGGGTGGGCCGTGGCGATGGCGTGGACCACCTCGGCATTTTTGGGTTCACCGTCGAAGGCCCCGTTGAGGTCGACCAGGTGGAGCCGGCGAGCCCCAGCGGCTACCCAGCGGTCGGCCATTGCTACCGGATCATCGGAGAAGATCGTCTCATCTTCCATGATTCCCTGGCGTAACCGTACGCATTTGCCGCCTTTGAGGTCTATGGCTGGAATAATCAGCATGTTGCTTCCTTGGGGGTTGGTGGACAGGTTGGTGGAAGGTGGCTACTGTGGTTCAACGACCATCCCAACGGCTGAAGTTCTGTAGCAGTTGCAGCCCAGCGTGCTGGCTCTTCTCTGGATGGAACTGAGTGGCAAAGAGGTTGTCACGTTGCAGTGCGCAGGAGAAGTCGTAGCCGTAACGGCTGCTGGCGGCACTCTCTCCGGGGGTGGAGGGCTCGGCGTAGTAGCTGTGAACGAAGTAGAAGCGGCTGCCGTTCTCGATACGGTGCCAGAGCGGGTGCTCCCCCTGCTGGATCACCTCGTTCCAGCCCATGTGGGGGATCTTCAGTGCGGTGGCGGTACTATCCTCCGGGTCGATCAAAGGGGCGGGGAACTGTCGTACCCGACCGGGAAGAATGGCCAGTCCGGGGGTTCCGCCGTTCTCCTCGCTCGACTCCAGTAGTAGCTGCATTCCCAGACAGATGCCAAGAAAGGGGCGGTCACTTGCCACCTCCTGTACCACCGTCGCCAATCCGCGCAGTTGCAGCTCCTCCATGCAGTCCCCCATGGCGCCGACCCCGGGAAAGAGAATGCGTTCGGCGGCACGGATGGTATCGGCATCGGCGGTAACGGTGATCTCGAGGTCGGGAGCGACATGCTCCAGTGCCTTGGAGACGGAACGCAGATTGCCCATGCCGTAGTCGATTACTGCGATCATCGACATCAGAGTGCCCCCTTGGTGGTGGGGAGTTGAGACGCCATGCGGGGGTCGGCGGTGACCGCCATCCGCAGTGCTCGTCCAAAGGCCTTGAATAGGGTTTCGGCAATGTGGTGGCTGTTCCGGCCCCGTAACGAATCGATATGGAGTGTCATCCCGGCGTGGTTGACCAGCCCCTGAAAAAACTCGTAAAAGAGTTCGGTATCAAACTCTCCGATTCGGCTGCTGGGGAAGGGGGCGTGAAACGTTAGTGCAGGGCGTCCCGAGAGGTCGATCACGACCCGGGTGAGCGCCTCGTCCAGCGGGACATAGGCGTGACCATAGCGTTGAATCCCCCGTTTGTCTCTCAGAGCCTGGGCGATTGCCTGTCCCAGGGTGATGCCAATATCCTCAACGGTGTGGTGGGCATCGATATGGAGATCGCCATCGGCACGGATCTCTAGATCGATCATGCCGTGGCGGGCCACCTGATCCAGCATATGGTCGAGAAAGGGGATGTCGGTGTAGAGTGTGGAGCGGCCACTGCCGTCCAGATCGATAGTCACCTCGATCTGGGTCTCCAGGGTGTTGCGTTCAACGGTGGCGGTACGGTTATCCATTGGCTCCTTGTTCCTCTCTGGATCATGGTCGAAAAGTGGATTGACAGCCTGTGGGTAGAATACCCTGTTCTCATCGGCTCTGCCATGGGGTGAGGGAGAGGGCTGAATAGTTACTGCAACGATTGATACTCAGGGGTGAGCGGAACAGTTACACCGGTTCTCTGGTCAAGCGTGGGTAAATTCAGTACTATCATGGAGATGGTGTACATCGGGGAGGGGGCTATGGTCGATTCCAGACAATCACAGGTGTTGTGTGCTCAGTGTGAGCTCAATGAGGTCTGTCTTCAGTATGGCTCGCTGTCGGGAGCAGGGGAGGGGTTGGTGGAGCAGGTGCCACGCAACGCTGTTGCCCGGGGGGAGGTGCTCTATCGCCAGCAGGCCCCTTTTGATCGTCTCTACGCCGTCCACGAGGGGGCCTTCAAGAGCCTGGTGCAGTTGCCGGATGGTGAGGAGCGTATTACCGGTTTTCACTTCGCCGGGGAGGTGATCGGGGCAGAGGGGCTGAGTAGTGGCGAATATAGCCGTACCGTCGTGGCACTGCAGCCGAGTCAGGCCTGTTACCTCTCCGAGAGTTGGCTCACCGGGGAGCAGCAGCGCCAGAATCCTGATGGTCGTCAGGGGCTGCTGTTGGCACTGAGTCATCAGATTCGCAACGAACAGTGGACCGGGATGATGGCGGCACACCGCTCTGAGCAGCGGGTGGCACAGTTCATCGGTATGGTCTCTCGGCGTCTCTCTGACCACGGCTTCGGTAACGATGCCGATCAGTTCCGGCTGCCGATGTCACGTGAGGATATCGCTAGTTATCTGGGGTTGGCGGTAGAGACGGTGAGCCGTTCGTTTCAGAGGCTGAAGGCGGCCGGTATGATCGAGGTGAGTGGCCGTAATGTGGTGCTGTTGGCCCGGGATCGAGGGTTGCTATGAGTCGTCGCCAACCTTTTGTCTCTCTTTGAATCGCAACCGTCTGCGGCCAGGGAGGGCCGCAGTCGAGCGACACAGGGATGTGCTCGAGCGTGTTGCGATTCAAAGAGAGACAAAAGGTTGGTGACGACTGATACAGGTTAGTCGCGGGATCAACATCGCAATAGAAAGGTGGCCGGCCCCTGATTGATCAGGGCAACCGCCATCTCGGCACCAAAAATCCCTTGCTCCACCCGTGTGTGCTCTCTTTGAGCGACGGCGGTGAGCCGTTCAAAGAGCTCACGTCCCCGTTCTGGAGGGGCCGCCGTCGAGAAACCGGGGCGCATCCCCTTGCGAGTGTCGGCCGCCAGGGTGAACTGGGGGACCAGAAGCAGGGCACCATCCAGTTGTTTTAACGAGTGGTTCATTCGCCCCTGGTCATCTTCGAAGATACGGTAGCCGAGAATTCGTTCTATCATCCGGTCAATGGTGGAGTCGTTGTCCTGTGGTTCCACACCGACCAATACCAGTAGCCCGGTATCGATCTGGGCGATGGTCTGTTGTGCCACGGAGACCTCCGCTCGAGAGACCCGTTGCAGTAGAGCAATCACCGTGTGAAAGGGAACATCATCTTCTCTGGTTCGGTGAAGAGGTTGATGTCGTAGGCCATCCGGGCCATGTTCTGATCCATATTGTTGATGGCAAGGTTCATCTGGTGGATATCCCCCCCCATGCCGTGAACTGCCCCGGACATCTGGCCGATATTCTCTGACATTCCACTAATCTGCCCCGACATTCCGGAGATATCGAGGTTGAGTTGGTGCATGTCCTGGCTCATCCCGGCCATATTGGCCGACATCGACTCCATTCCTACCCGAACCCGGCGGAAGTCCTCCGCCATCACCGTTTGCCCCTGCTCCATGCTCACCGCCATCGTCGACATCCGTCCCCGCATCTCCCGCATATCGGTGGACATGCTGGAGACATCCTGGCTCATCTGTAGCACTGCCTGGGTCATCTGGTGCATGTTGACTCCCATGCTGAGCATGAAAAGAGCCATCCCTATCCCCGCCGCCACAGCGACCAGAAGGAGTGGTCGAGACCAGGGGAAGGGTTGGGTGACGGCGGACGCCGCTAGATTGGAATCGCTCTCATGTTCGGTCATAGGGGCTCCTCACCGGATGGGTGTTGAATCGACTCAACTCAATTCAACACTGCTCCCACGGTAGTCCCCGGAAGCGCCAGCCCCCTATTGTACTACGTTGGTGATGTTCGTTCAGTTCCCCTTCAAACCCCTCATCGATATTGAATACCTGAGTGAACCCGGCGGTAACCAGTCGTTCTCCGGCCTCCAGGGAGCGCTTACCACTGCGACAGATGAGGATGATCGGAGCACTGGTGATCTGATCGTTCTCATGAACGCCACCCAGAACCAGCTTGCGAATATCGACGGCAAACTGGGGGTTGATGTCCCAATCCGGCTCGTCGATCCAGGGGATATGACCCGCACCGACTGGATGGCCGACAAAGAGAAACTCCATGCTGGAACGGACATCGACCAGCAGGGCGCGGGGGTTCTGCTGCAGCATCTCCCATGCCTGTTGGGGAGTGATGGAGTGGATCATGTGGTTCTCCCGGGGTTGAGGGGGGTCAGTTTAACCCGTCACCATCAGTGTTGCCTATAGCGATCAGCATTCCATTTCTACCCTCTCACCGGTCTCATGATAGACTCGAAAGACCCTTTTTAGAGGTAACCTCGGCAGATGAACGCAACTCACTATACCCGCCCCCCGAAGAGTCTGTTACGACAGGTGGGGCGAGCGATTGCTGACTACGGCATGATTCAGTCGGGTGATCGGGTGGCGCTCGGGCTCTCTGGGGGCAAGGATTCGCTCTCGCTACTGCACACCCTGCTCCACCTGCAGCGTCACGCCCCGATCGATTTTGAGGTGGTGGCAGTGACCGTTGATCCTGAAATGGAGAGTTTCCGTCCGCAGGTGCTGAAGGAGTATCTGGCCTCGCTGGGAGTGACGTGGCACTGGGTCAGTGAGCCGATCTATCGACAGGCCGAAAATCACATGCGGGGGGACTCATTCTGTTCCTGGTGTGCCCGGATGAAGCGAGGTGTGCTTTACAGCACATTGCGTCGTCACGGTTACAATGTGTTGGCGTTGGCGCAGCATCTGGATGATCTGGCGGAGAGTTTTCTGATGTCTGCCTTTCACGAGGGACGACTCAACACTATGAAGGCCCATTACCAAATCGATGCCGGTGACCTGCGGGTGATTCGTCCTCTAGTCTATGTTCGCGAGCGGCAGTTACGTGCCTTTGCCGAGGAGGCCAAGCTACCCATAGTCGTTGAAAACTGCCCCGCCTGCTATACTCGTCCGACTCAGCGAGCCCATATGAAAGAGTTGCTGGCGACAGAAGAGATGGGGACTCCGCATCTCTTCAAGACACTGCTCTCCACCATTCGCCCCTTGATGGGGGCACCACGGGTGGTGAGTGAAGATGCGCATAGGGGAGGTCTAGATCAGGATGGAAATTGAGTATTGCTTTGATTTTGAAGATGGCCGTAGTGACCGTTTTCGGCTGCAGTTCGATGATGCCAGTATGCTGCTCTCTCCAGAGTCGCTTTCGACCGATTCGATCCAGCCGTGGATGGCCCTCGAGGTGCATCGTTGTCCGAGTTGTACCTTGACGTTGACTCCGGGAGCGACCTGTCCCGTTGCCTGTAACCTGGGGGCGATCGTCGACCGCTTCGGTGATGACTTCTCCTATGTCGTCGTAGAGACCGTGGTCAATATGCGAGAGCGAGAGATTCGTCGCAAGGGAGACCTGCAGGGAGGACTCAGCTCGATGATGGGTCTGGTGATGGCTACCAGTGGTTGTCCAACGTTGGATTATCTACGCCCGATGGCCTATACCCATCAACCCTTCGCTACCCTTGAAGAGACTCTCTTTAGAGCACTCTCGGGCTATTTGGTGGCTCAGTATGTGCGCCGCTGTCAGCAGTTGGAGCCAGAAGAGTCTCTGGACCGGTTGAAGCAGGTCTATCGTGATATCAATCAGGTCAACTTCTCGCTCGACAAGCGGCTACGCGAGTTCAGTGGGCGTGATGCCAACCTTAATGCCTTGGTGTTGCTGGATGTCTTCGCCCAGATGGGCTCTTTCACCATCGATGACGATTGGCTGGATCAGGTTGTTCCGATCTTTGCCAGTTATCTGTAGGGTCTCTACAAAACAGATGAGATGCGTGAGCTTGTTGGCACGCCCTATGCATATTCTTAGGCGTACCTGTCATGGGGTACATACAAGAAGCCTGAGGTATAGACTCCACGCAAGCTTCAGTCGTACAGAGTAACGATAGAGACAGTCTCGTCGGTCTAAGGTTCACTACACCTTTTATCCCCTTGGACGGCGAAATAGATAGTGGGTATAGGCTTTATCGATGGCCGGGTGTGGCGGCACCCGGCCATCATTCTATTCTGTATCCCTGTTCCCTGTTCCCTGTTCCCTGTTCCCGGCAACCCTTGCCACAGCGGCGGCAAACTCCTCCCTTCCGTCAATTTCCCGGCATGGTAGGATGGTGGATTCCAGCGTCAGGAGTTTTTGATGTTTGATCTGTTCAAAAAGCGAGTGGGGAGCGATTCTCCGAAAGAGGGGCGTTCGAAGATCAGTCGTGCCCAGTTTCTTCGGGGTGACCTGCGGGGGCGGGAACGACCACTACGTCCTCCCTGGGCCTTGGCAGAGATTGACTTCGTTGAGGTTTGTGATGGCTGTGGTCACTGTATCGAGCAGTGTCGACCAGGAATTCTGCAGCCGGCACGGGGGCGACTACCGGTAGTCGATTTCGGTCGTGGTGAGTGCACATTCTGTCGGGCCTGTGTCGATCACTGTCAACCTGGTGCCTTGTCCTTGGGGGAGGAGGAGAACCAACGTCCGCCGTGGTCACTGGAGCTTCATCTCGGCCCTGCCTGTGTTGCCCAGCAGGGAGTGGTGTGTCAGATCTGCAAGGAGCAGTGTGGTGAGCAAGTGTTTACCTTCAAGCCACGTATCGGCGGTACTTATCAGATGGTGATCGCCAGCGAACGCTGTAGTGGCTGTGGTGCCTGTATCGCGCCCTGCCCGGTCGGGGCTTTGACACTGAGGCACCATTCTGAAACTTCGGAAGAGGGGTAAAGGTGATATTTTTGGTAACTATTCAGGAGGCCCGTAACTGATTCAGTTGTCTATTTTTGATATAAATCACGTAGATGGTGGGGGGCAGGTGGTACAACTCTTCTCTTCCACTGATGTCCGGGTGGAGTGATGGCGAAATGGGGTGTAGCGATGACACAGAAAAAGGGGGTGGATCGTCGAGCCTTCCTGACCGAGAGTGGGAAGATGGTCGGGGGGTTGGCGCTGCTGGCCGGGGCGATCGGTGGTTATGGCAAGCAGGCTGCATCGATGCCGGCTTATGCTCTCCGCCCACCGGGAGCACTGTCGGAGTCTGAATTCCTGGGAGCCTGCGTCCGCTGCGGACTCTGTGTTCGTGATTGTCCCTTCGACATTCTCCATCTGGCAGAGTGGCAAGAGGAGGTGGCGCTCGGAACCCCCTATTTTATCGCTCGGGATATCCCTTGCGAAATGTGTGTCGATATTCCCTGTGTTCGCAACTGTCCCACAGGTGCGCTTGATCGTGAGATGGAGGATATCGGGACGGCGG
>CAYFOQ010000014.1:0-6249 GCA_964344735.1 uncultured Piscirickettsiaceae bacterium
TCAGGCCAAGAAGGCGGCTGGAGCGGCAACCCCCACCGGTGATAGCAACGGGAGTGAAGATGGTTCCACATGACAGCAACACCACCAGCCGCGAGATGGTACGGGTGATTGTGGCGATGGTCCCGGGGCTGGGGGCGATGGGCTGGATTTTTGGGCCCGGGGTCTGGATCCACGCCCTGATCATGGTCCCGACGGCGATCGTGGCCGAGGCGGCAATCCTCAAGCTGCGTCACCGCAACCCCCTGCCCTCACTCCGTGACTACAGTGCGGTATTGACCGCACTGCTGTTGGCGGCATCACTACCGCCACTACTGCCCTGGTGGCTGGTGATGCTCGGCACCGCGATCGCGATCATCTTGGCAAAACAGCTCTATGGCGGCCTGGGCCAGAACCCGTTCAACCCGGCCATGGTGGGTTATGCCATTCTATTGATCTCCTTCCCGCTGGAGATGACCAGTTGGCTCCCGGTCCCGACCATCGACCCCCCCTCCTGGGGAACCGCTTGGGAGGCCATTCTGGAGATCGCCCCACTCCCCCCGGATGCCATCACCAACGCCACCCCACTGGGTGGGGTCAAGAGCGGATTGAGCCAGGGGTTGACGCTGCAACAGGCGCTTCAACCACTCGCACCCGGGGTTCTGGCCGGTGCCGGCTGGGAGTGGATCAACCTCGCCTTTCTGCTCGGCGGGATTGCACTACTACTGAGCGGAACCATCACCTGGCAGATTCCCGTCGGGGTCGTGGCCGGCCTGGCCCTCCCGGCCCTACTCTTTCACGCCCTGGATCCGACCCTCTACGCCGGACCGATCTACCACCTCTTTAGTGGTGGCATCATGCTGGGGGCCTTCTTTATCGCCACCGACCCGGTTACCGCCAGCACCACCCCTCATGGACGACTCTGGTTCGGTATCGGCGTCGGCGTGCTGGACTACATTATTCGTACCTGGGGGGGGTATCCCGATGCCATCGCCTTCAGTGTCCTGCTGATGAACGCCTTCACCCCACTGATCGACCACTTTACCCCCACCACGATCTACGGTAGCCGCCAGCGGGGAGAGGGGCAATGAACGAAACCGTGCGCATCGCCTTGCGGGGGGCCCTGGTACTGGCCCTTTTTGCCCTGATGGGGGTTGCACTGGTGGCCCTGACCCACCTCATCACACGAGACCAGATTGCCGAGAATGAACGTCTAGCGCTGCTGCACTCACTAAGCCAGGTGATCCCCCCGGAGCGTTATGACAACGACCTGCTCCAGTCTCGACTCACCCTCCCTCCCGACCCCTTGCTGGGTACCACGACAGAAAGCTACGCCTATCAGGCCCGCCACCATGACCGAGTCGAAGTGGTCATCCTCACCCCGACCACGGAACGGGGCTACAACGGTACCATCGACCTGGTGATGGCGGTCGATCGCAGCGGTCGTATTACCGGAGTTCGCATACTGCGTCATAGTGAAACCCCGGGCCTTGGCGATCCGATCGAGCTGCGTAAATCGGACTGGATCCTCGGTTTCAATGACCTCTCCCTGGGTGACCCCGATGACGCCGGCTGGAGAGTGCGCAAGGATGGCGGCCAGTTTGATCAATTCACCGGCGCCACCATCACTCCGAGGGCGGTAGTGACGGCCATCCACCAGGCACTACGCTACTTTGGTCTCCACCGCGAGCGGCTACTGCAGCCTGTGACCCCTTCACCAGAACGGAGCCCTGACAATGGCTGACTCCTCCCCCCACAACTACCGTAAGCAGATGATCGACGGACTCTGGAGCAACAATGCCGGTCTGGTACAGATGTTGGGACTCTGCCCCCTACTGGCGGTCACCACCACCACCATCAATGGATTGGGGTTGGGGCTGGCCACGACCCTGACCCTGATCCTCTCCAATTTAATCGTCTCCTCAATCCGCCATCAGGTCACCCCGGAGATCCGGATTCCGGTCTTCGTACTGATCATCGCCTGTGCAGTCACCACGATCGAGCTACTGATGAACGCCTGGTTTCACCAACTCTATCTGATTCTGGGGATCTTCATCCCCCTGATCGTCACCAACTGTGCCATCATCGGTCGGGCCGAATCATTTGCCAGCCGCAACCCCCCGCTACCGATGGTTCTGGGGGGGATGCGGGAGATCCTTGGATTCGGCACCTTGCTGGCACAGGCCGAACTGATGTTCGGTAGCGGTGCAGAGTGGATGACCATCACCCTGATCGAAGAGTACCGCGGCTTTCTCCTCGCCATCCTCCCCCCTGGGGCCTTTATCGGACTAGGGATACTGATTGCGCTGAAAAACCGGATCGATCAGCGCCAGCAGCGTGCGGCGGCACACGCTCCACAGCACCAGCTGGTGCCCCAGCAGGGGTGAATGGACGATGAACCGGGCGATCCGTGAACAGATTTTCGCCCGGCTGGCCGCAGCAATCCCCGACCCCACCACCGAGCTGGTCTACTCTTCACCATTCGAACTACTGGCCGCGGTACTACTCTCGGCTCAGGCCACCGATGTCAGCGTCAACAAGGCGACCGCTGAACTCTTTGCCGTAGCCAACACACCGGCACAGATGGTCGCCTTGGGAGAGGCGGGAATTCGCCAATATATCCGACAAATCGGACTCTTCAACACCAAGGCGAAACACCTCTGGCAGACCGCCCAAATCCTCCAGGAGCGCTATGGCGGGGAGGTTCCAAGCGATCGCAATGGGTTGGAATCACTGCCGGGAGTGGGGCGCAAGACCGCCAACGTCATCCTCAACACCGCCTTTGGTCAACCGACCATCGCCGTCGACACCCACATCTTCCGGGTCTCCAACCGCACCCGAATCGCCTCCGGAAAAACGGTGCTGGAGGTCGAGAAGAAGCTGCTGCGACATGTTCCTGCCGACTATCTCCAGGATGCTCACCACCTGCTGATTCTACTCGGTCGCTACACCTGTACTGCACGCAAGCCCCACTGCTCCAGCTGTCCCATTCAGGATCTGTGTGAGTACCGAGAGAAGCAAAACTGACCATGTTCTTCAGCCGGAACCGCAGCGAGTTGCGTCGATTTTATCTCGATGCCTGGGAGCATCACCGTCGCCGACTTCCCTTACAACCACTACAACAACAGGTGGTAGAGATCATCATCGCCCACCCGGAGTACCACCCACTACTGGAGCAGGGAGAAAAGGGGCTCGATCGGGAGTGGACCCCGGATATGGGGGAGAGCAACCCCTATCTCCACATGGGGATGCACTTGACGATACGGGAACAGTTGAGCACCGACCGCCCCCCGGGGATTCGTGCCATCACCCGAAAGTTGCTACACCAGATCGGAGAGAGTCACGAGACCGAACATCGGATGATGGAGTGTCTGGGGGAGGTGCTATGGCAGGGGGAACGGCTCGGTACGGTTCCCGATGAGGCGAACTATCTACGCTGTCTCCAACGGTTACTGAACCCCCCGTAGTTGACGGGGCTCCCCTCGCCCGCTTACGGGAGAGGGGTTGTTGTGCGATCAGCGACCATCCCCCTGCTGCAGAAGCCGAATACGCGACTCGATCGGAGGGTGAGAGCTGAAAAGAGAGCGCACCCCTCCGGAGATCCCAAAGGCGGCCATCTGATCCGGCAAGGGTTGCGGCTTTCCTCCCCCCAGCCGCTGCAAGGCAGCGATCATCTTGCGACGATCGGAGAGCGCCGCTCCGCCAGCATCGGCACGATACTCCCGCTGGCGGCTGAACCACATCACGATCATGCTGGCCAGTACCCCCAACACCAGTTCCGCAATAATGGTGGAAATCCAGAAGGCGGGACCGTGGCCCCGCTCATTTTTGAAGACCACCCGGTCGATCAAGTGACCCACGACCCGGGAGAGGAAAATGACAAAGGTGTTGACCACCCCCTGAATCAGCGCCAGCGTCACCATATCCCCATTGGCGACATGGCTCACCTCATGGCCCAGTACCGCCTCTACCTCGTCCCGATTCATCGACTGCAGCAGCCCGGAGCTGACCGCCACCAGGGCACTGTTTCGATTGGCCCCGGTAGCAAAGGCGTTCAGTTCTGCCCCGTTGTAGATCCCCACCTCCGGCATCCCGATCCCGGCCTGCCGTGCCTGCCGTGCTACCGTATCGAGCAACCACTGCTCATCTCGGGTCTGGGGAGAGTCAATGATCCGTACCCCCATCATCTGTTTGGCGCTCCACTTCGACATCAGGAGTGACAACAGCGCCCCGCCAAAACCGAATACGGCGGCAAATAGAGCCAACGCATTGATATCCAACCCAACCCCCTGAGCATCGAGAATTCGCTCGAATCCAAGCAGGCGCAGTGAGATGCTCAACACCACGACGATAGCGAGATTGGTCATTAGAAAAAGTGCAATTCGTTTCATGGCCCAGGATTACCCTCTCTTTGTGCGTCCCAGAATACTGTGGACATTAGTAATACCTAATACTAAAAAAATCAAGATCGATCGATCAAAAACAGAAAAACAGGGACTTAATGAACTTCATCAGGAATAGAAAAAAAAGTTCTTTTCGGATCAAAGAATCAATAGGTTGCTCAGATAACCTCAGTTGATTTATCGCTCACTTCAATAATCATCGGAACTGTAACAGGGAGTTCACATTCTCCACACAGCCTGTGGATAACCTTGTTCACAACCCCTATTTTCACTCCGGAAGGCAGTCTATTTTCTCACCAGAAGAGTATGCCTGTTTTTTGAGCAGCACCGAAAAGGGATCGAATGGAGAACAAATTTAGATCGCCACCGAAGCGGCGATTATTGACGCAGACGACGAAACAGCGTAGAGGGGTTGATCCCCAGGGCTCGAGCGGTCTGGGTTCGGTTACCGTGAAAACGGTTCAGGGTCCGTTCGATCCAAAAGCGCTCGACATCGGCCAGCGTGGCATCTGTCGGCAGCGCGATCCCATCCTCCTCGCTCCCCTCCTCCGCTCCCCACTCCAACGCACCGGCCTCCCCGGAGTGGAACGCCAGCAGCTTGGTGATCACCCACTGCCTCAGCTCGGCTACGGAGGCAACGGCCCCCGCGGTTACCGCTCGCCGCAGAATAGCGAGCAGTTGCTGTGGCTCCAGATCACCTCCCCAGCGCCCCCCTTCCTGTTCCACCACCTGCTGTAGTAACTCGGGAAGATCGGCGTCACGCCGGCGTAGTGGAGGGATCGAAATCACCAGATCAAAATGGCGGAGAAGCTCGGGAGCCAAAGATCTCCCTGGAGGCTGGAGTGCAGTCGCCAGCAATCTTCCCCCACTTTGTCGCTGTCGACGCAACAACGGCACCCAGTCGGCAAGCTCCAGACGCTCCACCCCCTCCAGCAACAGATCCACCGACTCCCCTGGTTGCACCACCCCCCATCGTTGCAGATCGACTGGATCAACCCCGGCAATCAGCCCCAGCAACAGAGATTGCCGGGGATCATTGTGGTGAATCCACCGGGCCAACCTCCGGCGACCACTGCCACTCTCCCCCACGATCACCACCTGCTCGCACCCGCTAGCGGCCACCTCGGCCTGGCACAGAGCCTGCCGCATCCCGCTACTCTGTGCCACCGGAGCAACCTCCTCCGTGGTATCAAGCAGCAGTTGCCGGCGCTGCTGATGGCCACTCTCCTGCCGCTCCAGCGTCTGACGCAGTCGCTGCAACAGTGCCCGCCCCAGGGTCAAATCGAACGGTTTCTCCAGCAGGTCGAAGACCCCGAGATGGAAGGCCTCGACCGTGTTGGCCACCGTTGCATACCCGGTAATCATCACCAACGGCAGTTCAGGATAGCGCTCCCGGGTATATCGAATCAGGTCGAGACCATTTCGCCCCGGCATTCGCAGATCGGTCAGAATGGCGTCATACCCACCATGGTCGATCTTCTTCACCCCCTCCTCCCCATCCTCGGCGATATCGGTGGCATACCCCTCTTGGCTGGCGATATCGGCCAGAAACCAACTCATCGAAGGCTCATCATCGACAATCAGCAGTCGCCATCGCTGCTCCTGCTGCCGTATGGGGGAGCGACCAACCACCCCCGCCTGATCGATGGAGAGCCTGCTCATATCAGCTGGGCCACCAACTCATTCAACTGGCCCGGGGTGATCGGCTTGCGCATGACCGTATAGAATCCGTTCTCCTCCAGTGATTGCTGCTGTAGCGAGCCATCCAGCCCGGTCAACAACACCATGGGGGTTTTGGGTTCCAGGGCATGAATCTCTCGCCCCAACTCCAAGCCATTCATCCCCGGCATACTGTAGTCGGTAATCACGA
>CAYFOQ010000014.1:6259-7667 GCA_964344735.1 uncultured Piscirickettsiaceae bacterium
CACCTGATAGCCTGCCTGCTCCATCATATCCTGCCCCACCGCCCCCACTGCCGGGGCATCATCGACCAGCAGAATACGTCCCTGATGGCGGATAGCGGGTCGTAACGAGACCACATCGGCCCCTCCATCCACCACCACCATCGGCAGCCGGATCGTAATCCGGCACCCGGCATCCGGCGCACTCTCGACCACAATCTCCCCGTCGCTACGTTGGATGATCCCCTGTACCACCGCCAACCCCATGCCGGTTCCTCGCCCCCCGTCACGGGTGGTGAAGAAGGGGTCAAACATCCGGCGTTGAGTCACCTCGTCGATGCCGTGCCCATTATCTGCCACCGTTAACTGGCAGTGGTCACCGATCGCCTCGACCGCCACTCGAATCTCTCCCCCCTGAGGCCCGAATGACTGTACGCTGTTGTTACAGATATTGAGAACCACCTGGTGCAGTTCGGTCGCACCGATCTTTACTCCGGTAACTTCCGGGTCGATCGACTGCTCCAATCGCACGGTATCGGGCAGCGTCACCTGTACCATTTTGAGAATACTGCGGATCAACGACCTCAGTGCCAACGCCTGCCCCGAACCGTGTGGTTCACGGCGACTAAAATCGAGAATCTGCCGCACCAGCTCCCCCCCTCGTAGTGCGGACTGGCGCACCATGGTCAATCGGTCGTAGTCCCGACTACTGGTCTCGGTACGTCCCAGCATCATCTCCGAGAATCCCAGAATCGGCTGTAGCAGGTTGTTGAACTCATGGGCGATACCACTCGCCAGCGTCCCGATCGCCGCCATCTTCTGGCCGTGCTGACGCTCCAGCTCCAGCTCACGATGACGCAACTGCTGCTGCACCTCGATGAAACGACAGAGTGAGGCCACCCGCAGCAGAAACAGCTCTTGCGGATCCTCCTTGTAGATCACATCCACCGCCCCCGACTCCAGTGCAACCTGCTCCACACCGTTGCGCTCGGTATGGATGACCACCAATACCCCTTCCAGATCTGGATCTGCCAACAACTCTCGGGTCAGCAGGTCTCCATTGCGCTGGGGCAGCAGGTAGTCGATGATCGCCAACTGTGGCTGAAATCGCCGTGCTACCGTAATCGCCTCTTCAGCACTCCCAGCCACCTCCACCCGATACCCCTGCTGTCGCAACAAGGTGGCGTAGACCACGCAGATGGTTGGGGCATCATCCACCAACAGGATCCGTACTTCACCTTCATCACGCTTACCCATTCTCAACCTCCCCATCTTCCCCGACCAGTGGCAGTCGTAGTTCAAACCGGCTACCCACTCCGGGAGTACTGTTGACCGTTATCGAGCCACCGGCTCGCTCGATGATACCCAGCGATATCGACAACCCCATCCCATCTCCCTCCCCCACGGACCGGGTGGTAAAGAAGGGGTCAAA
>CAYFOQ010000014.1:7677-16522 GCA_964344735.1 uncultured Piscirickettsiaceae bacterium
CGCCGTCGGGTCTCTTCACCCATGCCATGACCATTATCCTGCACCACCACCTGAGCATGATCCATCTGCCGCTGAGCCGCGATCACAATCTCTCCATCCGATCGCCCATCGAGGGATTGTACGGCATTATTACAGAGATTGAGCAACACCTGATGAAAGGCGGTCGAGTGAATCGAGATCACCCCAAGTTCAGGCTCGATCCGTTCCTCTAGTCGCACCCCCTCCGGGACCACCGCGGAGACCATCTTCAGTGTCTCGAGCAACAGCGCCTCCAACGCACACCGCTGCGGTGGTAACTCCAGTTCGAGTCGACTGAAATCAAGAATCTGCCGAACCAGTTCCGCCCCCCGGCGGGCACTGCGGTGAATCACCTCGAGCCGTTCTCGATCTGCCGTGGCAAAGGGGGGATCCCGCTCCAGTAACATCTGTGAAAAACCCAATACCGGCTGTAACAGATTGTTGAACTCATGGGCGACCCCTCCGGCCAGCGTCCCGATCGAGGCCATCTTCAGGGCATGATGGTGCTCCCGCTCCTGGTTCAACCGTGCCACCTCCCGCCGCCGTTGTGGCCGCAGATCATGAAAGGAGAAGAGTGCCCCACGAACCCCGAACTCCGGGGTTCGCAACAGTTTGCCACTCCAGGAGACCTCCACCTCTTCCCCCTGCTGAGTCAATAAAATCCGCTCCTCACTCTGTCCCCGGCTCTCCAGTACTCCGCCAAACGGGGCCAGCCGTAACAGTTCCCGACGCTCCTCCAGTGTGGGATCGATCGCCAGCAGTAGTTCCACCTCACCATAGTCCCGAGTCTGCAGTGTAATCGACTCATCCCCACGGTAGAGCTGAAGTCTCTGCTGCTGTTTCCGCAATTCATCAATCCGTGGGGCACACCACACCTCCTCATCCCGATCGACCCGTATGGCCAACAGCGGCAACAAGGTGTAGTCCATCAACTGCCAAAACCCTCGAGGGTCATGATCGAGCAGGGCCTGTAACCGTTCTGACTCATCCCCCTGGGGCTGCAACAGACTACGACGGGTGGGTTGTAACAGCTGATTGAGAGAGCAGCCATAGAGTGCGGTGGCATCGTACCCCAGGATCCGACAGGCGGAAGGGTTGAGCTGGTCGATTGCACCGGTGGCATCGACAATGATCAACCCCTCTGCGAGATTGGCGATGATATTCTCGATATACTCCCGCTCACGGCGCTCATGGAGCAGATCCAACTGTTGCTGTTCCTTGCGCACCTCGAGATATTCGTGCAAGGAGCGAACCCGTAACAGAAAAATGTCGATCGGCTCCTCCTTGTAGATGAAGTCGACCGCACCCGCCTCCAATGAACGCCGCAGGGCCTCAGGATAGTGAGAGTGGATCACCACCAGCAGATCACAGGTCTCCGGGTCGGCCAATAATCTCCGGGTCAACTCATCCCCATTCTGATCGGGCATGTAGTAGTCGATGATCGCCAGTTGTGGACGGTGTTGACGAGCCAATCGCAGGGCTGCAGCCCCACTCTCGGCCACCACCACTCGATACCCCTGCTCCTGCAACTGCTGCTGATAGTGCGCCCGAGTGAGCGGCGCATCATCGACATAGAGAATGGTAATCGCCGTTGGATCCACCGCTACTCGACGCCTCGACAGTAGCGACAACTCCACTTTCTTGGGACCGGTACGCAGTCGGTTGAGCCGCGGTAGCTCCCCTCTGGCGGCCTCGTGACTCCGTAGCAACAGACTCTCCAGGGCGATATAGTTATCGGTAACCACATAGCGTAATCGTAACGGCTGGCGGCCCAACCCCTGGCGCAGACGCTTGCTGTGGGAACCTCCACGCAGGTGCTCCTGTAACCGTTTGCGCAGATTATTGCTGGAGCCGACATACTCTACCCCGGATGGGCTCGATAGCTCATAGACCCCGGCACGGACCGGTAGCCGCCCCAACTGCTCTGCATTGAAGGGCCGAGCACTCCCCAGCAGATAGGCGGGGTACTCGGCCTCTGCTTTAGTCGTCGCCCTCGTCCTGGGGGCAACCCATAACGATTCCGGATATGGGTCACGTAACGCCGGCTCAACGGCTGCTGCAGTTGTGTCAACTCCGCCGCCAGTGCGGCGTCGGTCCAGATCTTTTCACGATCCTGCAATAGGAGTCGAATGCGCTCTCCGATCATCTCCCAGCGCCGGGGAAAAAGTTCACGCAGGGCGTAATAGGGCATCTCCTGATCCCCCCCTATCCGAATGATCCGATTGACCGTGACCAATCGACTGACCATCGACAGATCGATATACCCCCCCCAACGCTGACGGTAGTCCCCCACCACCTCACGATAGGGGTAACGCTGCAGATCACTCGCCTCCCCACTCTCGATCCAGCGCCACTGACGCTGTTGCAACAGCTGCAACAGATGATAGAGGTGGCGATTTCGACGACTGACATGGTCGATGTTGTAGCTCAATGCAGAACGTTGTGGTGGAGGTTGGATCCACTCATAGTGAAGCGCCACCTCGAGACAACCGAGATGAAAACCATCACGGTCACACTCTGCCACAGTGACCTGATGGTGAGAACTGGGCCGAAAGGGGTAGGCGTGACGCGCCAGAACCACCTGCTGCAACCATTGCAGCAACTGCTCCGAATCCTCCAGTTGCTGCACCATGCGACGATAGTGAAGCAGCGGTGCCTGAAGATAACGCGAGCGGACAATATGGCCAACGACTGAGCCGCTCAAACTACGTCTCCTCTCGATTGTTCCCCCAAACAGCACGGAACAGAGCGGTAATGGAACGGCAATATCGGTGAAACATTAGCATGGCCTAATATAGGCATTCGTTAAATTTAACTTTAATTATGGAGAGATCAATCATGTACAAGAAGAGCTTGGCTATCGCCATGTCGCTGGTATCGGCAACCGCCTATTCACAATATTTCAATGATAGTTACGAAACCATGCTAAACCATAACGAAAGTGTTGTAGAGCTGGTTCAGCAGTACAACCAGGAAAACGGCTACTGGGAAAATGATCGGGTAATGAACCGTGAAATGGTTCGATACCTCCACCATCTCGACCTCTCTCAGCAGACCGACGAAGAGAATGGCTACTGGAGATAATCGATGACACTATTCAGTTACCTGCTTCTGGCCACCCTGATCGGGTTTGGGCTGGTCATCACCCGAGACTGCTTCCACTAACGGGCTCTCTCGGCCCCTCCTCACCACAGCCCTCTACCCCCCAAGGGTGGAGGGCTACAGTTGCCGCAACACCTCGTCCACCGTCTGCAACAGCCGCTCCACCCCCATCGCCAGCTCTTGTTGCTGCAGCCCCTCCTCTCTCCCCTCTTTCTCGAGTAGGTCACAGAGCCGTTCACCCTCCGCGGTGAGCCCATGAAAGCCGACAAGCCCCCCGCTCCCTTTAATGATATGTGCCACTTGGAACAGCTGCTGCCGATCGCCCTGATCCCAGGCCGACTGTAACTGCTGTCGACGATCGATGGTGGCCTGACGAAAGATCTCCAGTAGCTCATCATCGACCAGATCGGTGTCGAATGCCCCCCGTTCCGATGCGCTGGGAGTGACGCCCGATTCCTCCCGCCGCAAAAATTTCCGCAAGGTCCCGATCAACTCCTGCCGGTCGATCGGTTTTCCAAGAAAACCATCACAACCGACCTCATGAAAAAGATCCCGGTGATGCTGCATGACATTGGCGGTGAGGGCCACGATCGGTGTGGTATTGCCGCCTTGACGAAGCGTTCGGGTGGCCTCGATCCCATCCACCTCCGGCATCTGCATATCCATCAGAATCAGATCGAAGGCGCTGGATCTGGCCTGGGCAATGGCCTCGGCCCCGTTCTCGGCAATGACCACCTCACAGCCCGCCATCTCCACCATGCGCCGCTCCAGGATCTGCAGCTCCGGGGTATCCTCGGCGATCAACACCCGTCCCTGAAGATGCTCCTGGTGCAGAGGGGTCTGCCGCTGTGACACCACCATCGACTCCAGCTCTTCACTGGGGCGATAGGGCAGTGACAAGGTGAAGGTCGCCCCCTCACCCACCACACTCTCCACTCCGATATCGCCCTCCATCAACTGTGCCAGGGTGATCGAGATGTAGAGCCCTAGACCGGTTCCGCCAAAGCGGCGGGAGATCGAAGAGTCGGCCTGCTCGAAGGGCTGAAAGAGTCGCGCCATCGCCTCGGAGGAGATCCCGATACCACTATCGCGGATGGCAAAGTGGAGCCTGTCGTTGTCGCCCCAGAACCGTAACATCACCCTCCCCTGCTGGGTAAACTTGATCGCATTACCGAGTAGATTGATCAAAATCTGATTGATGCGACGACAATCTCCGAGCGGCTTGTGCGCAGGCAGCTCCCCACGCTCGACCACGAACTCCAGACCAGATTCCCGTGCCCGAGTGGAAAAGATGTGTTCCACATTATCGAGTACCGTGGTAATGCTGAAGGGGGCATCATCCACCTCGAACATCCCGGCCTCGATCTTGGAGCGGTCGAGGATATCATTGATCAGCGAGAGCAGCCCCTTGCCGGAGACCTCCACCGAGCGCAGCAGTTGCTGCTGATCGGGATCGAGCCAACTCTCGGCCAACATCTCACTGTTGCCGATGATCGTGGTCAGCGGGGTTCGAAGCTCATGGCTCATCGAGGCGAGAAAATCATCCTTGGCACGACTGGCCGCCTCGGCGGCAGCAACGGCATCCGCCATCTCGGTGACATCCTGCACCAACACCACACTCTCCTCCCCACTGCGAATCGAGTGGATGGAGAAGGTTCTCCATTTTCCATCATGATCCTCGATCCGATAGTGCTCATCCTCCACCTGCCGGAACGACTCCAACCCACCACATTCGGTCGCGAAGCGGTCCATGGTCGGGTTGAGCGAGGTCATCTCTCCCCCTTGATTGATCACCATCCCGATTCCGAGTTTCTGGGTCGCCAACAGCAGCACATTGAGCTGTTCCGCCTGTTGTTTCACCCGCATACTGCGGATGATGGAGGAGATCCGCATCAAAAAGATGTTGGCCGGATCATCCTTCCAGATCAGATCGATCGCCCCGGCATCCAGCGCCTGCTCCAGCACATCCCGACTATGGGAGTGCATCACCACGGTGATATGACTGGTCTTGGGGTTGGCCAGTAGCGCCCGAGTGAGCTCATCTCCATTACCGTTGGGCATATAGTGGTCGACCACCGCCAACTGGAAGTGGTGCTGGCGCGCCAGCTCGAGCGCCTCTTCCATCGACCGCGCCACCGCCACCTCGTAACCATTGGTACGCAACAACTCACTATATTTGGCACAGACGGTCGCGGAGTCATCTACGAACAGAATCTCTCCGCCAAGCTTCTCCTCTTGCTCACTGACCCGGTCGATCGCCCACGCCTTCCCTTCCCGGTAGGTCGAGAGAAACTTGTGCATACGGTAAGGAAGCAGAGTGAGCTCCTCTTTGAGCTGGATATCATTATTGGGACGCTCACTCGCCAACTGATAGGCCTGTTCATCGGGACACTCGGTAAAGATCATCACCGCGAGCGAATCGAAACGGCTCTCGGCCGCTATACGCTGCAGCAACTCAGCACCCGAGAGATCGGGAGAATCCAATCGAGTAACAACCCATCAAAGGGGTGGTCCTGCTGTAGCGCCTCGACCAACCGCTGATAGCCACCCTCGGCACTCTCTGCCGCCTCCACCTCGAGACCGGAGTGCGACAGCGTCTGCTGACAGACTGCCCGCATCGTGGCGGAGTCTTCGATAATCAACACCCGATAGTGTCTCTCCCGATCCATACCCAACCATCTTACCCGATATCGAAAATCATCACCAGTACCTCGGTGAAACGGTGGAACCTATGAGGCAAGACGTAGCACCTCATGGTTCGGATTGAGCCGAAGCACCGCCTGTAGATGCTGTTTGACCTCGGAATACATCCCCCGTTTATTCAATACCAGCACAATGATGGCATGGGCATCCGCCAATTCCGCCGTACTCAGGCGCACCTCGGTGGGCTTGGGACGGTTGTCGATCACCTGCTCCGCCAGCTCGATCGCCTCCATCTCCTCGCCGGAATCGAGCAGTACCCGGGCCTTGCCCAGACGTGCCCAACACCCCCAGACCGGATGTTCCCGAATGAGCTGGTCATAGAGTTCGACCGCCTCGTCGAAGCGCTTCTCCCGGTAGGCATCCTCTGCCGAATGGCGGGCGGCGGCGGCACTGTCAATGAAGGGGGTAGTTCCCTCGCCCCTACGGCGTCCCCCCGATAGCGTGGCTGAGGGGGGGAAATGCGATGGGACAACCGGTGATGGTGACTCGAACCGTTGCCGTGGAGTCGGGCGCCTCCATACCGCAGGCGGCATCGGCTCCCTTCGTTTGGAGAGATCTGCTGTGGTGGTCTTCTCTTTCTTGGTAAACGCACTCACCCCCTGAAGCTCTACCCGGGTCAGCGCCGGGCCAATATGGGGGACCTCGGTACTGTCGACAAAGAGCACGCCGGAATCGCTCAATAACTCATGAAACACCCCCAGCAACTGAGAACGGGTCTCCCCATCAAAATAAATCAACAGGTTATGACTGAATATCAGATGAAATCCTGGTACCAATCGGGCCAGGGATTCAGTCAGCAGGTTGAAACGGGAAAACTCCACCGCCCGACGCAGTGATGGCATCACCTGATAGCCCCCATCCCGAACCAGAAAATGGCTGGAGATGAACGACTGCGGGACCTGACGCAGGGCATATTTTCGATAGTGCCCGGCACGAGCGGCAGCAATTGAGCTGGCAGCGATATCGACCCCGACCACATCCACCTCACTGGCGGCAATCCCCTGATCCTGCAACAACATCAAGAAGGAGTAAGGCTCCTCCCCCTGCGCACACGGGGCAGAGAGAATGCGTGGGCGCACCCCACGCTTCAGTAGTGGACGAATGACTGCGGTTATCGCCACCTCCATGTGGCACTGGTGACGCAGAAAAAAGGACTCATGGGTGGTAATCGCATCGACAAAGGGTTGTGGGTCGACTTCACCACTCATCAGCCGCGCGGCATAATGGGTGACATCGATCCGCTGCTCCGCCGCCAGCACCTTGAGCGCCAACAGTACCGGCGCCTGATTGACCTCACTGATGTAGAGTCCGGTCTGCTGCTCGATCCAGCGGAACAGTGGAAGTTCGATCGCCTGCGGGACCGTCATGATCGGCTGCCAATGGCGGCAAAGTGCTGATTGACCCGGGCCGCCAGCAGCTGTGGCGGAAAGGCGATGGTGGTTCCCAGTGACTGCAGTGTCGCTCGCGGCATGGAGTCGACTACCGCACTGGAAAGGTCCTGTGCCAGTGCTACTCCGCCCGCCTGTTGGATCACAGCCGCACCGGCGGCGCCATCATCCCCCATGCCGGTCAACACGATCCCGCAAGCAGCCGGACCAAGGTGGCGGGCCATCGAGAAGAAGAGCTGATTGATATTGGGCAGATAGATCTGATCCGGCTGTGGCTCCACCAACATCAGTCGCCCCGAGCTGCTCACCTCGAGATTGATACGCCCCCCGGGGGCGACATAGACCTGGTTGGCAACCGGCAGGGTCCGTGAACGGGCGATGGTGACCGCCATCCCGGTCTGCTCGGTCAGCCAGTTGACAAAGCCAACCGTAAACTCCCGGTCGATATGCTGACAGACCAACACCGGAACCGGAAAGGGGCGCTGCAACCCCGACAGCAGCATCGCCAGGGTGGTCGGCCCACCGGTGGAACAACCGATCGCCAACATCGGTCGCTGCCCTACGTTCCATGGATTGCCGCTGTCATGGGGGAGCTCGGTTACGGTGCCAGACTCCCGTTGGCCATTGACGGCGCGCCGCATCACCTGACTCTCTTCGACCTTATGCTCACTGATACGTAGCACGGTGTGAATCTTGCGCATCATCTCTGCACCGGCCGCGGTGAGCTGAGATCGACTCACCTCCGTGCCGGGAGAGAACGACAGCGAGGGGGAACGAACATAGTCGATCGCCCCCGACTGCAGGGCATCGAAGATATGTTTCATGTTACGACTGAGTGTCGCACTGGTGATGAGGATGCGGGTCTTGGCCCGAGCCTGAATGATCTTACGGGTCGCCTCCACCCCCCCCATCTTTGGCATATGGATATCCATCAGCACCAGATCGGGAAGATAGCGTGGCACCAGACCGATTGCCTCCAGACCATTACTGGCCACCGCCACCACTCGCAACTGCTCACTGGTCTCGACAATGGCGCGAATCACGGCAGTCAGTACCGGTGAGTCATTGACCACCAGCACCTTCTTCTCACTCACTGCGGTCACTCTCCGTGATCACCCAGCACCCGCTCCGCCACCTTGCGGAACCACTCTGCCGCCACCTCGCAATTCTGTTCCACCCCCAGCCCCTCGTTATAGAGCTTCCCCAACATATACTGCGCCTTGCTGTTGCCCTGTTCGGCGGCACGACGATACCACTGCAGCGCTTGATCGAGATCGACCTCCACCCCCCGACCCTGGTGGTAGAGATAACCCAAACTGTACTGGGCCCCGGCATGCCCCTGTTCGGCCGACTGCTGATCGCGGGCAAAGGCCTCGACTGCGACACCACGACCGGCAAGGTAGAGACAGGCGAGATTGTGTCGTGCCGCGGCATCCCCCTGCTCCGCCGCCAGACGATACCAGTAGGCGGCACGCTCATCGCTCTGCTCTACCCCCTGTCCCAGTTCATAGTGGACCCCGAGATTATGCTGGGCACTCACCTCCCCCTGCTGCGCCAACGGCTGAATCAACGCCAACGCCTCCTCATAGTCTCCACTGCGATAGTGCTCCCGATAGCGCTGCAGTGGCGCCCCC
>CAYFOQ010000014.1:16532-18638 GCA_964344735.1 uncultured Piscirickettsiaceae bacterium
CTTCCCTTCAGACATCTTCCTTCATCCTCGATAGCCCGCACCGAAACCCTACACCGCAGCCATCAACAGCTCACGAATCCGTTCCATCATCTCACCGGAGTCGAAGGCGGCCTTGGTGACATAGTGGTTTGCCCCCGCCTCCAGTGCCTGTTGCCGATCCTGCTCCCGATCCTTATAGGAGACCACGATGATCGGGATCTGACTATACTTCTCTGCTGCCCGTATCCGAGTGATCATCTCGATTCCGTTCATTCGCGGCATATCGATATCACTGATGATCAGGTCAAACCGGCCCGCGCGCAACTTATTAAACCCATCCACTCCATTGACCGCTGTAACCACCTGATAACCAGCCTGTTCCAGCATATGGCGCTCCACCTCCCGGACCGTGGCAGAATCCTCCACCACCAGAACGTGGACCTCTTTTTCCTCCTCCGCCCCCCCTTCGGTCTCCACCGTATCGGTAGTCCCCTGCTCCACCCCGCTATGGTCCTCCACCATGGAGTGGAGCAGATCCCCCATATCGATGATCAGCGCCACCCCACCATCACGCAACAAGGTTGCCCCCTGTAGATCACGCAGCTTGCCGAGACGACTGTCGAGCGGGCGGATCACCACATCCTGCTCGTCCAGTACCTCTTCCATCACCAGCGCACGACGCTCCCCCCCCGTCCCAGCACCAGTAGATGTTTCCGCTCCAGGCGGTCGTGAATCGGTGACAGTCCCATCAACCGACTAAAGTCGTGCAGTGGCAGAGTCTGCTCCCCCACCCGTACCGCATCACGCCCATCGAGCTGGCGCAGGTCTGCGGTCGTGACACGTCGCACCTCACCCACCTCGTTCAGTGGGAAGGCGTAGACCTGACGCCCAAAGAAGGGGGAGCGTCCCCCCGATACCATCAGGCAGCGGGTCAGTGACAGTGTCAGCGGCAGTTCTACCACGAAGCGGCTACCCACCCCGCTCTCGGGCTGCTCCAGAGAGACACTCCCACCGACACGCTCCACCTCGACCTTGACGATATCCAGTCCGAAACCGCGTCCCGAGGTATCACTCACCCGGGTGGCGGTGGAGAACCCGGGAAGGAAGAGAAACTGCTCTCGTTCCAGTCTGGTCATCGCCTGCCAAAGCTCAGCGGTGGTGTCTCCACGCGCCACCACCCGCTCACCCACCCGCGCCATGTCGATCCCACGCCCATCATCCTCGAGGGTGATGCGAATCTGCGTACCGTACTGTAGTGCACTGAGGTGTAACCGCCCCTCTTCGGCCTTGCCTGCCTGTCGTCGCTCTTCGGCCGGTTCGATCCCATGATCGAGCCCATTACGAAGCAGATGGATCATCGGTGCCCGTACCGCCTCCAGTACTGCCCGATCAATCCGGGTCTGCTCTCCCTCGATCTCGATGCGGCACTGCTTACCGAGCTCCTGAGCCAGATCACGGACCACCCGGTTGTAACTGGAGAAGAGATTGGAGAGAGGAACTAGGCGGGCACGGGTCACCTCATCACGCAGGTTGTCCCCGAGAAACTGTAACCGGGACTCGGTCAAATCGAGTGCCTCGATCGCCCCTCCGTACTCTCCCATGACACTGCGAAGACGACTGAGGATCTCGGTAAAGCGATCCGATCCGACCTCCCCTCCGGCCTGGTGCAACTGCTCCATCACCACCGCAACGAGCTGATTCAGCTCCCGTTCGGTGGCACTCAACTGTCGACCGGCGACACGGAGCAACTGGCGCTGATCCTGCAGTGCATCCACTGCCACCACAAACTCCCCGGACAGCGTCAGCAGAGAGTCGGTGAGACGCTCGTAGTCCCCTCCCCCCTGTCCCGAGGTTGTCGCCGAACGCACTACCGTGGTGCTCCCAGCGCCCCCTCCATCTCCTTCAGCGGCAGCGACCGCTGGTGGAGAATCACGCTCTGCAGATTCACTCCCGACAGCCTCCTCACTCCCCCCCGTCACATTAGCGGTCTCTTCGGCAGCCACTACCGATGAACCCTTTCCACTCTCCGGAATCTCTACCTTGTTCCCCGAAAGATAGTCCGCGACCAGCCCCTCCAGATCCTCGTGGCCTTCGAACCGACCCCCATCGACCCGAGCCTGCAACAGC
>CAYFOQ010000014.1:18648-26000 GCA_964344735.1 uncultured Piscirickettsiaceae bacterium
GCCCCTCCACCAGGTCGAGGGCATGGAGTGTGAGTGAGGCCAGATCGGGCATCCGGGGTTCCACCTCCCCCTCCATCAAGGCGTGATAGATATCCTCGATCTGATGCGCCACCCCCTTGATCTCATCAAACTGAATCGCCCGGGCCGCCCCCTTGATGGTATGAAACTCCCGCATCAGGGACTCCAGCAGCCCCGAGATATCCTCCTCAGCCGCAATCGCTCGCTCTAACTGTAGCGCCAACTCACTGGCGCTATGTAGTTGGCCCTCGACCTGAGAGCGGAAGATGGCGAGAAAATCGATACCACTCATACCACCATCTCCGCCTGTTGCGTACGCAATAGTGCCAACTCGTCACTCCGCAGTAACTGCCGTAGCACCACCCGTTGAACCATTCCCTCCTGCAACAACTGCAACCCGTAGATAAAACTGGACTTGGCCTCCCCCTTCAACACCCCTTCACGGTGACTCCCCTCCTCCAGATCGCGAATTCCCTGCCACCGATCCATGATCACTCCGTAGCGCATTCCCTCCACGGTCACCAGTAACAGCCGCGTCCCCCGGGGATAGGGGCTTAACACCGGTTCTGAAGCACTCAGTGGCGGCGGCGGGGCGGTGCGCAACCGTCCCAATCGCTCTTGAATATCGATCACCGGAATCAACGCTCCACGCAGATTGAAAACCCCCGCGAGAAATGGCGGAGCGGTAGGAATGGCGCGCAGTGCCGGCAGATGGAGCACCTCATCGACCTCATCGAGGGCTACCCCATAGGGCTCTCCGCCAATATCAAACAGTAGCAGTTCCATCCCGTCGTGACCGCAAGGACTCGTTCGTTGCCGTCAAATGCGGAAGGCCGCCACCGCATTCGAGAGCTGAGTCGCCATCGCATTCAGCTCATAGGCCGCAGAAGAGGTCTGGCGCGCCGCCTGAGCCGCCACGTTGGATGCACTCAACAGCTCGGTCACCGTCTGCTGCGCCTCCAGAGAAGAGGTGGACTGCTGATTGACGCCCACCGCGATATCTCGGGTACGACTGGTAATCTCCGACATATTGAGATTGACATCGTCCATCGTTGCGGTCGACTCCTGCACCAGATCGATCCCCACACGAATCTCCTCGGAGGATTTATCCA
This sequence comes from uncultured Piscirickettsiaceae bacterium, assembly GCA_964344735.1. Classification (GTDB taxonomy): domain Bacteria; phylum Pseudomonadota; class Gammaproteobacteria; genus Thiopontia. The sequence goes on from CAYFOQ010000014.1 coordinate 19,779, forward strand.
TCGATACCACCGAGGATTCGGTAGCCCGTTGAATATCCCGCACCATGCCACTAATCCCGGCAGCCGACTCGATCGAACGGTCGGAGAGACGGCGAATTTCGGTCGCCACAACCGAGAACCCTTTACCCATCTCTCCCGCCTTGTTGGCCTCGATGGCCGCATTGAGCGAGAGCAGGGTGGTCTGATCGGCGATTCCGGAGATACTGGTGACCGCATCGGTGATGCTGTCCATCTGATCATTGAGCGACTTGATGCGGTCAGAGGTCTGGCGGGTAGAGTCGCCGATGGCATTCATCGACTCCATCATCCGGGTAGAACGGCTATTGGCATCGGCCACACGAGACGCTACTGAATCACTGCTCTCGGCCACCACACCGGCATTGGAGGCGAGCTGCTCCGCACTCTGGGCAATCTCACGCAGCGTCACCGAAAACTCGTTGAGTGCCCCGGCCTGCTCCGTTGCCGTCGCCGACTGCTGGGAGGAGGCGGCCTGAATCTCGTTCACGGTGGTGGAGATCTGCACCGAGGCACGCTGAATACGGTCGACCAGCGCCATCAGATTGGTTCTCATGTGGTCGAAGGTGGCCGCCAACTGCCCCAACTCATCCCGACTATCGACATTGACCGGCTGGGTCAGATCCCCACCAGCCACCCGTTGAGCCCCCATCAACAGCTGATTGATCGATGCCAGAATGGGCCGTGGGACCGCATAGAGCACAAAGGCCCCCAGCAATACCCCAACGATGACCAGCACGGTCAACATATTCTGGGCGTCACTACCGGTCGTCTGCAGTTGCCGCGACTGCCCGGCAATCGCATCCCAGGTACCATCCGTGATCTGCGTCGCCAGTTCGATCAGGCGCTCTCCATTCAGTCGCAACACCTCTTTCTGCTCTTTGATATCGGCATTGATCTGTGCCCGCTTCGCCACCACCTGCTCGGCATTGGCGATAGTCTCACGGAAGATGTTCTGGTACTCCAGCAGCTGTTTACGTACACCCCCCAGCTGCAGGGTCATCCGTTCGTCACGATTTCCCCGACGGATGGCGTCGATGATCTCGAGTGCCGCACTCACATTGGCCAGTGCGGCATCGGCCAATGAGTTCTTATTCAATTGCAGATAACGGGCCACCGAAACCTGCACCCCCAGCAACGCACGATCGAGGTCGGCCAGGGTGGTTCCGACATTGACCGCGGCAACCACGCCCTGATTGGCCTCCAGGGTGCTGCCGAGCACCCGCTCGCGGGCCTGACGACTGTACTCTACCACCCGGGCGGCGGCGTCTGCCGCCAACGCCGCAACCTTGAGCCGAGACTCCTCGGCCTGACCGGCCGCCAGCTCAACCGCCTCGGCGGCGGCATCGGCCACCACACGGGCATCTTCGGCGGTCTGCCTTGCCAGCAGATCCTGTGCCTCGATGGCCTTCTTTTTGACAGCAGCAGCAGCAGCATTGCTGTCATTTTCGTGACCAACCGCGGAGGGATCGACCGTACCGCGCTCGATCGCGCCCAGGCGCGCGGCCTCCTGAATGGCAATATCGGCATCACGATCAAATCTCTCCTGCGCCTCCTCGGCACGCCGCTGCAGTTGACGTTCACTCTTGGAACGAGCCAGTGCCACCTTCTCCCGATTCAACTTGCGCTGTTCCTGGAACAGACTCCGCGCCGCCTCGAGATCATTGGCAAGACGCTGGTCATTCTCACCTTGCTGCTTCTCCACGGCCAGCTCGGTCTCGTCGAATACGGCCCGAGCCGAGACCGATGCCCCCTCTGTGACCTGTTTGGTCTCAATCCAGAAATCATCAACGATTCCCTTGACTTGCAACCGCATTGCCTCGGCACGGGAGGAGAGCTGAGACTGGGCCTCACGGGTACGAACCCGATCCTCCTCGATCACACTACGGGCATCACGAACATTCTTTACCTGCTCGGCAAACTTCTGCTCATAGGCATCGACGGCATCATTGAGACGGGAAAACTGTTCTCCCATCCGTACACCGGTATCCCGCTCGATGGCACTACCAACCTCGGTAGCGCTGACGATCTGCCCACGAATCCGATTGACAAAACGGCTGGAGCGATCCTGCGCCTCCTGCTCCTCGGTGATCAGGAAGTCCTTCTCCGCATCCCGTGCCCGAAAGACCTAGCTTTTGATCTCCTCGGTTATTTTTGCAAGGGCACTCTGGCGATCTGCAATACTGACCGAGAGGGTATTGATCTCCACGATCGAGGTGAAGGAGATCACCCCCAGCACCAGAATGATCAGGGTCAGCAGGGAGAGTGAGGCGATCAATTTGGCCTTGATGGTGATACCACCGGCACCAAGGATATTGGCTGCAGCGGTCTGCCCCCCTTCCCCACCTCCGGCGGAAGAGACCGCCTCCCGTACTCGACGGTTGTACCCCTCCGGGGTCAGATCGATACCCTCACCCATCTCCTCTTTCTCCTCTTCATCGAGTGGATAACCGTTACGAATTCCGTCCGACTCCGGCATCACAAAGTTTCTGCCCGACTCCGCCTCCCGTTTCTCTTCTGACATCTCTTTTCTCTCCAACGATCACTTCCCACCACAAGGCACAAGCAATCCAATTACAGTAGCCTGCGCGCTCCCCGCAGCAACTCCACCCCATCGATACGACTAATGGCATGCCCTTCGGAATCTTCGGTAACGGCGGTAACATAGCGCCGCTCCTGCTCCCCCTCATGCAGGGACTGCATCGCATCCAGGGGAAAATCGGTTACCGTTACCAGCTCATCGACCAGAAATGCGGTACGCTGCACCTCCTCCCCCTCCTCCCGAAAGAGCAGCAGGCGCTGACGATCATTGGGTTCCAGCTCCCCCCGCAAGCCCAGCAGCTGCCCCATATCGAAGGCAAGAATGGTCTCGCCACGAAGATTGATCAGACCGAGCACAGCGGACGGCAGGTGGGGCATACGGACACCACGAGTAGCTGACGCCACCTCGTCGAGGGCACTCATGGAAAGGATGAACCGCTCGCCGGCCAATTTGAACAACAACCACTCGGCAGAGGCCCAGATATTCTCACCCTGCCCCTCCTCGGCGGCATAGAAACGCTGCCAGTGCTGCAGCTGCTCCAGCGTCAGGTGATCGACAGACTCCATCCCATTGAGACTCCACTGCTCGCTACCCTGACTCATAGTCCCCAATGTCCTCCTCGGTAAACAGACCGCGATAGTAGCACCTTTTTCAGGGGTAACTCAACAACCTGCCAAGTCGTACCGTTACCGTGCCCCCTTCTCCAAACGCTGCATCCAGACCGCGAGCCCCTGGGCGGTCAACTCGTTATCGGAGTGGATCAACCGTGCCAACTCCTGATCCGTTACCGTGCAGCCGATCTCCGTCACACGTCGGCGATGATAGTCGTTGACCTGCTGCTGCAGCCGCTCATAACGCCCCTCGGATGGCAGCACCTGCGCCATTGCCGCCAGCCGATCGAGATCGTGATGCAGCTGGTTGCCATAACGCTCGGGCTCTTTCAGCACCCCGTAGTGGGTGAGATAGACCTGCCGGGGCTGAAAGGCCAGCAGACGATCGATGGTCTCGTGCCAGGCGGCGGGGTCGAACTGGGTCGGACTGGTAACCGGAGTGAGATAACGGCTCCCATCCCCGGCAACCAACTCAGGATAACCGTTACCAAAGACATCTCCGGTAAAGTGACCCGCCGAGCATTCATCCCAGACACAAAGGTGGTGCAGTGCGTGTCCCGGGGTATCGATCAGCTGCAGTGCCCGACCGTTGAGATCCAGACTCATCCCCGGCTCCATCTCGATCACCCGCCCCGAATCGATCGGTAGCAGGGTATCGAACTTCTCTGCGAACGCCACCTCGCCATAGACGGCAGCCGCCCCCGCCTGCAGCCGGGCCGGATCGATCAGATGGCGTGCCCCCTTGGGGTGAACCACCAACTGCGCCTCCGGCAGTGCCGCCATCAACTGTCCGGCACCACCGGCATGGTCGAGGTGGACATGGGTCGGAATGATGTAGCGCAACCGCTCCGGGGCGATTTCCAGTCGCTGTAGCAGCTGCAGAATCTGTGTGCTCACTCGTGCGGTACCGGTATCGATCAACACCGCATCCTCACCCTGCTGCAGTAGATAGCTGCAGCACATCCCTTCGCGCTCATACCACCCTTCGATCAGGGTGATGCCGTCACCCAGGGTCTGGGTCTTGAGTTCACCCATGTGACCTACGCCTCCATCGCGGCGATCATACGATCACCAAAACCGGAACAGCTCACCAGGGTGGCTCCGGTCATCAATCGCTCAAAGTCATAGGTGACCGTTTTGGCGGCAATGGTCTCCTCCAGGGCCCGATAGATCTGTGTCGTCACCTCCTCCCAGCCGAGATACTCGAACATCAAGGCTCCGGAGAGGATGACCGAACCGGGATTGACCTTATCCTGTCCGGCGTACTTGGGGGCGGTACCGTGGGTGGCCTCAAAAATGGCGTGACCACTCTCATAATTGATATTGGCCCCTGGAGCGATACCGATCCCCCCCACGATCGCCGCCAGGGCATCGGAGATATAATCACCATTGAGGTTGAGGGTCGCAATCACCGAATACTCCGCCGGTCGCAACAGGATCTGTTGCAGAAAGGCATCGGCGATCGAATCCTTGATGATCACCTTACCGGCCGCCACCGCCTGCTGCTGCGCCGTATCGGCCGCCGCCTCCCCCTGCTCCGCCTTGATCCGGTCATACTGTGCCCAGGTAAAGGTCTCCTGGGCAAACTCCCGCTCCGCCAGGGCGTAGCCCCAGTTCTTGAATGCCCCCTCGGTAAACTTCATGATATTCCCCTTGTGAACCAGGGTTACCGAGGGCAGCCGATGACCAATGGCATAGCGGATCGCCTGACGAATGATCCGCTCAGACCCCTGCTGTGAAACCGGCTTGATACCGATCGAGGAGGTATCCGGGAAACGGATCTTCTCCACCCCCATCTCCTGTTGCAGGAACTGCTTCACCCGCTCCACCTCGGCACTGCCGTGCATATACTCGATCCCGGCGTAGATATCCTCGGTATTCTCACGAAAGATGGTCATATTGACCCGTTCGGGATGATGGACCGGACTGGGCACTCCACTGAAATAGCGTACCGGACGCAGACAGGTATAGAGATCGAGCTCCTGTCGCAGCGTGACATTGAGTGAACGCATTCCGCCTCCTACCGGAGTGGTGAGCGGCCCCTTGATCCCGACCAGGGAGTCCCGAAACACTCGCATAGTCTCATCCGGCAGCCACTCGCCGGACTGATTGAAGGCCTTTTCACCGGCCAGCACCTCACGCCAGATGACCTTACGTTTTCCCCCATAGGCCCGTTCCACCGCCGCATCGAAGACCCGCACTGCGGTCCGCCAGATATCGGGGCCAATCCCATCCCCCTCGATAAAGGGGATCTCCACCCGATCCGGCACCACCAGTTTTCCCTGTCGTATGGTCACTCGTTCCATGATCGTTCTCTCTCCATGCAGATTATCCTACCGCTAAAAGATCCATAAACTCATGCACTGCCGTTCTCTCCAGGCGCTCGGAATCGAGACAGAGTTGGTAGATCTGCTCTGCCCGGCGTCGGGGATAGTGGCCCTGCAGGGCCTCATGAAACTTCCGCTCCAGCACCGGAATCCCTTCGGCCCGACGACGGCGGTGACCAATCGGATACTCCACCTCCACCCGCTCACTCTGGCTGCCATCACGATAGAAGATCTGGATGGCGTTGGCAATCGAACGCTTGTCCGGATCATGATACTCACGGGAGTAACGCGGCTCCTCCCGCACCACCATGCGTTGGCGTAGCGAGTCGATGCGAGGATCAGCCGCCACCTCATCCTCGTAGTGGGCCGCAGTCAGCTCACCGAAGAGGAGAGCGGTGGCGACCATATACTGTAGACAGTGGTCGCGATCGGCCGGATTGTGGAGCGAGATGATACGGATTGCCGACTCCTGGGTAGAGAGCTCGATACGTTCGATCTCCTCCAACCGTCCCACCACCTCGGGGTGGAGCTGTAGCGCACACTCCACCGCAGTCTGGGCATGGAACTCCGCCGGGAAGGAGATCTTGAACAGCACCTGCTCCATCACGTAGCTACCGTACTCACGCTGAAAACGGAACCGTTCGCCATTGAAGAGCACATCGTAGAACCCCCAGCGCGGTGCCGACAGCGGTGTCGGCATCCCCACCTCCCCTCGATCCACCATCCA
>CAYFOQ010000015.1:0-6224 GCA_964344735.1 uncultured Piscirickettsiaceae bacterium
ACCCACGCTGGGACGGGATCGATGGTCGCCGGATCGATCTGATCTACCCTGGGCAAGCCTCGATGGAGTGGGTACTCAATGGTAGGGATCATGGCGGGGCGCGTCCCTTCGCCAAGGGGGGAGATCGCTGTTTCACTTGTCATGACAAGGAGGCCAAGGATATGGGTGGTCGGATTATCGGTGGCAACCATAAGTCAGTCTCCGAGCCCCACCCCATTGCCGGTAAGCGGGGGGGTATTCCGGTAACGGTCAAGGCGGCGCATGATGCCGATAACCTCTACCTCTACTTCCAGTGGAGTGATGGGGGTAGTCCGGTGGCCGATGGTGAACGGATGGATGGGGGCAACCAAGGTGGAGTATGCCGACCGTTCCGGTTGCTGGGGAACCTGTCACCATGATGCCAATGAGATGCCGGATCAACCGGAGGGGACCGAGGTGGTTAAGTATATCAAGGAGTCTCGCAGCAAGATCGAGGTCAAGGGACGTCGAGGTAAGAAGCGCGGCGGCTGGGATAAGCTTCGTGGGGAGGATGAGATTCAGGCGGCATTCGAGGCCAAAAAGTTTATGGATCTGGTACGGTTCAAGGCAGACGGCACCGTGGAGGATGGTTACATCCTGAAGGAGCGGGTGATGGATGGGGCGATTGATGATCTCGAGTTCTCCTCGGACTACAGTAGCGGCCTCTGGACCGTAGTGATGAAGCGTAAGCTCAACTCGGGTGAGGCGGGTGATTTGCCCATCGAGGCAGGACAGCGTTACAATTTTGGATTCGCAATCCATGATGACTACACCAATGGCCGTTTCCACCACGTCTCTATCGGTTACAAGCTTGGACTCGATGATCCCGAGGCGGAGATCAATGCGGTTCAGTGGTAGACGGCAGCGGGCACGACTCCTCACTACCGTCGCACTGCTGATGGCGGTGGTGGGGGGAGAGATCAGGGCGGAGACGGTCGAGGTTGAGATCAGCAAATACAAGTACCATCCCGCTGGAGTCGAGCTCAAGGTGGGGGATACGGTACGTTGGGTCAATCGAGAGCGAAGGCAGTACCACTCGGTCAAGATCCATCGAGAGGGGAGCACTGATCCCTTGATCGATTCCGGTTATCTTTTTCCCGAAGATCGGTGGGAGTATACCTTTGCTGATCCGGGGAGCTACAGCTATCTCTGTGGCCCCCATCCGGAGATGCAGGGGAGTATCCGTGTTTTGCCGTAGCGTACTTTTTTACCTCCCCTCACCCCAAACCTCTCCCCCCAAGGGTGGAGAGGGAGAGGCATGACGGATGACTCTTGCACAATTGAGAACTCCCTCTCCGCTCTTGGGAGGGGCGGGAGGTTCAACAACCCGCGGTCATCGATTCCATCAAACAGGCCACACCGCAATGAGCTACTGTGCCAGCAACATCTGCTGCAGTGTCTCCGGCTCCAGAATCTGAATGGTGTTTCCCTGAACCTTGATCACCTGCTCCTTTTTCAACTTGCCAAGAATACGAGAAAAGGTCTCGCGTTGAATCGATAGGCGTGAGGCGATCATGCTTTTCTGAGTCGGTAGAACGATCTCTACCGGAGCGGTCGCCCCAGGGGGCATCAGAGTGATCAGATAGTTGATTAGACGGCTGGTGGCGTTGTTGAGACAGAGGTCTCCAATCTCACTGACCCGGTTCTGTAACTGTCGGCTGAGGTCCGCCATGATGGAGAAGGAGATCTCCGGATTATTACGCAGGATTGCAAGGTAGCTCTGACTATTGAAGGCGAACACCTCACCATCTTCCAGAAACTGGCTGTTGACCGGATAGCTGTTGCCCTCCATGAACATCACCGCTTCGGCAAAGGAGTTACCTGGTTGCAGAATGTTGAGGGTCTTCTCATTGCCATCCGGCGAAAGGAGATAGAGCCGTATGGTCCCGGTGCGTAGCAGGAAAAAGTGGTTGGCCTGATCTCCCTGAGAGAAGAGCATCTCATTCTGACGTTTGTGGATCAGATCGGCAGAGTCGAACACCTGCTGGATGTTGGATTTGCTGATGGAGGAGAAGAGTGGAGAACGACGTAATTCGCGCTCGAATACCGGAGAGAGAGACATAGGGGGCTATCGCACCAGTGGAGCTCCCACTTTCCGACAGCAAGTGCACCGGAAAGGGAGGAGAGACCCTGTTGATTCCTGACAAGAGAACATGAGCCATAGTCTACCGGTGAGTGTAGAGTTTGTTAAGCGCTTGATGCACGTCAAATCGAATTTTCCGTTAGAGTAGGTAAACTTATACCCTATTGTGATCTCACAACTGAGCTGGATGGTGTGGGGTCGAGGTAGCGATTGGTCGCCATGTCGAGGGTAACACCGAATGAAAAAAAGCTCGTCCACGTTTGGTCTCTTCTCCCTGATCGTCATCGCCCTGGTGACCATCTTTCTGGGGTTTCTCTATGGGCTCGATAACCCCATTCCCTGGATTGTCCTGGTGGTGCTGGCGTTGATCCCCTACCTGCATGAGCGTAAGTTGCGTAAGGAGTATATCGACTGGGATCAGAGCTATGAGGTCGGGATCGAGCTGATCGATCACGACCACCAGAAGCTGGTCGGGATGCTCAACCAGGTGATCAGTGCGGCCAACTTTCATCTGGGTGATGCCCATATTCGGGGTGTCATCAAGGAGTTGATCGACTACACCAAGTATCACTTCTCTCGGGAGGAGGAGCTGATGCAGCAGAACGATTACCCCGGATATGAGGCCCATATCCAGCAGCACAAGACGATGGTGGCACAGGTCGAGTCCTTTGCCAGCCAGATTGAGAGTGGTGATAGCTGTGAGGAGAGTGTCTGTATGGATATCTACCGCTATCTCAAAGAGTGGTTGCTCAATCACATTACCCATACCGACAAGGAACTGGGAAACTATCTGATTTCCAAGGGTGTGAAGTAGCCGACAGTTCGTGGCTTTTCAGCTTTGGTCTAAATCGTACGTCATGTCCGCAAGGGGATACTCGACGACGCGATCGGTTGCAATGGTCCTGTTGGTGGCGCTTGTCGCTCCCTGGAACTCGCTGCTGGCCGATGCCGAACTCGATGACGAACTGACGCAGGCGATGGCAGCGGAGCCCAATATCGAGGCTGGCAAAGAGGTGTTCAAACTCTGTGTGGTCTGCCACCAGACCAATGCCTGGGGGGTGAATGACGGCAGTTATCCCCAACTTTCTGGTCAACACCGCAGTGTCATCATCAAACAGATCGCCGATATTCGGGCCGGGAATCGGGATAACCCCGCCATGTTGGTCATCGCCCAAGAGAAGGTGATGGGGGGGCCACAAGCGATTGCAGATGTTACGGCCTATATTCAGACCTTGCCGATGACCCCGGAGAATGGGGTTGGTCCCGGGGAGCAGTTGGCACGAGCCGAGAAGATCTACTTCCGAAAATGTGCCGAGTGTCACGGCAGTAACGGTCAGGGGGACCCGATGCGATTTTTCCCCCGGATACAGGGTCAGCACTATGCCTATCTGTTGCGGCAGTTGGAGTGGATTCGGGATGGCAAGCGCCGTAACGGTTATCCAGAGATGGTGAAACGGGTCAACAAGCTGAAGGAGCGTGATCTTCCACTTTTGGCGGATTACGTCTCCAGAATGCGTCCTCCACCAGAGGATCTGGCCCCACAAGGGTGGGCCAATCCCGATTTCAAGTAGGTCGGTAACTTCACCCCCCTCTCCCTGAGGGAGAGGGGGAGTCAACACGACATAACACGCTGAGGACAGAGGGCCGTGGCCCCTTCCTTATCAGGCGTTCAAATACCCTCTCCCCGGTTCAACTCAGACCGGATTCGATCCGCAATCTGCTGTGGTGAACTGCCATGGGCGATCTTTGCCAGTAGTGAACCATCGGAGGCCATGAGGAAGAGGCCAGAGGAGTGGTCTACTGCGTAGTGTTTGGGGCGGTTTGGGTCTACCACCTTTTGGTAGCGAACACCGTATTGAGTGGCGACTCGCCGGATCATCTCCGGAGTACCGGTGAGACCGATCAGTTTGTGGTGAAAATAGTCGACATACTCTGCCAATACCGCGGGTGTGTCCCGCTCGGGATCGACCGAGATAAAGTAGGATTGAACCGAGTCGGCTTCCGGGCCAAGTTGTCGTAGTGCCTGGGAGAGTGCCAGTAGGGTGGTGGGACAGATATCGGGACAGAAGGTGTAGCCGAAAGAGATCAGATGGAGTGCTCCCTTCATCTCCTGATCAGTGAAGAGCTTGCCACGGTGATCACGCAGCATGAAGCGACCACTACTGGATACTGGTGCCGCGGATGGAGTCGGGGAACTGGGGGACTCGATCCCCAGGCAGTGGCGAATGGAGTCGGTGAGCCGGTTCATCAACTGGCTATAGTGGTCTGGGCCCGGTGCGATCCGAGTGCCAAGAGTGTCAAGAACAGCGATGGTGACTGGGCTCCCGGTCACCAGCAGCCTTAACTCATCGTCTGGGGTGAGTTGATGCTCGGTCAACAGACAGGCGTAGTCCCCGCTCATCAGTCGGGCGCGGTTCTGTAGTAGCGCTGCACCAGTGAGCGGGGTTCCGGGGCTGGAGGTGACCACCCCTCGGATTTTCAAGGCGTAGGCCTGCTCAAAATATTGCAGGGTATCGAACCAGGAGATCCCGAGACCACTACTCAGTCCACGGTAGCCATACTCCAACTTGCGGTCGAGAGCCTTGAGGCGGGCTAACACCGCTCTGCTGTTGTGCAGGTAGAGTGCCTCACGCTCTGGATCGAGGGCGATCAGCCGTTCTGTCAGTCGTGAGGCCAGGATGACCATGTTGCGACTGTCGAGCCAGAAGAAGGGGTCACGCTGGTTCCCGCTGCGGGCTGGCAATATCTTCAATGCTGGGTCATCGAGCAGCGTGACGACCCGCTCTCGGGGTAGTGAATCTAGTGCCGGTTCCAGCGTAGACTCCAGCTCTGGACCGATCCGTATCAGCAGGTCAGCACTGGCCACCAGCTGGTTCTGGGTCGGGGTAAGCGAGTGATGGAAAGGGGAGTGATCGCCACCATAGAGGTATTCGGGAGGACGACTGTCGGCCATCAGCCCACTAAGAATAGAGTGGATGGGGAGAATGGTGGCCACCACCTGTGGCGGTGGTGCCGCCTGTAGCGGCGTCAGTGCCGACAGTAACAGCAGAAGGATCAAACGTTGACTCATAATCAACCGGTGTCGGTATGGGGTGGTTATGAAGCCATTGGTCGGGGTTACTGCGAATCGAGCAGTAGCGGCTCAGTTTTGGAGAAGTGCTGGCGCAACTGCTCGATTGCGGTATCGATTTGTGCGGCCAATCGGCTCTCCGCCGGACAGACCTCATTGGCAGCGATCATTGCTAGAAAGGCCCCGTTGGTGGACTTATCGAAGGCCTCGCCGATTACCCGCAGTTTCGGTACCGTAGTGATGATCGCCTCCTTCATCCGCCGGGTCTGGGCGGTCATTCCACAGTTGAGCGCCCGACCGTTGAGTGCCCCGATGGTACGAACCGCCTCGATTTGTAGCTCGGTGAGTGCCATGCCGGCCTGTGGCAGCAGCAGTAGAGAGAGTAGCAGCGGAATGGATGTGACGCGAATCATTTGCTAGCGATGGTAGCAGGTGAGAGACTGTCCCGGTGTTGATACAGGTCAAGAAGAGGTGACTCCCTGGCTGGCGGCGATTCGGCCGCAGACGCTGACGTTAGCGCTGGCCCCGGTTGCCGTGGGGGGGGGGATCGCTTGGGCGGGGAGGGGGAAGATCGAACTCTCTCTGTGGCTATTGATTCTGCTGGCGGCACTGTTGATTCAGATCGGTACCAATCTCTACAACGACGCCGCTGATGCGGCGCGTGGGGTGGATGGACCCGATCGCCTTGGCCCGCCCCGGGTGGTCTCCTCCGGTTGGTTGACCGCGGAAGCGGTACGACGTGCCGCCTGGGTCAGTTTTGCGCTGGCCGTGGTGGTTGGAAGCTATCTGGTGTGGCGGGGCGGATTGGTGATTCTGGGAACCGGAGTGGCCGCTATCGTGGCCGGTGTGGCCTATAGTGGAGGGTATCGGCCGATCGCCTGGACCGAGTTGGGGGAGCTCTTCGTGCTGCTCTTTTTTGGTGTGGTTGCGGTAGTGGGAACGGTCTGGATATTGACCAGCCAGTGGAGTCTCGCTGCACTCTGGGCCGGCGGTGGGGTCGGGGTGATCGCTGCGGCGGTGCTGGTGGTCAACAATTTTCGGGATCTCGACAGC
>CAYFOQ010000015.1:6234-25723 GCA_964344735.1 uncultured Piscirickettsiaceae bacterium
TATACAGTGCTGACTAGAACAGGGTGTAGATCTCGGGGGTCGCCGTATCGGGAAATCAAAAGCGATCGCCGTGCCGGTCGACGGACGCTGGCGGTACGTTTGGGGCGAGACCGAACCCGCTGGCTTTTCGCCACGCTGGTGATGAGTGCGCTGCCTCTGGGCTATCTGGCGATAGCCATCCCGGGACGAGAGTCGCTGGGGTGGAGTGTGATGGTTCTGCTTCCACTACTACTCTATCTGGTAGGATTGATCTATCGATTGCCACCGGGGCGGGCACTCAATCGTCTGCTGGTGATGACCGCTCGGGTGCAGTTGCTCTATGCTGTGGTGCTGATGATTGGAGTCATGATATGAAGAGCGTCGGGAAATTGGTGGTGTGGGGAATACTCTGGAGCCTGCTGGCCCCACTGGCGGTGGCTGAGCGTGATTTGGCGTTTTCGCTACCTCCAGAGTCGTTGCGCCAGTGGTACAAACCGGTCAACGAGCGTCAGGTCTGGCTTCATACGATGTTCGGTCTACGGCGTTCGATGCAGGCGATTCAGGAGTATGTCGCCCTGGAGGATAGTGAGCGGCTGGAGAAGTGGAGTGGCCGTTTCCTGAAGAACTACCGCTCGTTGACCAGGATGGTGCCGGAGTGGAGTGATGGCATCGAGTTGGATTGGGCTGATCGCCTGGAGCAGGCGGTGGCAGCACGGGAGTGGTCAGCGGTGGGGCGTGCGCTGAAACGGCTGGGGACGACCTGCCGCTCCTGCCATCGGGAGTATCGGGCCGTTACGGCCGCCCTTTATCGCGCCCCGGACTTCTCCACGGTCGAGGTAGAGGATAGCGAGACCCTGGAGGGGCTGCACTATGATCGGGCCATGACTGGACTGGTCTCGATGATGAATCGCTTCAAAATTGCCGCAGAGGATCAGAGAGGGGAGGCAGCAGCAGACTATCTACAACAGCTGGATCGTCGTCTGGGCGATCTGGGAGAGAGCTGTAGCCACTGTCACGGTGAAGATCCAGCACCACGGGAACGAATTCTCGGCGCCGAAACAGCGCGGTTGATGAGCCAACTGTCACAGCAGCTCGAGAGTGGTTCGGAGGGGCTGGGGGTGAAGGCGTGTGCCCGTTGTCATGGGGTTCATCGTACACTCTCTGACCTGCGGCTCTTGATGCTGCCATGAGCTCCGATCAACCCCCCGAACAGGAGCACTTTTCACGTAGTTTCGGCTATAGCGAGGTGACGCCGGAGGAGCGTCAGGCCCGGATTCGGGCGGTCTTCGCTGCAGTGGCTCCCCGCTATGATCGCATGAACGATCTCATGAGCATGGGAATTCATCGCCTGTGGAAGAATCGACTGGTACGAGAGATCGCCCCCCGGCCGGGAGAGTTTCTGGTTGATCTGGCGGGGGGTACAGGAGATGTGGCCGCGCGGTTGGTGCTGTCAGGGGCGACGGCCGTGGTGATCGATCCCAGTGAAGAGATGATGGCAATCGGGCGCGACCGTCACGGTCACCAGGTCGAGTTTCGTTCCGGTAGTGCGGAGCAGATCCCCTGTGAAGAGAATAGTGTCGATGGGCTGGTGATCTCGTTTGGTATTCGCAATGTAACCACCATGGAGCAGAGCCTGCGAGAGATTCATCGGGTGCTGAAACCGGGGGGGCGGTTCTTCTGTCTGGAGTGCTCGCGGCCGGCGCTCTGGCTTCGTCCCTTCTATGATCTCTACTCGTTCCATGTCATTCCCCGGCTCGGTGCCTGGGTCGCCGATGCCCCGATTGCCTATAACTATCTGGTGGAGTCGATTCGGCGTTTTCCCAACCAGCAGGAGTTCAGCGCCCAGATCGAGCAGGTGGGGTTCACTGCGGTTCGGTACCACAATCTCAGTTTTGGCATTGCCGCCATACACCATGGGATCAAGTAGGTGGAGATCCCGACGGGGCTACCACAGTGGGTCACGGTGGAGAGCAGCGGGACCGAGGGGAAACCGCGATCGATAGAGATCTCCGCCGAGACTCTCTACGCCAGTGCCCGGATGGGGGCGGAACTGGAACAGCTTGGTCCGGGAGATTGCTGGCTCAACGCTCTTTCACTGAACCATGTCGGAGGGATCGCCATCGCCTACCGCTGTGCTGCTGCCAAGGCCTATATGGTGCGCCATGACCGTTTTCAGCCTGAGCGAATCGAATGGGCGCTACGACATCAACCGATTACTCACTTATCATTGGTGCCGGTGATGCTGTGGCAACTACTGCAGCAGTTTGCAGGGCGTCCTCCACCGACTCGGCTACGCAGCGTAGTGATCGGCGGTGACCGCCTTCCCTATCCCTTGGCACAACAGGCGGTAGAGGGTGGCTGGCCGCTGTTGGTCGGTTATGGCATGACCGAGACCGCCTCTCGGATCACGCTGTTGCGGTTGGATCGAGAACGACTACCCACCTGGGAGGAGTCGGATGTCGGCCCCCCGCTGCCCGGAGTGGCGGTGGAGATCGGGGAGAGGGGAGAGATTCGAATTCGTAGTGGACCACTTTTTCCGGGAGAGCAACGGGAGATCGTTACCGCCGACCATGGATCACTCGATACCAGGGGGCATCTGCGGGTATTGGGGCGACTCGACCACCGGATTCTCTCGGCCGGGCGTTTGATCGATCCGCTTGCGGTGGAGCAGGCACTGCGACAACGGACCGGATTGCAGGCGGTTGGGGTGACGGCGGTGCCTGATCCGGTTTGGGGGGAGCGAATCGTGGCCGTGGTGGAGGCGATTCCGGGAAACCGGATACGGCAAGCGGTTCGAGAGCAGCTTCCCAGTGCCATTCGTCCACGGGATTTTATCGTGGTGGAGCAGTTGCGTTACAACGCTGGGGGTAAGCTGGACCGGGCCTGGCTGAAACAGGTGGTCACCGATGTGGCATGAGTTGACTCGATCCCTACGTCACCGTAACTACCGAAACTATGTGACCGGTCAGCTCTTCTCTCTGACTGGAACCCAGTTGGCGACCGTGGCGCAGTCCTGGCTGGTCTACCAGATCACCCAATCGAGCCTGATGCTGGGTATGGTCCACTTTGCCATGTTGACCCCGATTCTGCTCTTTTCACTCTTTGGTGGTCTCCTTGCCGACCACTTTTGTCGCCGTCGTCTGCTGCTCCTTTCGCAAGGAGGGGCGATGATGTTGGGGCTACTATTGGCTGCACTCACTTTGGGGGGCTGGTTACAGCTCTGGCACCTTTTCACCATCGCCTTTCTGATCGGGGTAACCCAGTCGATCGATATGCCGGTGCGCCAATCCTTTCTTGCCGATCTGGTTCCACGAGATCAGCTCGCCAATGCCGTTGGTCTCAACTCCGCGGTATTCAATACCGCCCGGTTTATCGGTCCCGCTGTAGCGGGACTGTTGTTGCTGCGGTGGGAGCCGGGGGTGCTCTTTCTCCTCAATGGTTTCAGTTACCTCTATCTGCTTTATATCCTCTGGAGGATGGTCCCCTCCACGCCCATCACCACGCCACAACATTCGGGGGGGCGGATGGCGGCACTGCGGGCGGGGTTGAGCTACGCCTGGGAAGACCAGGCCATTCGTCCGGCACTGATCCATGTCGGTATGGTGAGCATGATGGGAACCGCACTGGTGGTGTTGATGCCGGTCTTCGCCACCCAGCGTTTTGGTGGTGATGCGGAGACACTGGGCTGGCTACTCTCTGCAGCGGGAGCCGGTTCTTTACTGGGTGCGATCACCCTTGCTCACAAGGGGGGCCATGCCGATCTTCCTACCCGTATCGGCTGGGGTGGCGTGGTCGGTGCGCTCTCCCTGGCACTCTTTGCCTGGAGCCAGATCCTGGTGCTCTCCCTGTTGCTGCTACTGCTGGCCGGTTTCGCCATCACCACCGTAGTGGCCACCACCAATGCCTATATCCAGCTCCAGGTTGACGATCAGATGCGTGGGCGGTTGATGTCGATCTTTTCCACGATCTTTGTCGGCATGGCCCCGGTCGGCAGCCTCAGCTCCGGGGCGTTGGCACAGTGGAGCAGTGCCGGAGGGAGTGTGCTGCTCTTCTCTCTACTGGGGGTGGTGGCCTCCAGTCGGTTTCTGTTTTCGCTCCCCCAACCCTCTCCCAGAGGGAGAGGGAGTTAGAATGCTTTCATCGAATGCCGTTTTTATTTTGCCCTTCCGACTACACCCCCTCTCCCTCTGGGAGAGTGTCGGGGTGAGGGGGTGTGGCAGGGCCGTTGAATAGATCGATCAACCCCTGCAGCTTGAGCTCGATCTCCTCCTGCTCGCTCTCCAGGGTGGACCCGGGACGCTTGGAGAAGTGTGCACCGGAGCAGTACATAGACCTCCCCTTGCCCCTGGTGATCGATCCAGCCGGCACCACCACAGTAGTATCCCCGGTCACTGTTCTGTTGTTGACGAAGCCATTCATGGCTGGCGGAGACCGGTAGACCGCAGAGCGCCGGGTGGTGATGGAGCTGCTCCACCGCTTGAAACAGCGAGACCGACTGCTGCAAGGTTCCGTGTACCGGAGTTCGTAGATGTTGCAATCGTGGTAACAGATGGACCCGGGTCGAGGGGGGCAGCGTAAGCCGGTTCGTGAGTGGTCGTAGCGTCTCCTGAATGTAGTCGACCACCAGTCGATGTTCATGGACCAGCTTGGGGTCTTGCAGCAGCTGTTGCTGTAGCCGGAAATCGCTCTCGGAGTCTTTCCCGCGCGGCAGCGTACCGGCAACGGCTTCGACCTCGATCTCATGGTTATCCCGTACCTGCAACAACCGTTCTGGTGGGGCCGCAACAAACCACTCTCCCGCCATAGCCGAGGAGAGCAGAAACTGTACCCCGGAAGGGTTGTCCCGTTCCAGCTGTTGCAGCAGTTGGCGAGGCTGTGGGGAGGCGCTACCGTTGAGCTGTTGCCGTTGGGAGACTACGATTTTCTCTAACTGGCCCGCTGCAACGGCGGCGAGCGCCGCCCTCAGAGGAGCGGGTGTAGTGGCCACGGGCTCAAGTTTGATCGCCTGAAAGGGGGTGGCCGGGGTATCCAGTAGCTGCTCCAGTTCGGTGATGGCCTCGGCCCAGCACGACAGCAGCTGTTCAGTACTCTCCCCCTGCCACACCGCGGAGCAGGAGAGCCACTGTTGGCCGCGATGGTGACCCAACTGTAGCAGAGGGAGTCGAAGTTCGGTGTTGGGAAAACCGCTCCACTCGGCCGCCATCGGATCCTCGGCGGCGAAGGCGTAATGAAACAGCAGTCGTGGGGGTCGGTTGCACTGTTGTGGATCGCTTTCGATCCAGTTTCGGCGAAATCGATAGTAGGCGGTTTCGGCCTGTTGCAGACGATCCTCTCCAGAGAGCGTGTGTGACCAGGCCGTTCCCAATGTCAATAATCGGAAGCCACTCTGCCCCAGGTGCCAGTAGACCCCATCGTGTGGGACTAGCGGGGCGGTGAAGGGCCGACGCAGCAGTGGCAGGGTGATGGTGAGGGCCGTTCCGGCCGGTGGTGGTGGATCGAGCAGCTCTTCCAGTGACTCTGCGAGCCCTAGCAGTAGCTCATTCTGTGCTGCTCCACGTTGGCCGTGATCAGTGGTGGTGTTCATGGCCGTCGCTTGAAGCGACTGAAGTCAGGGGGGCGTTTCTCATTGAATGCGTCCCGCCCCTCCCGCCCCTCAGCGGTGGTGTAGAAGAGCGCCGTGGCGTTTCCGGCCAGCTCCTGAATCCCGGAGAGACCATCGGTGTCGGCGTTGAATCCGGCTTTCAGTAGACGCAGTGCCGTGGGGCTATGTCGGTTGATCTGTTCACACCAAGCCAGGGTGGTTGCCTCCAGTTGATCGAAGGGAACTACGGCATTGACCAGCCCCATCTCTAACGCCTCCGCGGCACTGTACTGGCGGCAGAGAAACCAGATCTCCTTGGCCTTTTTCAAGCCGACGGTGCGGGCAAGAATACCGGCCCCCAGACCGGCATCGAAGCTCCCCACCCGGGGGCCGGTTTGACCAAAAATGGCGCTTTCAGCAGCGATGGAGAGATCACAGACCAGGTGAAGGACATGCCCACCACCAATGGCATAGCCGTTGACCATGGCGATGACCGGTTTCGGCAGTGTACGGATCTGACGCTGGAGGTCGAGGACATTGAGGTGCTCTCCCCCCCCTTGGTCACGATACCCTTCGTCGCCACGAATCTTCTGATCTCCCCCGGCACAGAAGGCATGGTTCCCGGCGCCGGTGAGGATCACGGTGCCGATGGCGCTATCGTGGTGGGCGCGGTGAAAGGCGTCCATCATCTCGGTTACCGTCTCTGGACGAAAGGCGTTGCGTACCGCCTCACGAGCGATGGTGATCTTCGCTACGCCATTCCCGGTAGCAAAACGGATGTCCTGATAGCCGTCACTGTGGTCTTCCCATTGACTCATTGCATATGGTCCCGATAGTGGTGGTGAAGGGCCACGGAGTGAGGCCGGTCGACCACATATTCTATCAGTAGGGGGTGCGGATGTTGCGGTGAAAGCGACCACCGTTGCAGCGCTTCGTGTGAGTCGATGGTGATGGACTCAATATCGAACAGCGCAGCGGCTCGGCGTGATGAGAGTCCGGTCGGGGTGAGCCAGAGGGATTCGAACTCCGGTAGTTGAGCCGGAGGGAGATAGCTGAAAATTCCACCGCCTCCATTCTGAATGATGATCAGGGTGAGATTCCCCCCAATTCTCCGAACCAGCTCCAGGGCATTAAGGTCGTGGAATAGGGCGAGATCACCAAGGATCCCCACGACCGGAGTCTCCTTCGAGGTGGCGGCACGGATGCCACAGAGGGTCGATAGGTTGCCATCGATACCACTGGTCCCGCGGTTGGCGTGGAGTGTCAGGGGGGCCGTTCGTAGTGGCATCCAGCGATCGATATCGCGGATGGCCATGGAGTTGCTGCTAAAGAGTACCGTGCCGGCGGCAAGCTGGTGGTGGAGGTGACGCAGAAGCTGAAACTCGGTTGGACGACCTCCCTGTGGAGGGATCCAGGAGCTTGCCCGCAGTTCGATCTGGTGGAATGGAGGCATCCATCCCGGGAGTTCGATCCGGTTCGGCGTGGCCTGCAGCAGATGTTTGCAGAACAGCAGGCTACTGCAGTGAAAGGTGGTGGTGGAGAGGGTGTGGGGATCACTCCAGTGACGGTGATCGGTGACGGTGATGAACGGGTTGACCGCGGCCCGGCGTAGCCATTCGACGATCCCCCCGGTCATTGGAAAATCACCCAGTTGAATGACCCATTCGGGGTGATGACCCGCGCTAATCAGTGGATTGGACCCCGCCTCCAGGTGGGTCAGAAAACGGGGATGGGGGTGTTCTCCCCAGCGCAGGTTGGAGAGTGGATCGAGAAAGACCGGAACATCGAGCCGTTCCGCCAGCTCCGCCAGGATGTGCTGAAACCGAAGAGGGTAGTGGCCTTCACCACAGAGAATGATCCCGGGTCGGCCCTGCAGTGTCGCCAGTGCAGAAAAGTTGATCGATTCCACTGGCTGATCGGGAGTGGGGGGCGGTCGTGGAGAGGGCTCCGCCATCGAGACAAAGGGGGCACTCTTCTCTGTAGGAAGAAGGGGTTCTCGAAACGGAATATTGAGATGAACCGGACCGGGTAGTGGCTCGTTCAGGGCGGCAACCAGTCTCGGTAACCGTGAAGAAATTTGCTGATAGGCCGTCGTCGCGGTTGGGTCCGGGGTGGAGAAGAGCTGCTGTTCCCGTAGCTGTCCACTGAACAGCTTGCGCTGTTCGATGGTCTGGTTGGCACCACGGTGGTGCAGTTCCGGCGGTCGATCCGCGGAGATCAGCAGCAGTGGAATGGCACCATGGTTGGCCTCGACCACCGCCGGCAACCAGTTGGCCACGGCACTGCCCGAGGTGCAGATCAAGGCACTGGCTCGCCGACGTTGTCGCCCCATACCGAGGGCAAAGAAGGCGGCACTACGCTCGTCGACAATGACCGTGTGGTTGACCCCGGGGGTACGAGCAACGGCAAGGGTCAGTGGACTGGAGCGAGAACCGGGAGAGAGCACATAGTGGTCGATTCCCAGAGTAAACAGTTGGGCGATGAGAGTGTGGGCCCAGTGGAGATTACATTGCCCCTGGTCGGTCTCCGAATTCATGACGGGGAGAATAGTGGATCAAGCTCCAGGGGAAGCGGAATGGTTTGATTGCTCTCGCGATCGACGGCGACATGGGTGGTGGAGACCTCGGCCAGAAGCGGTGGCGTCCCCTCTTGGGGGACGGCGGAGCGTATCTCGCTCCGGATAGAAAAGCTCTTCTCCCCCCGGCGCTGCAGCCAGAGGGTAATGGCAACCGTTTCACCGAGTTCGATCGGACGGTGGTAGTCGGCCTCGGCATGGGCGACCGGCAGCAGGAAGGGGGCGACATGAATCAGCTCGGCGATATCCACCCCCCTCTCAAAGATGAACTCTTCCAGAGCATCCTGCACCAGGGAGAAGATCTGACCAAAGAAGAGAACTCCGGTACCATCGGTCTGATAGAGCCGTACCGTATGGATGTGGGTAAACAGCGGCGTATTCACAGTACCACTATGCCCTGCTGTTGTAACGGTGGGAGCACCGGGTCGTCACGAAAGCAGTCGATTGTCGATAGTCCGTGGGTCTGTTGCTGATCGGGGTCGATGGCGGCGGCGCAGTGTGCGACCGCCAGGGCACCGATATTGCTCTCCAGCAGGGTGGTGACCACCACCTCGATCCCGGATGCCAGTAGTTGTCGGGCAACACGACAGCTTTGCCGCAGTCCACCGATCAGGCTCGGTTTCAATACGACGCGAGTGATCGCACTGCCGGGGATATTTTCGATCCCGAGCTGTGATAGCGACTCATCGATCGCCAGGGGAAATGGGAGCATCCGTTGTAACCGTTCCAGTCGTTGCAGGGTGGGGTGGCGCAGGGGCTCTTCCACCGAGTCGATCGGTAGCTCGCTCAACCGCAGCAAGAAATGCTCGGCTTGTCGGTATGGCCAGGCTCGATTGGCATCGAGGCGCAGAGTGAATCGGTCCGGGAGATTGGACCCGAGTCGCAAGAGCTGTTCCAGCTCCCGTTCCGGAGTATCGATCCCGATCTTGAGCTTGAGTACGGTGCCACCCTCCGGGTCAAAACGAAAGCCGTTATGGGCAGAGATCTGCTGGTTGGTGCGTACCCGATCACCACTCTCCGGACTGAGCCACTGTCGTACCCCCTCCCCGGCGGCCCCCGCCTCCAGCGCAGCCACTGCCGACTCTACCCCGAAGTAGAGGGCCGGTGTGGTGTGGCGCTGATGCTGTAGTTGTTGCAACAGCTCGGTGGGAGAGCGGTTGGCACTGTGCTGACAGAGCGACTCCAGGCTGCTGCGGCACTGTTCCAGCGTCTCGGTCCCCAGCTCCGGCAGAGGGGCGGCCTCCCCCATGCCAAAGCGACCATCCTTCTCTTCAAGCAGGAGCAGAAAACCCTCCCGATGGTCGGATCGACCGTAGCGACTGATCCAGGGGGTGCGATAGCGATAGCGATAGGGGGTGTAGCGCAACATATCGAGTGTGAATGATTCGGTCAGGGCTGGAAATCATCCAGAATCGATAGATAGGCCAGTAGGTTGTGAAGTTGGTCGTCACCGAAGTCGAGAAAGATCGACTCTGCGGGTGACTCCTCATCATGGCGCCGCTCACCACTACGATAGGCGTTAAACTGTTTCATGAGGTAGTTGCTGTATTGACCTCGCAGCATCGGAATGGCCTTGCTCTGTTTGCCCTCCCCCTCCTTGCCGTGACAGCTGGAGCACTCCTGCTGATAGAGTGACTCCCCCTCTTCGTACTCCCCCTCGAGACGACGAATGTTGAGCAGTCGCTTGCTCTGCAGCAGCCGCTCGTAGGCGTTGAAGTTCTCCTCATCCTCGATCTCCGGGAGCTGGGCATAAAGCTCGATGGTTTCGAGGTAGGCGGCGACATCGGTCAGATCCTCTTCCGGCAGTTCGCGCTCCTTGGTGTAGGGGACCATGGGATGATTGAGTCGTTCCCGGCTCTTGAAACGGCGTAGCTCGACCTCGATATAGCGGGCCGGGAGCCCGGCCAGACGGGGGTACTCCCCCTCCTTGCCCCCCTCGGCATACTCGCCGTGGCAGCCGGCACACACCTCGTTGATCTCCTCCCCAATCTCGAGGTTGGCGGCAGAGAGTGGTAGGCTGACCAGGGCCAGTAGTAGTCCCCATCGTTGTAGCGGTGATGTTGAACTCATAGCAGATCTCCACGTCGAAACAGTCGATAACCCACGGTAGCGCTAATGGTGCCGATCAGCAGGGGGTAGATCGTCGCCCAGAGTAGATAGCCGCTCTCCCCAAAGTGGTCGAGAATCAGATAGGCTGCGGGACCCAACAGCACCAGCTGTGGGTCGAACAGCAGCATCGACGCGGTTCGGAAGAGCTGCAATGGGTTGAGCAGTGCGATCGTGACAACGGTGTTGGCCGCCACCTGCTGCTGGATCAGTACCCCCAGCAGAATCAGGTCGAGAAAGAGCAGTAGAAAGAGCCAGAGCAGAAAAGCGGAGCCCTGGGCAATGTCGGCGGAGCGGGCCAGTGTGGAGATCAACATGCCGATGCCGAGGAAACACCAGGAGAGGGAGAAGAGGAAGGTGGTGTAGAAGAGAAAGAGTCGCCAGGGGATCTCCATCCCTTGCGTCAGGCCCCAGCCAATCGCGACCGCCATCGCCAGAAAAACGGGCAGAAAGACCACGATGAAACGCCCGGTCATCTTGCCCCAGAACCAGGCCCGCAGTGGGATCGGTAGCGAGAGCAGGTATTCGAACACTCCCGCTTCACGATCTCCTGCCACCGAACGCACGGTGGTGATGAGAATGAAGATCGGTAGAATGGCCATGGTCAGCTGGATGTAGGTGACCAGTAGTCGTGAGAGGCCGACAAAACCCATGATGCGGGATTCGGTGAGCCCAAAGGCGAAGAGCAGTGAGATGATCCCGCCGAATACGATGGTGTAGAGTAGAAACCAGCGGCTGCGCAGTGACTCGAAGATGTCGGCACGGGCGGTCAACCAGAGATGTTTCATCGATTCGCCTCCTGCTGGCGGTGCTGCAGTCGTGCCTTGACCGAGGCCTGATACGCCTGCTCTTGCTGGATTACCGCCTGGCGCATCGTCTCAAAGTCGACGGCATCGGGAGCAGGGTCGTTTTGGGCGCTGAAGCCGTAGTTCATCGGGGTGTGGGTCACCCGTAGGTAGTGGGCCTCCCGGGCCGCAAGCCACTCTCCGGTGTGGTAGTCATTGACCCAGATCTCGGTCTCTGGCTGATCCCGCCACGGTTGCTGCTCCAGCCAGAGGAGTGCACAGCCGATATCATCGAAGGTGTGGGGTTGGTGGTTGGGTCCTCCCCGAACCTGAGCGGCGTGGTGGCGGTCACTCAGAGCCATGACACAGCGCTCACAGCTCTCTCGATCCCAGGTGATCGTTACCGGGCCGGTTCCGGGATCATCGCTGCAGCCGGCCAGCGTCAATAGTGTCAGCAGTAGTGGGAGTGGCCACAGGGGACGCCGTTGATAACGGCTGCGGTCGATCGCAGGGGCTCTGGCGGATGGCGTCATGTTAGTGCCTCTCTCCAATCTCTACCTTGGAGAGTAGGGCGGCATAGCGTGAGAGTGTGCCGAGAAACCGCAGCCGATCGGGGCCGGTGATCTCTCCCTGCCAGTGACGTTCGCTCTCTTCCGGGAGAAAGCCCCATCCGGCCATCGCCTGACTGAAGGCGGGTTCGACCCGGGTGATGGTGAGGTTGCAGTGGAGCTGTGCGGCCAGATCGATACTATCATCGACACGGTCGTCGAGAACCACTTTGCCCTGGTCCAGCTCGATCACCCGATTGACCAGTGTCGCCACCTCATCGAGACGGTGACTGGTGATCAGCATGGCGGTCTCGTGGCGCTTCTGTTCCAGCAGAGAGAAGAGAACGTGGCGTGCAGCAGGGTCGAGATTGGCAGCCGGTTCATCGAGGATCAGTAACCGGGTCGGGCGCCCCAGAGCGATAGCGATCAGCAGCTTCTGTTTCTGACCACCGGAGAGTTTCTCGAACGGCAGGTGACGCAGGGACTCCAGCTCCAGTCCCAGCTGTTCGGCGACCGTCACCATCTCCTGAGCACCACAGTGACAGACACTGGAAGAGAACTCGATCAACTGGGTGACCGGCATCTTCAGCGGCGGGGGAAGCTGTGGAACGAAGCCGATCTGGTGCCCTGGCGCTGATACTCCCCCAGTAGACAGCGGATCAGGGTGGTCTTGCCAGCACCGTTGGAGCCGATCAATGCCACCCGGTCACCGGCATCGATCTTCAGATCGAGCGGCCCCAGTACCGTGCTCCTGCCGAAACGCTTGCTTACCCCCAGCAGTTGGATCATGGCTTCTTACTCAGACCCTTGAAATAGAAGTTGAGCGAGTCGGTGGGACAGACATCGACACACATCCCGCAACGAGTACAGTCCCTTGATGGTCCACTCCAGGACATGAGGGACCAGGCAGACCTTTCGGCAATCCCCCTCATGGTGGCAGTTGGTGACGTTGTAGTTGACCTTGAGCGGAGAGAGGCTGCCGACAAAACCGTAGGTGAGGCCGATGGGACAGACATAGCGACACCAGGCTCGACGGGAGTAGAAAATCTCCACCGTCAACAGGAAGAGTACCCAGAGCAGCGCCACGGTGGGACCGTAGATCAGTGCCCGGCTGAGAATGCCGGTGGGGGAGATCGTCTCAAAAATGGTGTATCCGGTACCGAACGCCAGTAGTGCAAAGATCAGATAGAACCAGGTACGGGCTCGGCGGTCGAAGGGGTGATTCTTGATGATCTTCTTCGCGACCAACCGGATGTGGATCATCTCGGCCAGCTCCGACAGCAGATGGTAGGGGCAGGCCCAGGAGCAGAAGGTACGCCCCCCCAGTAGCAGCCAGAGGAGGAATACCGTGACAAAGCCGATCAGTAGGTTGATCAGCACGGTCTTGAAGGCGAGTACCACCTCAAGGGCCGAGTTGAGGTCGGCCATATGGAATCCGAGGAACCGTGAGGCGGTGAGGGCACCCTCCAGGATCTGGATGTCGAGTGCATAGGAGACCACAAAGAGCAGGTTGACCAGAATCAGTGTGGTCCAGCGTCGTTTTCGCCAGCGTTTGGTGTGGGTCTCGCGGTAGATCTCATGCTCCTCACGGGCCTTCACCTTGTCCAGCTCACCACTTTCGCGTTTGCGCTGATGTAGCGCCCCCACCTCTTCCGAAATCTTCTCTGGTGGTGTTTTGGCCGGGCGCTTGCCCAGCATCACCTCGACACAATATTTTCCCAGTCTCATACGCTCTCCTCCGGCGACCACTCCTTGCGGATATCGATGACGATGGCAGGATTGTCGGGTGGACAGACCATCTCACAGACGCCACAGCCGACACACCCCTGCAGTACCGTCGGACGGTAACGCACCTCGTTCCCTTTTGTCGTTACCGGTTCCAGTGCGATCGCCGGGTGGGGGGGGCACTGGTTGCTATCCCCGGAAGGGGGGGTGCCGGCATCACACTGGCTCCGCCGGATCTCGATCGGACAGAGGCGGACGCAGAGATCACAGCGTTCGAGATCGAACGGGTGCTGCTGTAACGGAATGGGGTTCCAGCGGTCGATCTCCTCGAATCTGAGTTTTCCGTGGTACTCCTCACCGCGGACGATACCGTGAAAGCCCTCTCCGCGCAGCGCCAGACAACCCCCGGGATCGGCCAGTCGGGCTACCCCCATGCGGGTTTCGTGAGAGTAGTTGATGTCGTGAGTCAGGGCTCCGGTGGGACAGGCCAATACACACTGTAGCCCATCACAGGAGAAGTCACAGGCCTGACTGCGGGCATCGATGTAGGCCGCTCCCTGTCCTTGACCATCGAAGATGTCAGCCAGAAAGATCGCCTCTACCGGACAGACCTGTACACACTGTCCGCACTTGATACAGGAGGAGAGATAGTCCGACTCTTGCAGTGCTCCAGGGGGGCGTAGCCGGGGGGCTGCCCCGGTGAGTGTGGGGACGAGCTGCAACAGAGAGAAACCGGTTACACCGGCTACGAGTGCAGAGGTGCGAAGAAATTCTCGCCGCTCTCGCTCTTTGCGGCTGAGCGGGGGGGTACGCTTGGGGGGGGATTCACTCATGGTTCAGACTCTGTTGCAACAGTTTCAGTGAGGCGTTCCAATCTTCCTTCTCGGGTACGGTCGTGGTGCTCTTTGGATCGGGCGAGAGGGAGTCCTGGGGGGCGTGAGTGGCGTCGTCGTGGGGTTGCATCGGGGTACGTTCTGCTGCGGTTGTTAACGGACGCTCATCCCGCAACAGCAGGATCGGTTCGGAGAAGGGGGCCAGTTGCTCGAGAAAGTTGAGGCTCTCCAGTAGTGGGGTCCCCATGAAGAAACGGGCATCGGGACGATCCATCCAGATTCGGTCGGCGTAGGCATAGAGTTCGTAGGGGGTGTCGCCGGCACCATCGCCATCCTGATCGAAGCCTTGGTAATCATCCCAGTAATTTCCCTCCCAGATATTTCGCGTCGCACCACCATTGCCATCGACCACCACCTGGGTGATATTGTCCTTGAAGGTGTTGTTGCGGGCAACGTTACCCCACCACGGGGTGTGGAATAGCATCCCGATGCCGTTGTAGGCGATCAGGTTGTGCTCCATCCGGTTGGTGGTGTCGGGCTGATAGGGAGAGACATCGCTGTAGACCCCGGTGGCGCAGTAGAGGAGCTGATTCCCCTCCAGCACCACATCACTGGTCTCCTTGAGCCCGATCCCCATTCCGGTGGTCCCTTGAGAGTGGGCGATATAGTTGTCCCGCAGCACTGCGCCATCACTGTACATGAGAAAGATACCCACAGAGTTCTCGGTATAGCGGTTATTCTCTACCCGATTGCCCTGAGAGTACATGAAGTGGAGCGCGTAGCGTCCACCAGAGGAGTCGTTGCGGGCGATCTCATTGTTGCTGGAGTACCACACCACCATATCCCGGCTCCCGCGGATGGTATTGTCGGTCACCTGATTATTAAAACTGTACCAGAGTCGTACCGAATCCCCTCGCATTCCCAGTTCACGGTCACTTTTGGAGCGGATGGTGTTGCGACGGATGATGTTGTTCTCCGCCTGCCCGAGATCGATCCCGAAGAGACACTCGTCGATGACGTTGTCTTTGATGACGTTGAAGTTTCCCCGTACCTGCACTCCGGCATCGATATCGTTGTGGGAGTACCCGGAGCGGATCAGTTTTAGGTTCTGCAGGGTGGCTCCATCGGTATCAAGATAGACCACACTGCCGCGGTTGCCGCCATCGATCGTGACCCCGTTGCGCCCATCGAGGGTAATCGCCCGTTCGATGGTGATTGGTCCGGCGTAGAGACCTGCCGGAGGAGTGAGTGTGGCTCCGGCCGGAGTTTCGTCGATCAGTTGTTGCAGGCTCTCCTGAGCCGCGGTTACGGTGGGGGTGCCGAGCAGCCATAGCAGCCATAGCAGCCATAGCAGCACAGCGGCGGGGGCACACCAGCCCCGCTTCCCCCCCCATCGGGAGTTGGTGTGGCTCCCCCCGGCCATGACTACCGACTGCTCTTGAGTCGAATCAGTGCGGCGGCAGCCAGTACTACGGAGTTGAGCATGATCAGACCGAAACCGTAGTAGGGGTAGGAGTAGGTCGAGAACTGCGCCACCTTGCCGACTCCGAAAACGGTGGGCATGAACGGCTTGACGGTAAAGGCGCCCATCTCACTGAGATGGTGACCAAACCACCAGAGCCAGCCGGCATAGTCGGCGATGAAGAAGAGCGGCAGCGCCATCGGTACCAGAATCAGGACCCAGACGAAGATAGATTCGTAGCGCCAGAGGCCGAAGAGCAGCAGTGCCATTGCCCCCAGCAGCCCGATAAAGATCAGATGGGTGAGGGTGATCATCATCTCGGTCCGCTCGATATCGGTGGTCCCGATGTTCTGTGACATCAACTCACAGCGCTGCAGAAAGGTCTGTTGCTGCTGTTCCGGGGTCATCTCTGGATTGGCTTGAATCTGTTTGTAGAGGTCATGATAGACCGACATTACGGTGGAGTTGGCTCCGGCGTTGGAGAGCAGGTCATTGAGCTCTTCGAAGGGGCGTTCCTGAGAGGCGTAGAGGTCGACATAGGTCACCTTGGAGGCGAACGTATCGCAGTCGACGGCCACCGTTGGGAAGTAGCGAGCCAGCGCCTCTTCGTAACTGGTCTGGATGGCATGCACCCCACTCCAGTCGGAGATCTCCTCCGGGGTGAGCTCCATGGTGCTCATCAGGTCCTCCCGGTAGGGGCTGGATTGATACTCCATCCCCCCTGCGCTGTAGAGGGTGAGGTAGCTCCAGCCTGCGATCAGCAGGGAGCCGGTCCCCATGATTACCAGCCGTTTACGGTTGTCCGGAAGGGCGAAGGCGATCACCATCAGCCCCAACAGTGCAAAGACAAAGGGAGAGATGGCCCGCTCTACCGGAGCCCCGGCTGCAATCGGGTACATGCCGACATAGTGGTTGATTGCATCCATCTCATGTTTGCAGTTGAGCGCCTCCTCCTCGTACTTCTCCTCGGTCTCGACCTTTTGACAGCCGTTGAAGACTCCGTTGACGTGGAAGTGGATGCGAATTCCCTGGGGGAAGGCGGCCTCGGGGTACTGTGGGGCCTTGAGTGAGACCCACCAGATCGGGCTGTAGAAGATGGCGAAGAGCAGGCCGATCGCCACGATAGCAAGGGTGGCGGTTACGAGGTTGCTTTTGGAGTTGGGAAGGGTCATTGTGCGCTGCTCCTGAAAAAGGGGACGGAGAGTGTAACTGTTCAGCTCACCCCTGAAATCCGTCATTTCTGCGTTCGAAAATGGTCATTTACACGTGTGACACTACGAGCAGTGCTCGCGGTCATCTGGTGATAAACTCACATTTTCTGCCTTGAACTGACGAACTTCAGGGGCAATCTGAATCAGTTACAGGCCTTCTGAATAGTTACCGGAGAGAGCGATTACGATCCCCGCCCCGGAGGGCGGGGCAGAGAGATTATCAGTCGTAGTCGGGGTTGATCCAGCCTACCGGAGCCAGGTTCTCTTTCGGAACCTGAATACGGGAGACATAGTCGATGACCGCGGACATGTCCTGGTCACTGAAACCGGCGATCTGCTTTACCATATCGGGGTTGGCGTTACGGCGCTTGCCGTCACGGATCCACTCGAATTGACGCAACATGTAGGCGTAGTGCTGCCCCTGAATTTTGGGATAGAACTTCTCATTGCTACCCTCGCCATTCTCTCCGTGACACTGGACACAGTTATCTTTGTAGAGTTTCTTGCCCAGTTCAACATTGGTGCCGGGTCCCTTGCCGTTATTGGGGTTCATCGGCAGTTTGGCGATGTAGCTGGTCACATCGGCAATCGCCTGCTCGTCACCGATGGACTCCGGTAAGGCAAAGGGGTACATGGTGGGGTTGTCGCGGTTGAGGGCGCGAATATCGGAGAGTTGCTTGATCAGAACGTTACGGTGCTGTCCTGCCAGTTGTGGAAAGGTCCCGTTGTCCATTCCCCACCCCTCCAGCATGTGACAGGCGGAACAGACCTCATAGACCTCGATTCCGTTTTCACGATCCGGAGTCAGGTGCATGGCCACATCCTGCTCACCCCCCCCCTCATTCCAAGCCTGCGCCGGCAGACTGGCGCCGGCAGCCGAGATCAGTAAGGAGGCGGCGATTGCGGTAATTTTTCTCATATCCAGGTTCTCCATCAGTCGGTGTTGGATCGGTGTGACGATGGGGCGAAAGGATAGCGGCGACGGCGGAGAGTGACATTGACGTATGTCAATGGGTTGAAGGTTACGGTCTGTTAACTTGTTGTTATAGAATAACTCGGTTGAGTATTTTGCCCTCACCCCAGCCCTCTCCCCCTGGGAGAGGGTGGCCGCAGGCCGGGTGAGGGTAGGTCGCTACTTCAACGACGAGAGCCAGTCAGCAATCTCCCGCATCTCTGCCTCGTTGACCAGTCCCATCACCCCCTGCATCGCTGCAGCCTGTCCGTTGGCACGTGCCCCAGACTTGATGTCCTTCATCTGGTTGAAGGCGTAGTCGGCGTTCTGTCCAGCCAGCTTGGGGTAGATCGGCAGCAGAGGGGTCTTGGCATCCTTACCATGACAGGAGAAGCAGGTCTTGGTCATGAATAGATTGGCGCCATCGGCCTGTACGGTCGGAGTGGTAAGGGCGATAAGGGCCGGGATGGCTGCAAGCAGCAAGGTTTTTCTCATTGGTGTGGTCTCCAGATACTGAGGCGCAAACGACGCCATGGTTGAATTTGCCGCATTATCCCTGGATCAGGGGAAAATGCGTTGTTTCAGGTCAAAAAAAGAGGGGGAAGAGCAAGCTCTTCCCCCTCCGTACCGCTACGGTGTCTCCGTGGTGACTACTTCTTCACCACCTTCGCACCATTCTGCTCCAGGTAGGTTTTGGCACGCAGACCGATGTCCGCTGCCTTCACCTGGTACTGCCACCACTGACCCGCCTGCAGGGTCGCGTTCTGGAAGTCACTACCCTTGGCAGACTCCTCCGCCTTCTTACGCCAGGTCTCCGCAAAGCCGAGCTGATCGACGGCGTCCTCGACCAGTGCCACTACCGCCGGGAAGTCGGTGTAGTTGGTGCTGGTGATGTACGCGACCACTGAATCGATCACCGCCTGGGTGTCGAGGTTGGTCTGGTATTGCTTGTCGTAGTCGGCCTTGGTGTAGATGGTGCCTTCCTGCATCTTGCCGGCGACAGCCTTATACCCCTTGGGCTTGACGAGCAGATAGCCTTCCATCTCCAGGTGCAGGGCCGAGCAGAACTCGGTGCAGTAGTAGGGGAAGACGCCCTCGGTGTCCGCCGTGAAGGTGGCCGATACGGTCTTACCAGGCTCGATCGAGAGGTTGACGTTGGTACCATTGAGGGCGAAACCGTGGGTCTCGTCCTCGGCCCGCTCGAGGTTGGTGAAGTGCATGACCACCTTGTCGCCCACCTCAGCCTCGATCGTCTCTGGGGTGATGTGGGAGCGGATCACCGTGCCGAATACCTCGACGGTACAGTTACCAGCATCATCACAGGTACGAACCGTCTTCTCCCGACCGGCACGAGTCTTGAACTCGGAGCGCTTGTCGGCACGGCTGTTCCATCCGGACTTGTAGCGGATGCCCGGCTTCAGCTTGTCGGCCTTGATCGCTACGGCGTAGTGGGGTTCGCCCAGTGGTAGCGGCATATCGTAGAGCAGCTCCATCTTGTCGCCACTGATATCGATCAGCTGGTGGTTCTGCGGATGCAGTGGACCGACCGGATTGAAGCGGTCGATTGCCAGCTTGTTGAGTGCTACCAGGTACTTGCCATCTGGTGATACCGAGTCCCCCTCCATGGTCATGAGGTGACCGATGTTGTAGTGGACCGAAATCTTGTCCAGTACCTCGCCCTTACAGTAGTCCCACTTGGTGACCTGAGAGTCTACGTAGATCGAGGTATAGA
>CAYFOQ010000016.1:0-11599 GCA_964344735.1 uncultured Piscirickettsiaceae bacterium
TGGTAAGCTTATCATCAGATTTCAGGGGCTACCCACACAATTCAGGAAGGAACCGGCGGCAGGTCCAGTAGCCGTATGATCGGAAGTGGTGGCCTACTCCGCAGGAGGTTGGAGTGTGGTCACCAGCTGTCGAATATCATCGGGGTCGAGGTCGATTCCGGCCTCGTCGTCGGGGTTGATGGTGATCCCCATGCCACTACCGATCCGCTCCAGAACCCAGGGAAATTCGGTGATGAAACCACCACGATAGTCAGGATAGTGCTGGAGGAACGATTTTGATCGTTCTGGATCACTGAACAGCACCATTACTTTTGTCCCCTCCTCACTCTGTAGCAGTAACGGCAGTGCTCGGTCAGATTTCTGAAAGCCGATCGGTGTGGTCTCTCCAGTGGCCCCCTCGGCATCGGTTACCGGCATGAATACCTGGCACTGTAGTAGCTGCTCCATGAAGGGGGTCGGTTCGATTAGACCTCGATGGGCCTGTTGCAGGAGTTGCGTCAGGTCACTGCTGTGGTGGTTGCTCATAGTCGTCTCGTGCTGACCAAGGGAGAGGAGGTGATTCTTATGCCGTAGAAGGGGGTTGTCAATGGGAGAGCGACTGGAGGAGAACGACTCACCGGTTCAATATCAATCGTTGCAAAAGTTTTGACACTCCTTGAATCGAAACACGCTCGAGCACATCCCTGTGTCGCTCGACTGCGGCCCTCCATGGCCGCAGACGGTTTCGATTCAAGGAGTGTCAAAACTTTTGCAACGACTCATACTTTCATCGAATCGCAGGATTTGGGATAATGCGCGGTCTCTTTCCCTGTGGTGGTTTTCATGATCATTCCCGTTATCCTTTCTGGTGGCTCCGGTACCCGGCTGTGGCCGTTGTCGCGTGAGCTCTACCCGAAGCAGCTGCTGCCGCTGGTGGGAGAGAACAGTATGCTGCAGGAGACTCTAGTTCGGCTGTCGGGGATCGACCAGGTGGCGCAGCCCATCGTAGTCTGCAATGAGCACCACCGTTTTCTGGTGGCAGAGCAGTTACTGGAGGCGGGTTATCCGGACTCCTCGATCATGCTCGAGCCCATGCCGAAAAATACCGCCCCAGCGGTGGCAGCGGCAGCGCTGCGGTCACTGGAGTTGGGGGATAATCCAGTACTGCTGGTCTTGCCGGCCGACCACCTGATTCAAGATGTGGAGCATTTTCAGCAGGCGGTGGTGGCCGCACGGATGCTGGCGCTGGAGCATAAACTGGTCACCTTCGGTATCACGCCCACCGGCCCGGAGACCGGATATGGTTACATCCGCTCAGGGGCGCAGCTCGATGGTGACTTTGGCATCTCGGCCTACACGGTCGACCGTTTTGTGGAGAAGCCGGATCGTGAAACTGCCCGAGCCTATCTCGACTCCGGGGAGTACGCTTGGAACAGTGGAATGTTCGTTTTTACCGCACGAGACTATCTGCGAGAGTTGGAGCGGACATCCCCGGCTATGGTTGCCGCGACCTCGACTGCACTAGGGAGTGCCAAGCGCGGGTTCGACTTCATTCGGCTCGATGCCGTTGCGTTTGGTGAGGTCGAGTCGGATTCGGTCGACTATGCGGTGATGGAGAAGACGCAAGATGCTGCGGTGATCCCGATGGATCCCGGCTGGAGCGATGTCGGCTCCTGGTCATCGTTGTGGGAGGTGAGTGAGAAGGATGTCGAGGGTAATGTCGTGGTGGGGGACATTCTGCGTCATACCACTCGGGATAGCTATCTCTACTCCTCCGGTCGATTGGTGGCCACGGTAGGGATCAGCGGTTGTGTGGTGGTCGAGACCCGGGACGCCGTGTTGGTGGCCGATAAGGAGGCGGTACAGGATGTAAAACATCTGGTCGCCTCTCTGAAGCAGAAAGATCGGACCGAGGCGCTGCTGCACCATGTGGTGATGCGTCCCTGGGGAAGTTATGAGTTGATGGATGATGGCGGACACTTTCTGGTCAAACGGATTATCGTTCGCCCGGGACGGGCGCTTTCGTTGCAATCTCACCAGCATCGGGCAGAACACTGGGTGGTGGTGAAAGGGGTGGCAACGGTTCAGGTCGATGATCGTGTATTCGAGTTGGCAGAGAATGAGTCTACCTACATTCCAGCGCAAGCTCGGCACCGTCTGGAGAACCGGGATGACCAGCCGTTGGAGATCATCGAGGTTCAGACCGGAGAGATTCTCAGTGAAGAGGATATTGTCCGTTACGACGATCGATATGGCAGAGAGTTGGATCGCTGATCCGGTTTGAAATGAATTGGATTGCGTGAGGATCGATTAAATGGCAATTTTTGGCAATGATGATCGGGTGTTGGTCTCCAACTCCGGGACAACGCCGTTTGTCACCTTTGTTCAGGTGATCTCCACCTTTTCGACGGGGACCCAAGTTCAGGGGAGTGGCGTGCTGGTGGGGGAGAATGATGTCCTTACCAGTGGCCATCTGGTCTATGACTCTTCACTGGGAGAGCTCGCTACGTCGATTGCGGTGATTCCCGGACGCAGTGGTGAGAACAAGCCATTGGGGATCCATATGGCGGGGATGGCTAGTGTCCCCACGACCTGGAGTGAAAAGGATAGCTTTGCTGGGGACTACGCGCTGCTAGGGCTTTCTTTTCCGGTAGGGCGGGTGACAGGAACCTTCTCGCTGCAGTCGATCAATGGGCTCGACGCCCTCGACGAGACCTTTCGCAGTTGGGGATATCCCTCCGGGTTGGAGAGTAATTCGCTCTACGGTACGTTGGGAACGCTCGATCAGGTGACCGGTAATCTGCTCTACTTCAATGATGATCTCGACCTTAGTGGTGGTCAGAGCGGTAGTGCGCTGGTACGGCGGGTCGATGGTCTCGATGTGGTGGTCGGCGTGGTTTCTCACAGTACGACCTCTCCTGAGATGAACGCCATCACCTCTTTTGGTACCACTGAGCTGTCTCAGATTCAGTCCTGGGCGGTGCAGAATGACTCATTGTTAGCCGATTGGCGTGAGAACCCCCTCTACTCCAGTGAAAGTGTCTCGCTCACCTCACGGGTTTACAGTGCGGTGCTGGGGCGGACGGCAGATGAGGGGGGGATCAACTACTGGTTGGATCGGTTTGATGGTGGACTGGGGCTGCGGGATATGGTCTCCCATTTTCTCTACAGTGCGGAGTATCAGCAGAGTGATCGTTTCGGTTACTTTGCTTCCGATCCGCAACAGCGTGGGGACGATTACTTTCTGCAACAGGTCTACAGTGCCATATTCGGACGTGACCCCGATAGTGCAGGAGAGAGTTATTGGCTGGAGCGGATGGCCTCGGGGCTGGAACGGGAGGAGTTGCTGCTCGATTTTATCTACTCCGGGGAGTACACCCGTCAGCAGGCCTATGTCGACCACGTGGTACAGTACGAGTGGTTTGACTCCTACGATATGATCGTGGCTGGGAATGAGGAGAGTGAGCGCTTCTCCGGAACCACAGGCGCCGACTATATCAGTGGTGCTGCCGGTAACGATACCCTTTCTGGTGGCGTAGGGTCGGATTGGCTCTTCGGTGGTGAGGGCAGTGACACACTCAATGGCGGAGCGGGTGCGGACTTTTTTGTGGTCAAGGATTCGATCACTGGAACCGACCTGATCGAGGATTTCTCCCTAGGAGAGGATTATCTCCGGCTTGAGGGGAGTTGGCAGCGCGGAAACTACTTGGGGCACCTGGTCTATATCGATGAGAGCAATAGCTCTTCAGTGGTGCTGCAGGGGGTCTCCTACCTACAGTATGACCAGGTGACACTGGTCTGAACTCAGCTATGGTTAATCGTTGCAAAATTTTGGGCACGCATTGAATCGCAACACGCTCGAGCACATCCCTGTGTCGCTCGACTGCAGCCTTCCATGGCCGCAGACGGTTGCGATTCAATGCGTGCCCAAAATTTTGCAACGATTCAGCTGAAGTAACGGAACGCGATGGTGGCAAAGCCAGGAGTAACAGGGGTTCAACGGGTTGTGGATGCGGCAGGCTATTCGCTCAAGGGATTGCAAGCGGCTTGGCGTAGTGAGGCTGCGTTTCGGCAAGAGCTGGGGCTGGTGGTGGTCATGCTTCCACTGGTGCCGGTGGTCGGTTCCTCTGTGGTGGAGTATCTGCTGCTGTCGGCATCGCTGCTGCTGGTGCTCATCGTCGAGCTTCTCAACTCCGGTATTGAGGCGGTGGTGGATCGTATCAGTGACGAACATCATGAGCTCTCCGGGCGTGCCAAGGATTTGGGGTCAGCGGCAGTGATGATCTCACTGCTGTTGTTGGTATTGGTTTGGGGTGTGATTGGCTATTCGACCCTCTTCTCTTGAGACTGTTTTGACTGTTCCCGCTATTCTCTATCTATCTCTGCTCACGCTGCCTTTTGCGGTCATCGCCTACTTCGATCCACTTTGGGGCTACGGCATTGTTTCCCCGCTCTTCTGGTGGCTGTTCAGTAGTCGTACAAGCGCTCGGCTCCCGGTTCTGCTGCAGTTGCTACTGGTTCTCGCCACCGGACTCTATCAGCTCGGGGCCTGGGGGCTCGCCAGCTCTTTCTACACACAAGGCACCGGGTTCAATGCCCTCTTCTTTTTTCATCTCGATGCGGAGTCGCTGAAGATTGCAGCCAGCCACTTTACGGCAGCCTATTTCGGAGTGTTGCTGCTGATACTGTTGACGGCACTGCTATCGCTATCGGTTCGTCAGCTACCGTGGTCATCGTGGCGGCTATCACCACCACTGGCGCTATTCGTGGCGCTATCGAGTTATGCCCCGCTCCATTCGTTGGGGACGATGATGGTCGAGCAGTGGTGGGCCTCTCAACAGTCGGCGGTGATGATGGCGGAGAATCGGTTGGAACCGGTGGCGCTGGAGCAGCCTCCCAAGAATCTGATCTTTCTCTATCTGGAATCGATCGAACAGCTCTATATGGATGAGGAGCTCTACCCGGCGCTTACCCCAAGGCTCAATCAGTTTCGCCAGCAACACCATCACTACAGTGACATCCGTCAGGTCAGTGACTCGGTTGGCTTTACCATGGGGGGGGTCGTGGCGAGCCAGTGTGGGGTGCCGATCAACGTATTCAGTCATGATCTTCGTTCCGCCAACGCCTCGCTGGGGTCACTGCAGCATCCGCTTCCCAACACCAACTGCCTGGGAGATATCCTCAAGGCTTATGGCTATCAAACGGCGATGTTCAAGGGGGCCTCGCTCGACTTCTCCGGGGCTCGGAATTTTATCGATAGCCATGGCTTTGACCGCTCCTCGGGACGGGAGGAGTGGCTGGAGCAGTTGGCCGACCCCCCCATGAATGATTGGGGGTTGCAGGATGAGGCGCTGTTTGATCAGGCCTATGGGGAGGTTGAGCGGATGGCAGCTACGGGAGATCCCTACCTCTTTTCGCTGGTTACCTTGGGGACTCACCCTCCAGCCGGTCTCCCATCGGGGCGGTGCCCGACCTATCCTCACTCTGATGACCCGATGCTGCAGGCAACCCATTGCACCGACTATCAGGTGGGGGCGTTCTACGATCGGTTGTTGGCAGCGGGGTTGATGGAGAATAGTGTGCTGGTGCTCTTCTCGGATCACCTGTCGATGCCCAATACCCAGACCGACACCCTGAATCAGCAGCAGCGCCGACTCACCTTTATCGTGGTGGGAGATGAACCATCACGGCAGTTTGTCCATCCCGGTAGCCATTTCGATATCACTCCCACCCTGCTGGACTATCTGGGAATTCCCGGCTTCAAGCGTCACAATGCTGGGTCTACCCTCAAGGAGGGGGCGCCTGGGGCCTGGTTTCAACCGGATTCTGGTGCTCAGGCTATTGCCCGTTCGGCCTCCTATGTAGGGAGGAAGATCTCCATCCAGGGCGGAGTGCGTTATTTCCCGGAGGAGGGTATGGTCGAGGTGGATAATGCTCGCTTTATGCCCAATTTCGATGGCCTGGCGTTGAGTCCGGGTGAGGTGTATGGGCTACTGTTCGACCGCCAGGGGGAGTACCTCGAGGCGATCTCGACGGCAGAGATGGATCGCTTGCAGCACAAGGAGGATGCGCTCATGGTGCTGACCGGGGCGGGTAGTGAGCTGACCGGGCTGCTCGATCCCGAAGCCCCCTATCTCTATGTCGGCTTTGCCGGTGGACCATCGATTATGCTCCCCGCAGGCACCCGGAGTGAAGTGACTGCAGCACAGGTTAGAAGGCTGTTCTCTCTTGAGCAAGGAAATGTCCAGAGTGGACCAAGAGAAGAGAGCTTGCGAACGATCCATCAGGTTTTCATCGGGGGATTGGGACGAATTGCACCACCAAAACGGTTGGACTACTGGGCGCAGCAATTGGAGCAGAACGGTGGAAATCTGATTCTGATTGCTGACTCGCTATTCCGGCAGGAGAATAGGGGGAGCGCCTTGTTGGAACGCACGGCGGTGGAGCAGGTAGATCTGCTCTATCGTCAGCTCTTTGGTCGCTCGGTCGAACCTGCAGGTAGCAGGCTCTACAGTGGTCAACTGAATGGTTCAGGCGAAGATCTGGTGCTAATGGCGGTTACCATCGCACAGGGGGCGGGGGGGGGTGATGCCCGTACTCTCGAGAGCAGAATCCGGTTTTCCGAGCGAGTTTCCAGCGCGCTACGACGGGATGGTGATGAGGCGAGCCGACAAGAGCAGGCCAATCGCTTACTTCCTGATGTGGTCGATGAGATTACCCTGGAGAGTGCCTGGCAGAAGTGGATCGATCATTGACCCATTGCCGGTCCCAGCTCCAGCTCCAGTCCGTCAGGGGGAAGGAGGGCATCCCGTTATACTTAGAGGTGCCTTTATACCTTCCCGAACGTTTCCAATAGATTGGCGGCTGATTTTTCCCAGCTATAACGCTGGCGGATGGTGGTCGCTCGGTGGGTTTTCACTCTCTCATCGGCCGGGTTCTCCAGTAGCTGTTGCAGTCCGACGGTGATCGACTCGAGATCGGCGGGGTCAACCAGTTGAGCCATTCCCCCAGCCACCTCCGGCATCGAAGCACAGTTGGAGGTGAGGACTGCGGTGCCACTGGCGAGGGCCTCGACAATCGGGATCCCGAACCCTTCGTAGAAGGAGGGGTAGGCCATTAGGCGAGCACCGGCGTAGAGTGAGGGCAGATGGGCGGTAGGGAGGTGGCCCAACCGCAGGATTTGGCCCGTCCGCTCCAGCGGCTCGATCACCTGTTCGCTCTCTTCGGTATGCCACCCGCGGGTACCGACCAGTACCAGTGGAAAGTGTTGGCGTAACGTCGCAGGTAGTCGTTGGTAGGCGCGACAGAGTCCGACGATGTTTTTGCGTGGCTCCAGCGTGCCGACCGAGAGTAGATAGTGGCCATGCTGCAGTCCGTAGTGCGAGAGATAAGGGGCGGTCTGTTCTACCGTGAGCGGTTGAAAGGCGCTGCTGACTGCTGGGGGAGCGATGTCGATCTGTTGTGGAGAGAGGTCAAAGAGGGTACAGAGCTCGTTGCGGGTGAATTCGGAGACGGTGACCAGGCGAGCGGCGCGTTCGATGGTCTGTGGAAGTTGCTGGGTCAGGAATCGTACCCGCCCGGAGGGGTGATACTGGGGGTAGCGCAGATGCGAGAGATCATGAATGGTGGGTACTACTGGTCCTCTGAAGGGGACGGGGATGTAGTTGGGTTCCCAGTAGATGGCGTTGTGGCTGTCGCGGCCGATCCACTCCATCCGGGTTCGGCGAACCCTTTCGTAGAGTGAGCGGGCGTAGGGGACCTGTTTGGCAACATTACGTAGGGCGGTCGTCCATGCCGAGCGTTGTGGTGGTGTTGGGATCGGGGGCTGAGGTTGTGCGCTCTCCTGCTGCGGTTGTACCAGCTGTTCGATCTGCCGCCGATCGAGGCGGTGGATTTCTGCTGCACCCAGAATCTCCTCGACCGCCGGGTTTTGTAACAGCTCTCGAACCAGATGTTGGGTGTAGGTGCCGATTCCGGTCAGCGGAGGGGTAAGCGAGGTGAGATTGATAAAGAGCTTCACGGTACGTTCCGGAGGTCACGGATGCAGGATGGCCTGATACTGCTCCCAGTAGCGTTCGGCGATATCGCTGGCACGAAATTGGTTGTCAAGGCGGCGGCGGGCAGCCAGTCCCAACCTTTTAGCCTGCTCCGGGTCGGCAATGAGCCGTTGCATCGCCGACCGTAGCGCACCACTATCGTTGGGTGGAACGACATAGCCGGTCTCTCCATCCTGGTTGATGTAGCTGGTTCCGGTTCCCAGCTCGGTGGAGATCAGTGCCCTGGCGTGGGCTGCCGCCTCCAGTAGTACTACACCGAAGGCCTCGGAACGGAGGTTGGAGGGGAGTACCACCGCAGCAGAGAGCGCGATCAGCGCCTGTTTCTCCGCGTCGGTCACTGCACCGGCGAGGTGGATGTTGTTGCCCCGGGCCTGGGCGACACGCCGTTGCAGTGACTGCTGCTGTGGGCCACGTCCAGCAATCACCAGCGGGATATCGGTCTGCAGTGCCGCCTCGAGCAGGGTATCGAGTCCCTTGTAGTAGCGTAGTACTCCGATAAAGAGAATGAAGTGGCTGCCGTAGCGTCGCTGCAGTGATGTCGTCATCTTTTCATCAGGGTGAAGCTCCTCCTCATGGTCGATACCGATCGGTATGACTACGGTTCGATCACGATAGCGTTGCAGTACTGGGCTGGAGGCGAGATAGTTGGGGGAGGTGGTGACAATGGTGTCCATCCGCCGCAAGAAACGGTGCATCAATGGGGCGTAGAGAAACATCCAGCGCCGCTGGCGCACAATATCGGAGTGGTAGGTGAGTAGCGCCGGTTTGTCGCTGGCTGCCAGTAGGTGGAGCAGGTCGGCAAAGGGCCAGGGAAAGTGATAATGGATGATGTCGGCCCAGTCAGCCAGTGCCCGAAATCCTTCCAGTGCGGTGAGTGAGACTCCACAGGAGGCGATTTCAAACGTCAGCGGATATTGGAACACCTGCAGTCCTGGTTGCTCGATCGGCACTGGAGCCGAGTTGCGGCTGAGGGTAAAGAGTCGTTGTTCAATCGGTTTTTGGCGTTGCAGTGTGGTGCAGAGCTGGTGGATCATCGCTTCGATCCCACCTTGTGTATCAGGATAGTAGGTGCGATACACATGGAGAATCTTCATCGCGGTGGGATGTCCTGAGCGGTTGATGGTGGGTGCTGGGCAGCAAGAGAGGGGGCTGCATTATAGCACTGCCCTAGTAGTTACTCTGGATCTGGAGTAGAGAGTTGTGCAACCCACTGAAACTGTTGTGGCAGGCAGACCCGCTTCAGGTCATAGTGGTCGATGATGTGCTGTCGGGCGGCGGAGCCGAGTCGTTTACGTTGTGCTTGGTCGACGATCAGTTCATCTACCGTAGCGGCGAGCTCTGTCGGATTGAAAAAATCGACTAGTCTGCCGTTGATGCCGTCACGAATCACCTCCTGTAGAGGAGCGGTATCACTGCCGACAATAGTACAACCAACACTCATCGCCTCCAGCAGGCTCCAGGAGAGGACAAAGGGGTAAGTGAGATAGATGTGTACGGTAGAGAGTTGAAGCAGGGGGATGAAGTGATGGTAGGGGATGAAGCCCAGAAAGTGGATACGGCTCCAGGCTGAGTCGGGAATCTGTTGACGAATCTCGTTGAGAAAGATCTCTTTCCAACTCTCGCCTGAGGGGGGTGCTTTGCCATAACTGACTCCGTTCTCGCCAACGATCAAGAAATGGGCTTGTGGTCGCCGCCGCACCATATCTGGCAGTGCTCGCATAAAGGTGTGATAACCGCGATAGGGTTCGAGATTGCGATTGACAAAGGTGATCACCTCTTGGTCCCGACTGAGGGTCAGCCCCTCTTTCAGAGCTAGTCGTACCTTGGGATTGGGGGTGACGGTGGTGGTATCGATGCCGTCATGAATCACGGTGATGCGAGAGCGAAATGGCTCGGGAAAGGTGTCGGCCTGAAACCGGGTCGGTGAGAGTCCGCCATCGGCCAGGGGGAAGTGGTAGAGGTTGTTGAGGTTCTTTAGCTGCAGTCGACAGTTTTCGCTGGGGTCTTGGGGGGCGAACTCGGGGTCGAAGCCGATATCGACCCCCTGGGCGTGGTAGAAGAACTCGCAGTAGATGCCAAGGCGGGCCTCCGGCCACACCTCTTTGAGGAACAGGCTCTCCCCCCAGCCGTGGTGAGCGATGATCAGATCCGGATAGAATCCGCGCTGCTGAAGTTTGAGTGCGGCCCGGAAACACCCTTCACCGCGGATCACTTTACTCTCGAAGTCGGAGACCCAGGGGTGGATCTCGGTGGAACTTCCGCGGTCGATCGAATAGCGGTTGAGTGTGATTCCGTGCCACCGAGGTTTGGTGTTTTTCTTCAGGAGGAGTGCCTCGACCTGGTGTCCTTGTTGGACCAGAGCTGGAGCCAGCCATTTGAACTGCCCAGGAAAATTTTGATGAACAAAGAGAATCTTCACGGGATCACCACAGTGGTTTGGGGGAGTTGACGTTGTAGTCGCTGCTGCAGCGTCTGTTTGGCTTCGTGGTCTCCGTGGACCAGCCGAATGGTCTCCGGTTTGTGGCGCATTCGAGTGACGAAGCGTACCAGATCATCCTGGTCGGCGTGGGCGCTATAGCCGCTGAGGGTGTGGATATTGGCACGAATGGTATGACGTTCGCCCTCCAGTTCAACCCAGCCACCACCGGGTCCATAGCGCTGAATCATCTGACCGGGAGTGCCGGCCGCCTGGTAGCCGACAAAAAGCAGGTCGGTGCGGGGATCACCAATGAGTGCTTTGAGATAGTTGACCACCCGTCCGCCATTGCACATTCCACTGGCGGCGATGACGATGGTAGGACGAGCGTTGCGTTGTAGATAGCGCACTGTTTGTAGATGAGTGTCATGGTCGTCAATGGTCCAGAGTTGTTCGAATGAGAGTGGGTGACGTCCCTGACGAAGGCGGCGATGGGCTTCGGGGTCCCAGAATGGTTCGAGTTGACGATAGAGCGAGGTGAAACGGGCGGCGAGAGGGGAGTCGACGATCACCTCAAGGTCAAGTGTACCGATGTGTATCAGTGATTCCAGTTCATAGAGTAACTCCTGGGTGCGGCCAATGCTGAAAGCGGGAATCAGCACTACACCTCGATCACGAATTGCTCGCTGAATCACCTGTTGCAGCGCCTGTCGCCGTTGACGA
Organism: uncultured Piscirickettsiaceae bacterium; assembly: GCA_964344735.1. Lineage (GTDB taxonomy): Bacteria > Pseudomonadota > Gammaproteobacteria > Thiopontia. Next base: position 11,176 of record CAYFOQ010000016.1, read on the forward strand.
CGATTGTGGTGGAGATGGTCGCCATAGGTTGATTCCAGTATTAGGGTGTTGCAGCGGTAGGGGGGGCGTGGGGCACTCAACAGTGGACTGTAGGGAGCGCCGAGGTCGCCAGAGAAGAGGATCCGGCGGTTTTTTCCGCTTTGGCGTAATTCACACTCGACGTAGGCAGATCCCAGGATGTGTCCGGCTGGTTGAAGTTTGATCCGAAGTCGATCCCTGCCATGGTTGGCGACCGGGTGCCACTGACGGTAGGGGAGGGGGCGAAGCTGTTTTTTGATCTGCTGTAAAAAGGCGTCGATTAAACGCCGATTGCGGGTAAAGCCGATCTTGACCGCATCTTCCAGTACAGCAGGGAGTAGCAGTGCCGAGGGTTGGCTGCAGTAGATCGGGCCACGAAATCCGCTCGCTAATAGGTGGGGAATGC
>CAYFOQ010000016.1:11623-25627 GCA_964344735.1 uncultured Piscirickettsiaceae bacterium
GTCGATGGGGACATGTGTGACCACCAGGGCATCAGCGTCAGCCACTCCGGGAGGAACATTCAGGGAGTCGGCAGCGCCGCCATCAGCATTCGTCTCGGCTCCCTGAAAGAGTCCACAATCGACCAGGATGGAACGTTCTCCGTGCCAGTAGAGCTGGTGGCAGGAGCCCGTCACTCCGGTGGTGGCGCCATGGTGTTGGATCCTCTCCATCGCTACGCTTCTCCTTCTGTTCCTCGGGGTGTGGGGAGCTTATAGTATCCTGATTTTGTAAGGAAAAGGGGGCTGAGCGCAGCTTATCCACAGGGTTCCCACACTATATCTTGTGTCTCAAGATGCGGCAAACATACTATATCTTGCGGTATTTGGAGATTTTATCCCATTTCACTCTTTCCATTTTTTCCGCCTTTGTCTATAGTGGTCGACAGTTTCCATCGCGAGACACATGGCAGGTGTTCACAGGGAAGAGACCGATCTCCCTGCTATTTTTCTATTTTATTTGTGATTTTTCAGGGCTGTACAACAGGGACGACAACAGGAGAGTCGAATAATGGCTGATATTTTTTCCGACGAGTGGATGAGCTCATTCATGAGCGAGTGGAACAACGAGTCCGATCTGACCGGACCGCTGGCTGAGATCGGGTTCAACTCGGTCATCGCCTATGGTATTCAGGGTGAGGACCAACCCCGCGGTGTACTAACGGTCGAGAATGGCCAGGCCACTGCTGGAGGGGCCTACAACGGTGAAGAGATGAACTGGGATCTGCGGTGTTCCGAAGAGCAGTGGAACAAGTGGATCAGCAAGCCTCCGGGGATGATGGGGCTGGGAACCGCCTACACCACCGGCAAGCTCAAGTTCGCTGTGGGGGACTACGGTGCCATGATCAAGAACCCGAAGATGGCTGCTCCCTTCATCAAGACCTTTGCGGTCATGGGGAGAGTGTGACCTTCGGAGTGATCTGCTGCGCTCCCCGGCCTGAGGGTCGGGGAGTGTCCGTTTTGGACTGCACCAATATTTCAGAGAGTTAACGATGATGCTATCTAAGAATGCCATCTCCATGGTCTCCGCACTGGCGATCGGCTTCTATGTGGTGGCCGGGGAGACCACTCCGGAGGGTGAGGCTGCACGCCCGGTGGGGGAGAGCAGTGTGATGGGCAAGGTGATTACGATCGGTTCGGCCCGGACCGGGGTCAGTGTCACGCTTGGGGGGGCCGTGGTGCCCTTCAAGGTCGTGACACTCAATGCCGAATTTCCGGGACGGATCGAACAGATCGCGGGAAAGGAGGGGGACCGTTTCGATCAGGGGGAGGTGTTGGTCCAGATTGATGACGATACCCTGCGGGCCAAGCGCCAGGAGGTCGAGGCCCAGCGCCGGATTGCCGAAGCGGCGCTGCGTAATGCCGATATTCAACTCAATAAAACCATTGTCGCTCCCAACTACCAGGGCGATGTGATGATGGGGGGGTTGCCGAGCATGATGAGCATGTTCACCGACCCGATGCGCTCTTCCGGTTTTGGTGATGGTGATCCCGACTTTGAGCGCTACTCCAATATCTACTCCTCTCAAACTCAGGTGGAGTCGGCTCAGGCGGCGGTGATTCAGGCCGATGCCCAGCTCAAGCAGCTCGATGCCCAGATCCACAATGCCCGTTCGATCGCGCCATTCCCGGGCATCATCATGAAGAAGATGGCAGAGATGGGGGATACGGTACAGCCGGGACAACCGCTGGTGCAGTTCGCCGATATCGAGCGGCTACAGCTGCGGGTAGAGGTTCCGGCGCGGTTGGTCTCCGGCCTATCCGAAGGGATGGTGATGCCGGCCCGACTCGATGTCGGTGGGGTACGGCTCGATGTTCGAGTAGCACAGATCTTTCCCAGTGCCGATATGAAGCGCCACAGTGTGACGGTGAAGTTCGATCTTCCCAAGGGGAGCCCGGCGTCACCAGGAATGTATGCCGAGATTATGATTCCTGATCTTCAGGCTCCGGTCTCCAGCTTTCCGGTAGTCCCCACCTCTGCCCTGCTCTGGCGAGGCACCTTGCCGGCAGTCTTTGTGCTGGATGAGAGCGGAGCGCCGGAGTTGCGTGTGGTGCGGGTTGGGGAGTTGGTGGATAACAAGCATGTCACTATTCTTTCGGGCCTTTCGGTGGGGGAGCAGTTGATTGCCACGCCCACTGCAACCGGCTGGAGCAGCGGTGAGGGGAATGAGCGTTTTTAACAATTTGTTAGAAGTAACTATTCAGGAGTCCTGTAACTGATTCAGATTGCCCCTGAAATTCGTCAGTTCAAGGTAGAAAACTGTGAGCTTATCACTAGATGACCGCGAGCACTGCTTGCAGTGTTACCGGTGTAAATGACCATTTTCGAACGCCGAAATGACGGGCTTCAGGGGGGAGCTGAACAGTTACCGTTAGAAGTACCTTTCAGAGTCTTCCCAGGGAACAGTAGCCGATGACCACTCAGGACGAGAAGAACGGGACTCAGGATGAGTCTGCCCAGATCGATGTTACACACCCATTGGGGTTGGCCGGGGGGATGGCGAAGGCCTTCATCCACTCGCCGCTCTCTCCCTTGCTGCTATTTGCCATGCTGGCGATGGGGGTGTTGGGGTTGATGATGACCCCACGGCAGGAGGATCCACAGATCTCGGTGCCGATGGTGGATATCTTCGTTCAGGCCCCCGGTATTCATGCCGAACAGCTTTCGGGGCTGGCGATCGAGCCGTTGGAATTGATCATGAGCGAGATCCCCGGGGTCAAGCATGTCTACTCCGCCACTCAGCGTGGTACGGGGGTCGTGACGGTTCAGTTTGTGGTGGGAGAGCAGGTGATTCCGTCATTGGTGAAGGTCTATAACAAGCTCTCGGCCAATCGTGATCGGATCCCGCCCGGTGTAGGGGAGCCCTTGGTCAAGGCCAAGGGAATTGATGATGTTCCCATCGTAAATCTCACGCTCTGGTCTAATGCCGTAGATGATAGCGCCATGCGCTCACTGGCGACCGATGTACTTCACATTCTGGAGACGATCCCGAACACCGGCGAGGCCTTCATTGTCGGTGGACGGCGTACTCAGGTACGAATCGAGGTGATGCCGGAGCGGCTCTCCGGGTTCGGCATCAGTCTTGATCAGGTGGCCCACACCATTCGCACCGCCAATGGTGAGCAGGTCGCGGGGGATGCCGAGGCTGGAAATCTCAGTTTCAAGGTCTATACCGGTTCCTTCCTTCACACCGCCAAGCAGATTGCCAATCTGGTCGTTGGGGTGCATAACGATATGCCGGTCTATATCCGTGATATCGCCAGTGTCTATCAGGGGCCGGAGGAGGCACGGGGGATGGTGGAGTTCTACTCCGGCGAGCACTATGTCGGTGAGGAGTCAGCCGATGGTTCCCCGGCAGTAACGATTGCCGTAGCAAAGAAAGAGGGGAGTAACGCCGTTCCCGTCGCCAACGCCATCCTCTCCAAGGTGGGAGAGCTGAAGGGGACGCTGATCCCCTCCAATATTCATATCGAGGTGACTCGCAACTATGGTGCCACCGCCAAGGATAAGGTTGATGAGTTGCTGTTCAAGTTGGTGGTGGCAACTTTGGCGGTCACTGTACTGATCCTCTTTAGTCTGGGGTGGAGGCCAGCGCTGGTGGTGACGATCGTGATTCCGGTCGTGATTCTGCTGACGGTCTTCTCTGCCTACATCCTTGACTACAGTATCAACCGAGTGAGCCTCTTTGCGCTGATCTTCTCGATCGGTATCCTGGTGGATGATGCGATCGTAGTGGTCGAGAATATCTATCGACGCTGGTTGATTCGTGAGAGCACCGATGAGGAGACCGCCATCGATGCTACCCGGGAGGTGGGCAATCCCACGATTCTCGCTACGCTGACGGTGATTGCGGCACTGTTGCCAATGGGGTTTGTCACGGGAATGATGGGTCCCTACATGGCCCCCATTCCGGTACTGGGATCGGCGGCGATGGCCTTCTCCCTTTTTGCCGCATTTATCTTTACCCCCTGGCTCACGATGAGACTTCGACCCTCGATGGCGGCACTGGAGGCCCAGGAGGTACGGGAGCATCGTTCGCAGCAACGGGTGGGGCGGATCTATGAGGCGATCATTCGTCCCATGATCGAGAACCGGATGTTGGGGTGGGTGGTGCTCTTTGCGATCATTGGCAGTTTTTTTGCCGCGGTTTCACTCTTCTACACCCATGGGGTCAAGACCAAGATGCTCCCCTATGACAATAAGTCGGAGTTCGACGTGATGATCCGTATGCCGACCGGGACGGCTCTGCCGGTGACTGCCAATGTGGCACGCAAGATGACTGTGGCGATCGAGAAGGCGGTTCCGGAGAGTGTTGCCCTGCAGACCTATACCGGGGTGGCCGCACCGTTTAATTTCAACGGCCTGGTGCGTCACTACTATCTTCAGGAGTATCCCTGGATGGCGACCATTTCGGTGCAGTTGACCCATAAGACCCAGCGTGACCGCAGTAGCCATCAGATCGCGCTGCTGGTGCGTGAACTGTTGCAGCCAATCGCCGAGCGTACCGGAGCTCGAATCACTGTGGCCGAGGTGCCGCCGGGACCACCGGTACTACAGTCGGTGGTGGCGGAGATCTATGGTCCGGATGCCAGGACTCGACGGCAGGTGGCTGCAGCCATGACCGATATCTTCAAAAGCTCGAAGATCATGGAGGATGTCGACAACTACATGAATGATCCCCATCAGATCCTCCATTTTGTGGTCGATACCGAAAAGGCCAATCGTCGTGGGATCTCGGTCTCGACCATCAATCGAAACCTGTCGATGGCGCTGGGTAGTGTGCCGCTGGGGGATGTCAAACAGGGAAAGACCCGAGAGCCGATTCTGATCACCCTGGAGGTGCCGTTGGCCGTCCGTTCGCAGATCAATAATCTGGCCGATCTCCCGATCCCGATGATGGATGGATCGGGGACGGTCTCACTGAGCGAGCTGGGTAGTTTCAAAACCTTTATGGAGGATCCCGTGCTCTATCACAAGGATTTGCGAGCAGTGGAGTATGTCGTCGGGGATGCGGTCAACGAACTGCCAGCGCCACTCTACGCCATGTTCGACCTCGAGCGAATCATGGCCGAGAGGGATTTCCGTAGTCCTCAAGGGACTCTGATCGAAGGGGGGTGGATCTCCGCTCCGGAAGAGACCTTCAAGTCCGGCTTCAAGTGGGATGGAGAGTGGCACGTTACTTATGAGACCTTCCGGGATATGGGGATCGCCTTTGGGGTCGCGCTGGTATTGATCTACATTCTGGTGGTGTGGCAGTTCGGCAACTTCATCATCCCACTGGTGATCATGGCGCCGATTCCGTTGACCATGGTTGGAATCGTTCCGGGACACTGGATCATGGGGGCGGAGTTTACTGCAACCTCTATGATCGGTTTTATTGCCCTGGCCGGAATCATCGTCCGTAACTCCATTCTGTTGGTCGATTTTGCCCAGCTGGAGCTGCGAGCCGGCAAGGATCCGGTCTCGGCGGTGATCGATTCTGGCAAGGCGCGTATGCGTCCGATCGTGATTACGGCATTGGCGCTGGTGGGAGGATCGAGTGTGATTCTTACTGACCCGATCTTCCAGGGGATGGCGGTTGCGCTGCTCTTTGGCGTGGTGGTCTCTACGCTGTTGACGCTGATTGTGATTCCGTTGGGCTGCCTCAGTGCTGGCAGTGCGCTCTATCCCGATGATATGCAGCTCCGTGAAGAGGGTGAGCGGGATTTGAGTGGTGAAGAAGTCGTTGTGAAGGGGTGATGATTGAGGGGGCACAATCGTGCCTGGACCGGACCAAACAAGAGGAAGAGTGACCGATGATCAAGAACCTGACTGCTGTGAGGGCGCCATTGTGGCAACTGTTGCTGACAGAGAGAGAGTCCCCTCTCGAGCCCGGGAGGTCTAGTCGTTGTCGCAGTGGGGGATCGAGGATAGCAATGTTCTGTTCTGCGATCACGCTGTTCTCCCCCGTCGTGGCAGCGGCCCCCACCGTCGATTCACCCCCAGCGGTTGCAGAGAGTTGGAGTGCTCCCGCTCCGGTCGGTCCTTTTGGCGGGCATTTCGATTTTGGGCTTCCTACTGCCGAAGAGCGTGCGGTGGAAGCAGCGGCTGCTCAGACTCACCCCTTGGCGGAGTATGCCATTTATCGGGGGGATGAGTTGCCAGTAATCAATGCCGCTTATGAGCCGGCACAGCCAGCTCCGGCCACTCTGCCTGGATTCAGTGAGGCCGAGCTTTCGCTGATCGATCCGGCCTGGGAGTTGGGGCACGGTGCTGAAGATGGGACTGCGACCGGACTGGAGATGCGGGATAGTGCGGTCTGGATAATGGAAGAGATGGGGGAGAGAGCCAGAAGCGTGCTACAGAGTGAGGGGAGAGCGGTGAGCACGGCACAACAGCAGGCCAGACTGGAACCAAGGGGAGCCCCCTGTGTAGTACCACAAAGTAGTGAACAGCGAGCCATCTCTTCCTCCCATACCCCATTTCAGGAGGGAATGGTGGATGCGTTTATGAGTGCAGATTTGGATATGGAGCAGATGGCTCGTGAGGCCGACCGCCTCTCCTGGGCCGAGGAGGAGCGTGGACAAGCAGCCCCGGTCTACTTCTCCAATTTTATTCCTGACTATGCGCTTGGGGTGCGTCGTGCCGATGTCATGGACCCGCTTGCACTCACCCCACAGACTCGGGCTCCGGTCCGTTATTTCGGGTTCTCTCGGTAGGGACTAGAAGGCACCTTAGCTTTTTCGGAACGTAGATAATGATGCCACGACGCCCCGGTCTGTATGCTGTTATCCTGCTTTGGCTTGGCGTGGTTCTGTCTCCCCCACTCTGGGCATTGGCAGAGTTTTCGGCCGATCTGATCTACTATGATGCCGACGATCAGGAGGTGGCGCGTGGCCGTCTCTACGTCAGTGACGATGCCGTGCGGGAGGAGCGTAGCCGTGGGAAGGAGCGGGAGGTGCGGATTACCGACCACTTTCGTGGGGTGACTACGGTGATCGATCCGGTACGGGAGCGTTATTATCAGACGGAACGTTCTGCTCTACCGCGTAATCCGGCACGGTTCTGTGAGCAGATGATGCTGCTGGAGTGTGGCTACCAGAAGGACGAGGAGATCGATGGGGTTGCCGTTGAGCGTTGGGGAGCTGAACTGGGGCTGCCGGGGATCTCGTTACAGCTGTTGGCCTGGTACTCCCCACAGCTCCACTATCCGGTCATGGTGGAGCTGGAAGGGAGTGGTCGTCGTCGTTTGAGTAATATTCAACTGGGGAGGATCCCCTCTTCGCTATTCGTTATTCCGTTTCGGGCTGAACCGGTGGAACCCTTTGAGGGGGTAAAGCTGGTGCCGCTGGTTGGCTGGTAATCACGGCCACACATTTTTTGCAACAATAAGTGTATAATTAAATACCGATTGTTTCTGTCCCGGATTCGCCTGATCATGAAAGTTCTATTCAGAATGTTAGCCTCTATTCTTCCCGGTATCATCGTCGGTCTCGGGGTGATCGCCTATCTGGAGCGAGAGCAGCTACAGTTGATGTGGACCGGTGAGGAGATGGAAGAAGAGGGGACGGCTGTTGTCGAGCCGCCCTCACAAATGGTGGCGCCGATCCGGATGCCGGACTCCTCAGACGATGCGGTGGTCACGGGCGATGTTCCGTTATCGACGGTGAATGCTGAAAAGGTGGAGGCGCATGATGTCGTAACGGATCGGTCTCGAGCGAGTGATTCCGAGCGGTCGCCGTTACCGGCTCCAGTGGTACCGAATCCTGAAGAGGTAAAGCCACCACAACCAATCCGTTCACGGCCTGACCTGAATGCAGTGATCGGTATTCCCAGTGGTTCAGACGAGGAAAAGGTTACGGCAGTCGTCCCCCTTGCTCCCCACTCAACCCCGAATAGAGCCCAACAGTCCGGGGTGGAGCATGAGTCTCGGCGTCCGGTTTCGGACTATTTTTCCGGTGCTGGTGAGCGGGAAGAGTCCCGGAAACCACCGGTCTCCCGACAATCGATGGGTGAGTTGGCGAGCCAGTTTGATCTGCAGCCACAACCGCTGGGGGTGGATGGAGAGAAGAGTGAGGGCGATAGTGTCTGGACGCTGGCCCAGGGGGAGGGGGGCAGTGATCACGGCATGAGTGAATCACAATGGCTCTGGAATCGTGGGCGCCAATCCTTCTGGGAGGGGGATATTGAGGGGGCGATCGAGAACTATCGTGCCCTGCTGGAGGCGGAGCCGAAGAATCCCGATGCCTGGGGGGAGTTGGGTAATATCTACTACGCCAACAAGGATTGGGTGCGGGCGGTACGAGCCTTTGGTCGAGCAGCAGCGACGCTGATTGACGCAGGGCGTCGATCCGAGGCCGAAAAGGTGATTCGGGTCATCAAGGTGATCGACCCCGCGTTGGCTGCGAAGCTGTCGGCGGAACCGGTGAAATCGGCTAATAAAACAGAACGTTAGTAAGTTAGTATTTTACGTTTTACCGATTTTTTCTTTTTGAAAAAACGTGTTAGAGTGGTTGTTTCAACACTTGGTGCAGGGTGATTTTGATGTCAGATATTTCAACGAAGGGCGGTGATGAATCACCTGCCGATGAGGACAACGGTGCCCTCCAGTCGGTAGGTGGGATGACGGTCAACGGGCAGCCACTGGAGCGTTTTGCCAGCTGTTTCGAGAAGAGTGCACGGCGCTGGGAGATGGTGGTCTATCCCGCTCTCTTCGCCTTTTGCGTGCTGTCGATCTACGGTTTCTACATGATCTATCATCTGACGCAGGATATGTCTCATATTGCCCGTAATATTCAGGTGATTTCTACCAGTATCGACCCCTATATGGGACAGCACATGGCCAGTATGGTTGACGGTATTGAGAACATGAGCACCAATGTCCAGGTGATGACTCGCAATCTCAACGCGATCGATGGCAACATGACCGCCATCACCGTTGCGATGGAAGATATGCGTGGTAGTGTGCAGCAGATCTCCGGTTATGCCCGTACTCTGGAGCCGATGATGACCAGCATGAGTAATCTTGATCAGTCGACTCAGCACATGGCCAACAGTACGTTCCATATGACCCGGGAGATGGGGTCGATCAACCGTGGGATGTCCCCACGAGGGATGTTTTCACGCTTTAGCCCGTTTTAATCGTTTTAATTAAGGGGGGCAGGGAGAGGACCTCTTTTCCTAAGTGGGCCGGTAGAAGGGCACTCTCCCTCTGGGAGAGGGTTGGGGTGAGGGTGAGGGGGGGCAACTTACTTGCCCACAGGAGAAACGAGCAGTATCGGCTAACCAACCGGCTTCATCTGATCGGGACGGGGGCCTGAACTGAAGTAGTCGTCGGCCCGGTCGATATCCATGATCACCCCCTCTTCCGGGCAGTCACCACAGATCATCTCCTGCTCGTAGTCATTCCACCCTCGCAGGCCGGTGCGGAGGGAGACGACATTGTGGTATCCCATCAGCTGCATGGTGTAGGCGGCGAAGATGCTGCGGTTTCCGGAGCGACAGACGACCACCACCTCGCGATCACGGGCCTGAACCAGCTCAGGAACGGTCTCTTCATAGTTCCACTCACAGGCCGTTTCGAGAATACCGCGGGGGACGTTGATGGAGTTGCGAATGTGCATTTTGGCATACTCGTAGGGCTCACGGACATCGAGGATCAGCAGCTCATCATCGTGGTCGGCGTCCAGTTTTTCGCTCAGATCCCAGGGAAAGATCTCTTTCACCTTGGGGGTCATCTCTTTAACCAGTTCGGTAAATAGTTTCATGATTCAGTTCTCCCATTCTCACGGTGGATGCCACGCTCCACGGCGATCACTGCCGCCTCGACCCGAGAGTGGACGTTGAGTTTCTTGAGTATCGATTTGACGTGGAGCTTGACCGTACCATCGGAGATTTCAAGGGCTCGTGCAATCACCTTGTTGCTCTGTCCCTCCGCCAGATGGGAGAGTATCTGGTACTCCCGCGGAGTGAGTAGTGCGCGGAGGTCATCCCGGTGATGTTGTTTGAGTATTTCACCTTGCGCAACTCGGGCCAGTAGCGGGGTGAGTGACGGGGCTACCACCACCTCCCCCTGTAGTGCTCTTTGCAGAGAGAGAATCAACTCCTCTGGCTCCATATCTTTTAGCAGGTAACCTTGGGCACCGCTCTGTAGTGCGGTTACCAGATCGTGTTCCTCCTCGCTGGTGGTCAGCATGACCACCGGTAGTCCGGGGTGCCGTTGTCGTAAGGTGGCCAACACTTCCAGTCCATCCATTTCTGGCATTCGTAGGTCGAGCAGGACGATGTCCGGCTCCAGTTCGTGGGCCAGATGAATTCCCTCTGCGCCGGTACCAACCGCCGCTGCAAGCTGGATATCATGTCCCTGAAGCAGTGCGCCGATTCCGGTGCGAAATAGCGTGTGGTCATCGATCAGGAGAACTTTCATTGCAGCGGGAGAGGAAGGTGGGATTACAGCAACTTGAAGATATCTTCTTCATTGGGACGGGTGACAGAACCGATGATGGAGATCCGGGCGCCTTCGCCAGGTTCGCTCTCGATCTCCAGTGTACCACCAATCGCCTCGATCCGCTGTTGCATGGCAGAGAGGCCAATATGTTCGCCAGCGATGGGAATGGTGGGTTGATCCGGATCGAATCCGATACCGTCATCCTCCACCAGTACCCAGAATCGGTCGGTACCATCGCAGTTGATCAGAATCCGGACATTCTGTGCTTGGCTATGTTTGCGGATGTTGGTGAGGGACTCCTGTATGACTCGAATCAGGTTCCCTTCTACCTCCGTGGCCAGTTCAATCTGTTGACAACGATTCTGAAAGTAGAGGTTGATTCCGGTCTCTCGGCGGAAGCCGTCGGCAATTTCAGTGATGGCATCGATCAGGCCGTTTTGATGGATTGGGGCCCGAAAGTTGGCAATCAAGCTTCGCAGTTCGCGGTTGGCCTGATTGAGTCCTTGTTGTAGATGAAGAATTTCGTAGTGGTTATGGTGCGGATTGGAGAGGGGGGCACGGGTGTGGGCGTCTGCTCGTTTGGCATTCTCCTCCATGATCTGGGTTCGGATACGAAGGCTGGCGAGAGTCTGGGCCAGGGAGTCATGCAGTTCATGGGCGATGTGTGCCCGTTCCTGATCCAGTATGCTCTTGTGGGCCTCCTGTTCCAGGCGAAATTTTTCGATCGCCATGCCAAGGTTTTGACCAATATTGAGTAGTAACTTCTCCATCTCCCGAGAGATGCTCTGACGTTCCGGAGAGACGAACAGGGCATAGACTCCAAGCGTTCTCGACTGGTGCTGCAGTGGGACGACGATCACCCCGTTGTTGGAACAGGAGTGGAGATTGCCGGCACTATCGGCACAGCCACACGCCTCTTCCCGGGAAAGTACCTCCTTGCCGAAGAGTGCGGTACCACAGAGGGTATTGCTGACTGAGATGGTCCCTTTGTGACGTTCGGTCTGTTCGGTCATGCCGATACTGGAGAGAAGCCGCATCTCGTTATTGCGTGTCAGCAGCCGGATGGTAGCGGCATCCGCCCCCACCATCTCTTTGAGGAAGGATAGAAAACGGAGCAGCAGCTCGCGGACATTCTCTGAGCTGTTGAGGCTGGCGACTACATCGTAGAGGATTCGCAGGGAGGCGGCCTGTTGAGCCAGGTGACGGGTCTTGATCCGTATCTGTAGCTCTGTCTGCTGCTCACTCTGCAGTAGGCGTTGCTCCAGTTGCTCCAATTCCGGGATGACTGCACCATCGGGAAAGCGCTGGCGCAGGGACTCAATCAGTTCCGGTGTGGTTGGGGCAGCCATGATCGTTGAAGGGGCAGTGTACAATCGTTGCAAAGGTTTTGGCCCTCCTGAATGGCAACACGCTCAAGCACACCCCGGCGTCGCTCGTCTGCGGCCTTCCCTGACCGCAGACGGTTGCCATTCAGGAGGGCCAAAACCTTTGCAACGATGGATACACCGCCCCTGCTCAGTTTTTGTTAGTAGCCGCCCTTGCGACGGGACTCGGGTAAACCAGCGATCTTTCCAGCCTGTTTAGAGGGTTGCATCGGGAAAAGGGTATAGAGGTCCTTGGAGTTGATCTTTTCACCCCAGGCATCAGCCATCGCCTTGACGATGTTGCGATCATTGGGCTGGCTACCGCCGTTGTTGAAAAATTCCTCACGCAGGAAGTTGACCACATCCCAGTGCTTGTCGCTCATTTCGATCCCTTCGGCGGAAGCGATCACCTGCCCCACCTCTTCACTCCAGTCATCCTGGTTCTCCAGATATCCATTGGCATTGGTTTCGAGGGTCTTTCCGTTGACTTCATAGCTCATCGTTTCACTTCTCCTATTACATGTGGTTTGGATAAAGGGGGGGGAGTGGGTGGTGCCTACTCCTGTTGCTGTAGCCGATTTTCCACCGTTTTATGGGGTAAAAACAAGCCGCAGCCAAAATCCTTTCCCTCCTGTAGTCCCTGCTGTTGTAGTTGTAGGGCCTCTTTCGGCGTGAGATCGGCCAACATCAGGCTGTGGCTGACACGGATCCCATCTGGAGTGGATATCCGGTGTTCCCGACCACACACCATCTTGCGGGGATGGATCTGGCGAACCGATAGTTCTGCACGGATGCGGTGGAGGAATGACTCTTCCTGCTCGTCTGGAGCAAACAGTGCAAAGCGACAATAGAGCGTGGTGTGGCGGCTCAGTGGTTGAATCTCGGGACGGCTAAGGGTGATGGGGTGTTGTGCTAGCTCCAGGGTAGCGCCATCCAGGGTGGCGCGACTCTCTGCCACCCGATGGTGGGGAAGGCGTAGGATCAGTCGAGTTCTGCGTGAAGGGTAGAGCAGTGCCTGTTGCTGTTCAGGAGATTGCCAGCCATTGCCTGACTCGGCTACCAGAATCTGGTGCAGGGCCGCCAGGGGCTCCGTTGGAAACCAAGGCAGGTATTGGAGAATGGCGCTACGCAGGGCCCAGGCGTGGTCGACCGGCAGTGTTTGGCATTGAATGCGAAAACTGAGGTCGACCACATCGCCTGGAATGGGGATGGGTTGCTGTTCTGTATCCTCTTCCCAAAATGACATCGTCGACTACTCCGGTAGCTCTGCTCGTAGTACATCACGGTCGATCCACCACTCCCCCTTCACCAGTTGATCGACTGCGGCGGAGAGTCTGGGGAGGAAAGCGTCCGGGTTGTCAAATTCGTTGCCCATCATCCAGATCTCAAACTCATCCTGGCTTTTGATGTTGCGGTGCTGTGCGGCTACCTCGGCCAGACGTTGGCTGGTAAAGAAGCGAATATTCTCACCCTCTTTTCCCTGACCTCCGCGGCGGTCGGCAATGAAGTGGGCAGTGACGGCGGCGACTGCTGCGGTGTCAGAGCCGACCGGAGACTCCTCGATCAGATGTTGCAGAATGGCGACGGTGGTCTCGGGGGGAATGGGGTAGGTGATCCCGAGCCAGATACCATGGGCCAGAGCGACCAACGAGTCGGGTTGGTCGGCAGAGACCAGAATGTCGGTAGCGGTTACGGCAAGGTCCCACTGCTGGGTAGAGGCAAAATAGTCGAATGCCTCCCGTGCTACGTTCCAGGCCTCCTTTGGACGTTGAAAGTCGAGCAGCAGGGTGCCGTACTCTAGCAGCAGGGGGGATCGTGTGGCGACCTCTGTAGTGGTCTCGATCTGTTGTTCGAGCTCTGCCAAACGAAACTCTTTGGACTCATCACTACCAATGTTGTTATGACTATTCATCGTGTTCAATAGAAAGAGGCTTCAAGACGATCTTCCCAGTTGTCTGGGGTATCGGTGAAAGGGGGGCGCACATCCATACGGAAGAAACGTTCGTTGCGCTGGCGTGCAATACGGTGTACCGCCTGTTCCAGATCGCTGAATGTCTCCATTTCGTGCTGTCCCTGCAGCAGTATTTCACTCAAATAAAGCATGGTGGTTCCTGTGGTTGAGGTGGTGTTGACACCGGAGTAAACCCGCACTTATTCGCCGCATCCCGCAGGGGCGG
>CAYFOQ010000017.1:0-227 GCA_964344735.1 uncultured Piscirickettsiaceae bacterium
TTAAAATTGGCCTCAAAATGCTCATTTACTGGAGTAAACTCCGCTTTTTCGCCCAATTTTGCCTTGTCTCGCGCTCGCATGAGTGAATTTCAGGGGCAATCTGAATCAGCTACAGGCCTTCTGAAATAGTTACGGAGTCGATAGAGTAATGAGATTACAGCGTATGTTGCGCAGTGGCTTGCCCCTGCTGGTGGTGGCCGGGTTGTTGCCACAGGGGGCGATTGCCT
>CAYFOQ010000017.1:327-22874 GCA_964344735.1 uncultured Piscirickettsiaceae bacterium
GATCACCGTGCCCCTGTGGTGGTGTCACAGATTTGGTATAAGGTGGGGTCGAGTTACGAGAGCGGGGGCATTACCGGTATCTCTCATATGCTGGAGCACATGATGTTCAAGGGGACCGAGAAGTACGGGCCCAACCGCTTCTCCGAGATCATCTCCGAAAATGGGGGGCGGGAGAACGCCTTTACCGGGCGTGACTATACCGCTTACTTTCAGCGGTTGGAGAAGAGTCGGTTGGAGATCGCTCTGGAGCTGGAGTCCGACCGTATGCGTAATCTGATGCTGCAAGAGGAAGAGCTGATCAAGGAGCGGGATGTGGTGGCGGAAGAGCGCCGTATGCGTACTGAGGATAATCCCACGGCACTCGCCTATGAGACCTTCATGGCCACCGCCTTTCAGACCAGCCCCTACCACCACCCGGTGATCGGCTGGATGGATGATATCCATCACTATACGATCGATGATCTGCGACAGTGGTATCGGATGTGGTACGCCCCGAACAACGCCACGCTGGTGGTGGCCGGAGATGTGGATGGGGCCGAGGTGGTGGAGATGGTGCGGCACCACTTCGGAGGTCACCAGCCCTCACAGCTACAGCCACCAAAGCCACGTCGGGAGGTGGAGCAGCGGGGGCCCCGTGAGGTGGTGGTGAAGGCTCCTGCCAAAGTACCCTATCTGCTGATGGGGTATCCGGTGCCCACGGTGGTGACCGCTGAGGTCGACTGGGAGCCTTACGCACTGGAAGTGCTGGCCTATGTGCTCGATGGTGGGGATAGTGCCCGTTTCAGCAAGCAGTTGCTGCGCGGTAGTCAGATTGCGGCCAGTGCCGGTATCGGCTATGACCCTTATGACCGGCTACAGACGCTGTTTCTGGTCGATGGAGTGCCGAGTGATGGGGTTACGGTCGAACAGTTGAAGTCGGCCTTGCAGCAGCAGTTACAGCAGGTACAACAGCAGTTGGTAGCGTCTCACGAACTGGAACGGGTCAAGGCACAGGTGGTGGCGGCCAAGGTTTTTGGGCGTGACTCGGTCTTTTATCAGGCGATGCAGATGGGTACGCTCGAGACCATCGGGCTCGATTGGCGTGAGATGGAGCGCTATGAGGATCGGATTCGTGAGGTTACGGCCGAGCAGGTGTTGGCCGTTGCCAAACGTTATCTCGATCCGGACCGACTGACCACAGTGGTACTGCAGCCTCAGGAGATCGTTTCTGCCGAACGTATGGAGGTAGACCATGTTCATCACCATTAAGTCAGTGGTCTGGCGGCTCGGGCTGGCAACAGCAGGACTCCTGGTGGCAGCCAATATCGAGGCTGCGCCAGAGATCGAGCACTGGGAGACGGCCAACGGCGCCAGAGTATTTTATGTTCATACCCCCGAACTGCCGATGGTCGATGTTCGGGTGATATTCGATGCCGGTAGTGCCCGGGATGGGGATCAGGGGGGGGTGGCTGCACTCACCAATGGTCTGCTGACGACCGGTGCGGGCAAGCGTGACGAAGAATCCATTGCCGCTACCATCGATCAGCTCGGTGCCAACCTTGAATTCGACTCCCTACGGGATATGGCGCTGGTTTCCCTGCGTTCGCTCACCGAAGAGCGGTTGTTGCAACCAGCGCTGGAGGTGATGGCCGATGTGATTCAACGTCCCCTCTTTCCGCAAAACGCCCTGGAGCGGGAGCGGGCACGGCAGTTGGTTGCCATCGAAGCCCAGAAACAGCAGCCGGGAACGTTGGCGGAACAGGCATTTTTCCGGGCACTCTATGGCAATCACCCCTACGCGGAGCCCTCGAGTGGAACCGCTGAGACTGTGAGTGCCATCCAGCGTAATCACCTGCAGATGTTTCATGCCCGCTACTACGTTGGAATGAATGCGGTGGTGGCGATTGTTGGTGCGGTTGATCGGGAGCGGGCGGCGGCGATTGCCGAGGAGGTGGTGGGTCGGTTGCCGGCGGGTGAGGCGGCTCCGGAGTTGCCATTGCCGGTGACGGCGAGGCCGGGAGAGCGCATTACCATCGACTACCCCTCGGTACAGAGCCACCTGTTATTGGGGCATCCGGTGTTGCAGCGAGGAGACCCCGACTACTTCAGTCTGTATGTCGGGAACCACATTCTCGGTGGGAGTGGGCTGGTATCGATGATCTCGGAGCAGGTTCGGGAGGAGCGTGGCCTGGCCTACAGCGCCTACAGCTATTTTGCTCCGATGCGAGCGGCAGGGCCATTTCAGGCCGGTCTGCAGACCAAGAACGAGAGTCGGGAAGAGGCACTCGAGGTATTGCGACAGACCATTGAACGCTTTATCGAGGAGGGACCCGATCCAGCACTATTGGCACGGACGAAGAAGAATATCACGGGTGGTTTTCCGTTGCGGGTCGATAGTAACAAGAAGATCGTCGATTATCTCGGGGTGATTGGTTTTTACCGACTACCGATCGACTATCTTGAGCGCTTCAATCGCTACGTTGAGGGCACTACGGAGGAGAGTATTCGTGATGCCTTCAAACGGCGACTGCGGCCGCAGGAGATGGTGACGGTAGTCGTGGGAGGCGAACTTTCCGCTAAACCATGAGTCGCAAAGGGGGAGGGCAACGTCGTCTGCGGATTATTGGTGGGCGGTGGAGGGGGCGCACCTTACTCTTTGCCGATCACCCCGCTATTCGCCCAACCCCGGACCGGGTACGAGAGACCCTCTTCAACTGGTTGCAGGGGCGTATCCGTGGTAGCCGATGTCTCGATCTCTTCGCCGGAAGTGGGGCACTTGGGCTCGAGGCGCTATCCCGAGGGGCAGACTGGGTCGATTTTGTCGAGCGAGACCGTCGTAGTGCGAGCACGATCCGTACCCACCTGCAACAGCTGGGAGCGTCTCGCGCCCGGGTATGGCAGGGGGATGCCTTGGAGCAACTGCAGCGACTTGATCTCTCCACGGTCGATCTGATCTTTCTCGATCCCCCGTTTGGTCAGGGGCTGGCCGTTGAGTTACTGCAGCGACTGCAACCGTGCTCTTTGGCACCTGGAGTACAGCTCTATCTGGAGGTGGAGAGTCAACTCGATCTGGAGCGGGTGATCACTCCACCGTGGGAGGTGGCTCGAACCGGAACGGCGGGTCAGGTACGATATCTGCTGTTGCAACCACAGGAGCAGAGTGATGCGCAAGGTGATCTATCCGGGGACCTTTGACCCGATAACCCGGGGTCATATCGACCTGATTGAACGGGCCAGTCGACTCTTCGATCGGGTGGTGGTGGCGGTGGTCTCGGAGAGTTCTACCAGTAAATCGCCACTCTTTTCGGTGACTCAGCGTGTGGCCTTGGCACAAGCGGAACTACAAGGGGTGGAGCAGGTCGAGGTGGTTGCCTTCGAAGGGTTGTCGGTCGACCTCGCCCGACACCATCAGGCCGACGCCATCCTTCGTGGTCTGCGGGCGGTCTCGGATTTCGAGTTCGAGTTTCAGTTGGCTGGGATGAACCGTCATCTCGCCCCGGAGATCGAGACCCTGTTCCTGACCCCGGCACAGCAGTATGGCTATCTCTCGTCGAGTATGGTGCGGGAAATTGCACGTCTCGGAGGGGAGATCTCCCCATTCGTTGGTAAAAATGTGCTCCGTGCGCTGGAAGAAAAATTTGACACTGGGTTACAATAGCGGCTGAAATCGAAATTTCCGGAGACGATCTCCTCTCAGGTACCTTCTCCTTAATCATGTAATTTGTAAAGGGATATTCGCCATGGCACTGTTTATCACGGATGAGTGTATCAATTGCGACGTATGTGAGCCGGAGTGCCCGAATGAGGCGATCTACCAGGGGGATGAGATCTATGAGATCAACCCGGAGCTCTGTACCGAGTGTTTGGGGCACTATGATGAGCCGCAGTGCGTCGAGGTCTGTCCGGTAGACTGCTGCCTTCCTGATCCCAACCATGAAGAGAGTGAAGAGGTTCTGCGCGCCAAGTATGAGCGACTGACCGCCTGACAGAGACAGGCCGGTAGCGGCCCATCATTACGATGGAGTCGTTGCTCCCTTTTTCCTTTTTTTGCGATCACTCTCCCTGCGTTCGATCACCCCATCTGCGGGATATTCGTAGTGAACGATTCTGCGGCGATGGTTCTGCTGGGTGATTGCCCCGATGATCTGGTAGTACCCCTCCAGCTCCAGTGAGTGAAAGGCTGGATTGAGAGGGACCAGATAGCGTTTGTCGTTCCGGTCGACCAGTTGCCGGAAGTGGTACTCCTTGCGGTAGAGCACCAGTACGTAAGCACCGTTGACGATCGGATAGCCGGGATCGATGATGATGATGGCACCGTCCTGGAACTCTGGCACCATGCTCTCCCCGATCACCTGCAGCGCAAATGGCTCTTTCTCTTCGCATCCGGTGGGGTTCTGGATATCCATCGGATGATTCTACCAAAATTTTTCTCCCTCACCCCAACCCTCTTTGGAACCGCACAATGATGCCGATAATAACCATATAGGCACAGTTAATGCATGTTTTGGGGTGTCATTCCGCAACCGTATCAGGAGAGAACAGATGGACCATATTCGCGTTGCATCGACTACCACCGAGATCTGGCAGGGGCTGGTCGCGGAGGCAGAGCAGGAGAGTGAGCTTGTGCTGGGCCATGAGGTCGAGGGGTACCTGGTCATGACACTGATCCGTTATCAGGGGTATGCTCAACTGCAGTCTCATGTGCTGGCGTTGGACTACTTCAACGCTCACCATCAGTCAGGTCAACAGCAGCGCCAGCAGCGACTGCAACAGCTCGGAGATATCAGTTTGCTTTTCAGTGGGCTGTTTCCGGAACAGGCCGATCGTCGCATGGTGGGGCAAGACTACTTCATCAAGATGGGGCGTAGCGCCTATGGCGCCGCTGCAGCCGGGGCTGCACGGGCCACGGCCCGAATCTACTCGACGCTAGCCGAACGTTTCATCACCGTGAGTCGGGTATTGCGGGTGGTGCATGACTACACCACCGATAGTCGTCCCAACCTACTGGAGGCATGGGATCTCTGGAGTGGTCTGAGGGACCATGAAGCCTGGCAGCGGCTCACCCGTAATGGTGCCATTCCGGTGATAGAGGCAGGTACGGCGTAGCGGCTGGGGCGGTGATGATCGTTTCAGTGCTGACAGCGGCCACAGTACCAGGTCGAGCGCTGATTCTGACGAATTTGCCGTATCATTGCACCACAATGGGGACACGGTTCTCCAGCACGATCGTAGACGGCGAGCTGGAGCTGAAAGTAGCCCGGTTTACCGTCGCTATGGTAGAAGTCCTGCAGCGTCGTCCCGCCCTGTTCGATCGCTCGTTGCAGTACTTCACGAATAGCGCCGGCTAGACGCTGATAGCGACTGCGGGAGATTCGACCACAGCGGGTGCCGGGGTGAATGGCACTGAGAAAGAGTGCTTCACAGGCGTAGATGTTCCCTACACCGGTGACTACGTGATGGTCCATGATGTGGCTCTTGATTGAGCGTTGGCGACCTCGGGAGCGCTGATAGAGTTGTTCGGCAAGCGTGTCGATCGTGCCGGTTCCTACCGGTTCCAGGCCAAGTTGTCGCAATAGCGGATGTTGCTCCACGGCTGCTGTGGTCCAGAGCAGGGAGCCAAATCGACGAGGATCGTGATAACGTAGTAGAAGTTTGCCGTCGAGTATCAGATCGAAATGGTCGTGGGGGCCGTGTGGGCTCTCTTTGGGGACGATACGAAGTGATCCACTCATCCCGAGGTGGATCATCAGCGTACCACGATCACTCTGTAGTAGCAGATACTTCCCACGTCGTCCAACGCGATCGAAACGGATTCCGGCCAGTTCCTGCTCCAGACCTGGAGGGATTGGCCAACGCAGTTGCCGTTGCCGTACCACCAGTTGCTGCAGTCTGGCGTTAGTGAGCATGGGGGCGATGGCACGGCGGGTGGTTTCGACTTCGGGCAGCTCAGGCATGATCGGAGGTTGAGTTGTTATCGATCGTTGCAAAAGTTTGGGTACTTCTGAATCGCAACCGTCTGCGGCCAGGGAAGGCCGCAGTCGAGCGACACAGGGATGTGCTTGAGCGTGTTGCGATTCAGAAGCCCCAAAACTTTTGCAACGATCGATATGGTGGGTGTTGAAATACGGATCATACGCTTCGAACAAAGTGGAATTATAATCGCAACATGATTCTGGGAATCGATACCGGTGGCACCTTCACCGACTTTGTACTCTGGGACGGAGTACAGATCCGGACGCATAAGGTACTTTCGACCCCCCATGCTCCGGAGGAGGCGATCCTGCAGGGGGTGGCGGCGCTGGGTGTAGCACGATCAGGACTCACCATCGTCCACGGTTCTACGGTCGCCACCAATGGCCTGCTGGAGGGGAAAGGGGCTCGAACCCTCTATATCGGCAATCGGGGGCTGGCCGATCTGTTGACGATTGGCCGCCAGGCCCGTACTGCGCTCTATGATCTTCATCCTCCACCGATAGCACCACCGGTGCCGGCGGAGGATTGTCTCGAGGTCGGAGGGCGTACCGCAGCTGACGGTAGTGAGATCGAACCGTTGACGACGGCCGAACTGCAGCGGTTAGTGCAAGAGGTGGTGAAGCGACGCCCTCAGGCAGTGGCGATCAATTTGCTATTCTCCTTCCTCGACAGTGGCCAGGAGCAGCGCATCGAGGCGGCAATGCCGCCCGAACTCTTCGTCTCACGTTCTTCGGCGGTGCTGCCGGAGTATCGTGAATACGAGCGTGGGATAGCCACCTGGCTCAACAGCTATGTCGGTCCACTGATGGCGGGGTATCTACAGCGGTTGGAGCAGGGAGTGGCTGGGGCAAACCTGTCGATTATGCAGTCTTGTGGAAGTACCGTATCGGCCAGTCAGGCCGCAACCCGTGGGGTACATCTGCTGTTATCTGGTCCTGCCGGTGGGCTGGCAGCGGCTCGGGAGATTGGGCAGCAGTTGGGGCGGGAGCGGCTGCTTACCTTTGATATGGGGGGAACCTCTACCGATGTGGCGCTGATCGATGGTGAGATTGCACTGACGGCGGAAGGTCGGATTGGACGCTATCCGGTCGCCGTACCGATGGTTGATATGCATACCATCGGTTCTGGTGGGGGATCGATCGCCTGGATCGATGGGGGGGGGATGTTGCAGGTTGGACCGGAATCGGCCGGGGCGGTTCCGGGTCCGGCCTGTTACGGTCAAGGTGGGGAACGCCCTACGGTCACTGACGCCAACCTATTGTTGGGTCGACTGCTGCCGGACCACTTTCTCGGGGGTGAGATGCGGCTTGATCGGAAGGCGGCTGAACGGGCGATGGCCCCGCTGGCAGAGGAGCTGGGAACCACTCTGGAGGGGGCGGCCGAGGGGGTGATCCGGGTGGTCAACGAACAGATGGCACACGCTCTTCGGGTGATCTCGGTACAGCGAGGTATCGATCCGCGGGGGTTCTCTCTGCTCTCTTTCGGTGGTGCTGGAGGTCTCCATGTCTGTGATCTGGCAGAGGCGCTGGGGTTGGAGCGGGCGCTGGTTCCTCCTCATGGCGGTGTGCTCTCGGCGCTGGGAATGTTGGTTGCCCCGCGGGGACGTGAGCTTTCGCGCTCCTGGATTGCGCTACTCCAGGAACTTACCCACGCTGAAGTTGAGCAGCAGCTGAATCAACTGGCTGCGGCAGGGGAGGCGGCGCTGGTGGCGGAGGGGGTAGAGGCCGCAGCCATCGATCATCACTATCGAATCGATCTGCGCTATTGTGGCCAGTCGTTTACCCTCACCCTGCCATGGCAAGAGGGGGTGGCGTGTGCAGAACGTTTCCATCAGGCCCATCGCGCACGCTACGGCCACCGGCTCGAGTTTCCGGTGGAGCTGGTCAATCTGCGGGTGCGCTCGGTAGAGCGCCGTGAGCCGGTGTTGCGACTGGGTGGTGATTCTGTTGGAGAGGCCGTTCGGGCTGAACCGGTTGCGATGGAGGTTGGCGCAATCGCGGTGGTTGATCGGGCTGGTCTCGATGTGGGGGAGCGGGTGGGCGGACCGGCGTTGATTGTCGAACGGAACACCACGACCCGGGTGGCTCCGGGATGGATTGCTGTGGTGGATCCCAGTGGAACCTTGATGCTGAATCCTACTCCCGACGCAGCACCAGGTCGTTGAGAAAGCTGGCCAGCCCTTCGGGTTGAAACTCCCGGTCGAGTCGTTCGATGTCGGCCACCTCCTCGGCCCAGGTGATCAGATCGATCTCAGGGTGCTCTCGACGATACTCCAGATAACGTTCGATGTAGTAGTCGAATTTACCCGCCTTGGAGTGCCGAATGTGGCCGAAGGGGAAGAGGGCGAGCTGGTCGGTCTGCTCCAGTGGGATTCCGAGATGAAAGTGCTGGAATAGCGTTGCGTAGATCCCAGTGCGATCGGCCCCCGCCTTGCAGTGCATCCAGATCGGGTACTTCACCTGTTGAAACAGTCTCTGAGCCCGCTTCAGGTGCTCTACCGTAGGGATACCACGAGATTTGACATGGATATCGACCAGGGTGATTCCGAGCGCCTCGCACCGCTCCCGCTCAAAGGCGTAGTAGGCGGAGTTGGGGTTGTAGTTTTTCAGGTTGAGAATGGTTTTGATGCCGTAGCGTTTCACATCGCGCTCCAGCTGATACATGGTGGGCTGAGAGGAGCGGTAGACCCCATCACTGATCTGATGGAAGTTGTAGCGGATGAGGTTGGTGAAGTTATGCTCGGCCAGCATGGCGTAGAGCCAGGCTTGAAGGCGTCCCCAACGGCTGTTGATATCAAATCGCATCAGTGCCCCCCTGCAGTGCACGGAAAGAGGCACAGTGTTGCTGCAGTTCGGCGGTGGTGCCGCTACAGACCACTTCGCCACGGTCAAAAAGATAGAGTCGATCCACCCCTGCGACGGAGCTCAGGCGGTGGGCAATGATGATGGTGATTCTATTTTTACAGAGTGTATGGATGGTGTGGGTGATGGCCGCCTCGCTCTGATTGTCGAGTGCCGAGGTGGCCTCGTCGAAGATCAGAATCGAGGGGTTACGGTAGAGCGCTCGGGCGATGGCGATACGTTGGCGTTGCCCCCCACTGAGGTTGGTGCCGGACTCCTGCAGTGGCGTCTCGACTCCCGCTGGTAGTGTTGCGACATAATCGGCCAGATTGGCCTGTTGCAGGGCGAGATCGACCCGTGCGGTATCGATCTCTTCACCATAGGCGACGTTGGCGGCGATGGTGTCGTTAAAAATGTGTATCTGTTGGGTGACCATGGCGATCTGATTGCGTAGTGCGGCCAGTTGGTAGCGCTGCAGCGGCTCACCATTGATCCGAATCTCACCGCTGGTCGGCTCGAAGAAGCGTAGCAACAGATTGACGGTGGAGGATTTTCCACTACCACTGCTACCGATCAGACCAATGATCTCACCCTGGTGAGCCTCCAGGTCGATATCAGACAGGGCCTGCTCCCCATCGTAGTGGAGGGAGACCCGTTGGAACGATAGCCGTTGGCACTGGGATAGGGCGTTCCCACCGGGATCATGCTCGGGTGGGAGTTGCAGCAGCTGATCGATTCGTTCCTGGGCGGCGATCGCATCCTGAAACTGGGAGTAGGTGGAGGAGACTCGACGCAACGGATCGAGGCTCATCAACAGCGCCGTGAGAAAGGAGAAGAAGGCTCCGGCGGTAAGAGAGCCATCGATCACCTGGCGGCCTCCGATGTAGATCACTGCGGCCGCAGAGAGGGCGGCAAAGAACTCCATCACCGGGATCACCAGGCTGGTGTATTTCACCGCCTTGAGATTGATCCAAAAAAAGTCGCGATTGGTCTCAGCGAACTTTCGCTGCTCATACCGTTCACTGCTGTAGGCCTTGATCGCTTCGATATTGCCAAAGCTCTCGTTGAGATGAGTGGTGAGATCGGCATTGCGTTCCTGAACGGTGTGGGAGATTCGTTTCAACCGCCGGGCGATCATCGATACCGGAAAATAGGCGGTGGGGATCACGACGAGTACGAAAAAGGCCAGTAGCGGACTCTGATAGATCACCACTCCGATCAGTGCAGTGGCGGTCAGGGAGTCACGTACCAGCGTGGCCAGGTTGATGGAGACTGCATTCTGAATCCGGTTGATGTCGTTGGTGACCCGGCTCAGCAGCTCCCCGGAGTGGTGGTGGTGGAAGAATGGAATATCGAGAGTGAGAAGGTGGGAGAAGAGACGGTCTCGTACCTTACGAACGATATCCTGGCCGATATGGCTCATTTGGTAGATCTGCAGGTAGCTGCTCCCCCCCTTGATCAGATAGGCGAGTACCACCCATAGTGGAAGGGTGTACAGTGTGGTGAGATCCCGCTCAATCAGGATCTCATCCAGTAGCGGTTTCATCAGCCAGGCGATGGCCGCCGTAGAGCCGGCGATCAGAACCATTCCCAGCAGTGCCAGCAGCAGCCGTATGGTGTAGTGGCGGTACTCTGGAAGATAGCCCCGCAAAAACCGGATCATCCCTTTTCTCCTTCGGTAGCCGGAGGACTACTTTTGAAACGGCGGTGGATCCAGAGGTATTGATCGGGCTGTTGCCGGATCTGCTGTTCAAAGTGAGCCATGATACGGCTGGTGTCGGCGATCGGGTCATCACTGGGAAAGGGGTCGAACGGAGGGTGGATGGTGAGACGATAGCCATGAGTGTGCGGCTCCCGTACCACCGTGTAGGGGATCACCGCCGCTCCGGTCACCTTGGCGATACGAGGTGCCGAGGTGTTGGTGGCGGCAGGCGTACCGAAAAAGGGGACATAGGCGCTGTGATTTCCGCGAAAGTGCTGATCCATTGCATACCAGACGATATGGTTGCGCTTGAGGTTGCGGATCAGCGTACGGACATCGTTACGGTGAATCAGTTGGGAGATGAATCGGGAGCGCCCGCGCAACATCATCTGGTGGAAGATGATGTCACTCTGGTGACGATACATGGCATCGAGCGGATAGTGATGTGAGAGCAGGCGGCCGCCAATCTCCAGGGTGGTGGTGTGGGCCGAGAGCAGGATCACGCCGTGGCCCTGTTGCAGGGCGGCATCGAGATGTTCCTGGCCTTCGAGATGAGTCAGTGGCAGTAGGTTGGCGCGTCGCCCCCACCAGGCCAGTCCGGTCTCGATCAGTCCAACACCGGTATTACGCAGATTCTGTTGCAATAGTTGTTGTCGCTGTTGGGTCGACAGCTGCGGAAAGGCCCGTTGCAGATTCTCCGCTGCTGTCTTGCGCCAGCGGCTGGATATTCGTAGCAGCAGTTGCCCTAGCCCCTCACCGATCGTGAGTTGGTGACGATAGGGGAGCAGCACCACCAGCCGCAGCAGCATCAGCATCAATAGCGTGACGATACTCCAGGATCGCCAACGAATTCTTCCAGGTGGTATCGGCTCCATGAGGTGGCTCTGTGAGGAGGGATAGAGGGTCTAACTATATCATCGGGTAACTATTCAGGGGGGACTGTAACGGATTCAGATGGCCCCCCCCTCACCCCACCCCTCTCCCAGAGGGAGAGGGAGTTAAAGCGCATTGATCGGAGGTCACTTTTGTATTTTGGCCCTCCTCCGTGCGGTGCTTCCTCGTACTTACCGCAAAATGCCTATTTTTAGAGGTGCATTGAACAGTTACTATCAACGGATGAGTCGAATACGCTATACCGCACTACTTTATCTGTTGCTACCGCTCACACTATTGCGGCTACTCTGGCGTGGAATCCGACAACCAGACTATCGACAGCGGTGGGGGGAACGGTTGGGGTTCTATGGCGGTGAAGAGAGACCGGTTCGGATCTGGATTCATGCCGTTTCAGTGGGAGAGCTGGTGGCTGCCCTGCCGCTCATTCGTCGACTGGAAGAGACGGTTCCGTTGTCACAGATGGTGGTGACTACCACCACTCCAACCGGATCGGCTCGGGTTCGGGCCGCGCTCGGCAGTGCCGTTCAACATGTCTATCTTCCGTATGATTTGCCGGGGATGGTTGCTCGCTTCCTGTGCCACTTTCGCCCCAAGGTGGGGGTGGTGATGGAGACCGAAATTTGGCCCAACCTCTTTGCCCAATGTCGTCGACGGTCGATTCCACTGCTGCTGGCCAATGTCCGGCTGTCACAACGCTCCCTCGAGGGGTATCGACGCTGGGCTCCGGTGCTGGCACGGGAGACGCTGCGACAGGTGGCGTGGTTGGCGGTGCAGAGTGAAGCGGATGGAGACAGATTGCGACAGTTGGGCGCTGACAAAGATCACATCACCATCACCGGTACGATCAAGTTCGATCTTCAGATCGATCCAGAGCAGATTGCGGCTGGTGTGGCGTTGCGTCGCCAGCTGGGGGCGGATCGTCCGATCTGGATCGCTGCCAGTACCCGCGAGGGTGAGGAGGAGATCATTCTTGCCGCCCATCAGCGTCTATTGCAGCACGATCCCGAGCTGTTGTTGATCCTGGTGCCGCGCCATCCTGAGCGTTTTGATCACGTTGCCCGTCTGGTGGAGCGCAGAGGGCTGCGGTTGCAGCGACGAACCGCGGCGTGGTCGTTGACGGCGCTGCCGCAGGTCTATCTTGGCGATACCATGGGGGAACTCCTGCTCCACTACGCCGCAGCCGATATCGCCTTTGTCGGTGGGAGTCTGGTGCCGTTGGGGTCACATAATATGCTGGAGCCGGCGGCACTGGGTTTGCCAGTACTGTTTGGTTTACACCGCTTCAACTTTGCTGAAGTGAGTGAGTTGCTGCTACAGGAACAGGCTGCATCGGAGGTGGAAAATGGCGATGCATTGGTTACCGAACTGCTCAAGTTATTGGCAGACCCGCAGCGGGGAGAGGGGGGCACGAGGGCGGTCACTGGTAGAGCGAAACCGGGGGGGGGTGGAACGGTTGCTACAGGGGGTATTGAAGCGGCTCGACCAGGATGCCAGCGGTGGATGAGAGTGGTACTATCCTCGCCCTGACACTGGGTCAGCCACAGAAACGCAGACAGAGGGACCATCGATGTTTTCAAAGGACCAGACCATCGCCGGATTTGATGATGTGCTTGCAGCGGCCATTCGTAGTGAGGAGCGACGCCAGGAGGAGCATATCGAACTGATTGCCTCGGAAAACTACGCCAGTCCACGGGTGATGGAGGCACAGGGATCCCAGCTTACAAACAAGTATGCAGAGGGTTATCCCGGCAAGCGTTATTATGGTGGTTGCGAATATGTGGATATTGCCGAGCAGTTGGCCATCGATCGGGCCAAAGCGCTGTTTGATGCCGATTATGCCAATGTCCAGCCACACTCCGGATCCCAGGCCAATGCCGCCGTCTATCAGGCGCTCTGTCAACCTGGAGAGACCATCCTGGGGATGAGTCTCGATGCTGGTGGACACCTCACCCACGGTGCCAAGCCCAACTTCTCTGGAAAGATCTATCATGCGGTGCAGTACGGGCTTAACAATGAGACCGGACTGCTCGATTATGATCAGGTCGAGCGCCTGGCTCAGGAGCATCGACCGAAAATGATCGTGGCCGGTTTTTCCGCCTATTCACGGGAGGTGGACTGGAACCGTTTTCGTGATATTGCTGATGCAGTGGGGGCCTATCTCTTTGTCGACATGGCCCACGTGGCGGGGCTGATCGCCGCTGGGGAGTACCCCAGTCCAGTACAGATTGCCGATGTCACCACCACCACCACCCACAAGACCTTGCGAGGGCCTCGTGGGGGAATCATTCTCGCTCGTGGCAACGAAGAGATCGAAAAGCGGCTCAACTCGCTGGTTTTTCCTGGTACTCAGGGCGGTCCACTGATGCATGTGATCGCAGCTAAGGCGGTCGCCTTCAAAGAGGCGCTCGATCCGGCCTTCAAGGAGTATCAGCGTCAGGTCAAGCGCAACGCCGCGGTGATGGCGGAGCGGTTCCTCCAGCGTGGGTATGATGTGGTCTCCGGAGGTACCGATAACCACCTCTTTCTGGTCGACCTGATTCGCAAGGGGATCACCGGCAAGGCGGCGGATGCTGCACTGGGTGCGGCCAATATCACCGTCAACAAGAACGCAGTGCCGAATGACCCCCAGTCCCCCTTTGTCACCAGTGGCATTCGGGTCGGTACTCCGGCGATTACCACCCGGGGGTTTGGTGAGCAGGAGTGCGATAGACTGGCGGGATGGATGTGCGACATCATGGATGATCTGGAGAACCGTGACACCATCGAGCGGATCAAGGGGGAGGTGTTGACGCTTTGTAGTCGTTTCCCGGTCTATCGGTAGTCGTTGATGCGCTGTCCTTTCTGCAAGGCGGAGGATACTCGGGTGGTCGACTCCCGTCTGGTAGGGGAGGGGGAGCAGGTCCGGCGGCGGCGGGAGTGCCAGGCCTGCAGTGCCCGTTTTACCACCTTCGAGAAGGTCGATCTGGTTACCCCGCGAATCATCAAGCGAAACGGTAACCGCCAGCCCTATGATGAGGAGCGACTACGCAAAGGGTTCATGCGGGCGTTGGAGAAGCGTCCGGTGGAGACCGATCGTATCGATGCTGCCATCGAGCGTATTCGCCACCGTCTGCACGCCTATGGTGAACGTGAGGTACGCTCCTATGAGCTGGGACGCTGGGTGATGGATGAGCTGCGCAATCTGGACGAAGTGGCCTACATCCGTTTTGCCTCGGTCTATCGTAGTTTTCAGGACGTCAACGCCTTCCGTGAGATGGTGGAACGGATGGAGCAGGATACCCGTCTGGGGAGCAGCAGCAACAGCGATCAGCTAGAACTGCTTACCGGAGAGGATGGTAACCCGCTGCGAAAAGAGCCAGAGTAGTGGTTACGCGGGTAGAGAGGGAAGCCTTTTCAGCGGATGACCACCGGTGGATGGCGGAGGCTCTGCGGTTGGCGGAAGCCGGACTCTATACGACCGACCCCAATCCTCGTGTCGGGTGTGTGGTGGTCGCAGATGGTGCACGGATCGGTGGTGGTTACCATCTGGCTGCTGGAGGTCCTCATGCCGAGGTTCACGCCCTGCGAGAGGCGGGTGAACGTGCGCAGGGGGCCACCGCCTACGTTACCCTCGAGCCCTGTAGTCATCATGGGCGCACCCCCCCCTGTTGTGAAGCCTTGATCAAAGCTGGGGTCTCTCGTGTCGTAGTGGCACTGGAAGATCCCAACCCGGAGGTGGCGGGACAAGGGCTGGAGCGATTGCGTGCCGCCGGTATTACCGTTGAGACCGGGCTGCTGAGAGAGCAGAGCGAGCGCCTCAACCCCGGATTTCTTAAACGGATGCGTGATGGGCTTCCCTATGTGCGGTTGAAGATGGCACAGAGTCTGGATGGTCGCACGGCGATGGATTCGGGGGAGAGCCAGTGGATTACCGGCGCGGCGGCCCGAGAGGATGTACAGCGGTTGCGAGGGCGGAGTTCGGCGATCATGACCGGTGTGGGAACGGTGCTGGCCGATAATCCTGGACTCGATTTGCGGCTCGAGATCACGCCACCCCGACAGCCGCTACGGGTGGTGCTCGATCCTCAGGCTCAAACGCCACCACAGGCCCGGATTCTCAATCTGCCGGGTGCGGTGTTGATGGTGGTTGGTGAAGGGGCAACAATCCCTCAGGGGTGGAGTGAGTGTTCCGGTGTGGAGTGGATGGAGTTCCCGTTACAAGCGGGGCGATTCCCGTTCGAGCCACTACTGCGGGCATTGGCGGCACGCGGTATCAATGAGCTCCATGTCGAGGCCGGGGCTACGCTGGCCGGTGCCCTGATGGAGCAGCAGTGGGTCGATCAGCTGGTGATCTATACGGCACCGGTACTGCTCGGTAGTACGGCACGTCCTCTTTTCCATCTACCTCTGGAGCGGATGGCACAGCGTTTACGACTTACCATTACCGATCTGCGACAACTGGGGAAGGATCTCCGAATTACGGCGGAGCCGGTGAAGTCAAGGCGGTGGTCGTGACTCATCGATGGTCTACCCATTTGACGCAAGATCTGAATGGGTGATAATGGGGCTCTAAAAAAGGGGAGAAGAGCAGGATGAAGGGGATTGTTTTTTCCGAGTTTATCGAGATGGTGGAGGAGCGATTCTCGCCAGAAGTGGTCGATGAGATCATCGAGTCCACCTCGGATCAGCTTGAATCGGGCGGAAGTTATACCGCGGTGGGGGTCTATGACCATCTCGAGTTGGTGGAGCTGGTGGAGGCGCTTGCCGCAACGACCGGGGTGGCGTTCGATGAACTGGTGCGTCAGTTCGGAGCCCATCTGGCGGGCCGTTTTGCTGCACTCTACCCCGGTTTTTTCCACTCGGTCGAGACCACCTTCGATTTTCTGGAGAGTGTCGATAACCATATTCACAAAGAGGTTTTGAAGCTCTATCCGGATGCCGAGTTGCCCCGTTTTTTCACCCATCGTGAGGGTGAGGATGTCCTGGTGATGGAGTACCGTTCCAGCCGTCCCTTCTCCTCACTCGCCAAGGGATTGATTCAGTGGAGTGGCGAGTACTTTGGCGAGAAGATTGCGGTGACCGAGGATGATCTCTCGGAGGGGAAGGGGAATCATATGCGCTTTACCATCTCCCGTCAGCGTTGAGAGCAGGAGACCATCAGCAAATGCGGCGCACAGAAAACGGTATGGTTACCCCTCTGCGGACTCCCTGACGATGGATGAGATTGAGAAGAAGATCGCACTGCTGGAGCGCCGCTTTTCCCGGGAACGCAATGCTCGCAAGGAGGCGGAGCAGTTGTTGGAGCAGAAGAGCCTGGAGCTCTACGAAACCAACCAGCTGCTTCATGTCGAGAATCGTCGCATTCGCTATCTGATTCACTCTCTGCCGGTGGCGATGATGCTCTATAACCAGCAGCATGTGATCTCTGCCAATCCCGCCTTTCACGAGCTCTTCGGGGTCTGGCCCGAGGGACGAGCCATTGCCAGTTATGGCGAAGAGCTGGGGTTGTCCTTGCAGGCTCATCCCGAGCGGCGGGTACAACATGAGATCCATCAACAGGATCGTACCATCACCACGTTATTGCAGTTTGTTCCGTTGATCGATGAGCAGGCGGATATGCTGGAGTATGAGACGTTGATGGTGGCGATCGATATCAGCGATCGGATCAAGATGGATGAGGCTCAACAGTACGCTGCATTTCAGGCGGGGATTGCAGAGATGAGCGCATCGATTCTGCACAATATCGGCAATATCGTTACCGGAATGCACGGTTCGTTGATGCAGTTGGGACGGTTGCCGGCTCAGATCGAGCGCCTGGAGAAGGGGCTGCAAAAGGCTGGTGCCAGTAAGGTTGATGAGGTGGGGCTGGTGGGGGATTGTGCCCCGCTCCAGGCTCAGGTCGAGCGTGACCGACAGGTGTTCGACGCCTCGATCAAAATTCTCTCCGGTCTGCGGGGGGAGGAGAAAATGGGGCAGTATCTCGACAAGCTGGAACTGGGAGTGCACCATATTGGAGAGATCATTCAACTGCAGCAGAAGGCGGCCCGTCCCGAGACCCATATCACCCGCTTCCACTATCCATCGATGATCGCCGATACCTTGAGTCTGATTCAGGATCGGATCGACAAGTTCGGCATCGAGATCGAGGTCAACATCGATGCCGATATTCAGTTGGTGGAGCTGCCGCGTAACCCCATGATTCAGATGGTGATGAACTTCATCAAAAACAGTATGGAGGCGATTGGTCAGCGGGTACGATCAGAGTTCAACTACAAGGGTCGAATCGACATTGTCGCCAGCAAGAGCGGTGAGGGACGCTTCATCTTTACGATTACCGATAACGGTTGCGGTATCGAAGCGGCCCGTTTGGAGTCGATCTTCAATTTTGGCGAGACCGATAAACGTCACGGCAGTGGTTATGGGCTTCACTCGGCAGCCAATTTTGTCCGCTCCCTGCAGGGTCGGATCGAGGCCAGTAGTGATGGAGTCAATCTTGGGGCGACCATGACGGTCGAGCTGCCACTAGTGGTAGAGTCCAGACACCATGAGTGAGCAAGCGGATCATCGTCCCCATCTGCTGATCGTCGATGATGATCCTCGCATCATCGACTACTATCGGGAGGCTCTCGGCCTGCAGCGCTCCGCCGAAGAGCTGGAGGCAGATCACGATCTGGACGAGATGTTCTCCTTGCTGGAAGGGGATAGTGAGGAGGAACATCACACCGTAACCTGTCCCTATCGGGCACTGACCGCAACCCAGGGACTGGAGGCATTACGGCTCTTCAAGGAGATGGAGAACGAGGGGAATCCATTCGATCTGGTACTGCTCGATATGCGAATGCCACCGGGTATCGACGGTATGGAGACGGCGATGATCCTGCGTGAGAGTCATCCGCAGTTACCCATCGTATTCTTCACGGCCTACAGTGACTACAGTGATGCCCAGCTGGAGCAGAAGGTGGGACTCCCCTTTGTGTTGCTGCGTAAGCCGATAGCCAGCGAGGATCTGTTATCCCAGGTGGAGCAGATGTTACGATCCAACTGAGTTGCCGGGTTTGCCCCGCTTGAGCTGTGGTAAGATCCGCCGCATGTTTACAGGAATCATTGCAGCGGTGGGGACGATCCGTCGGGTTGATCATAAAGGTGGTGATGCCCGCTATACCATCGGAGCCGGGAAGCTCGACCTGAGTGATGTTCAGCTTGGAGACAGTATCGCCGTCAATGGCGTCTGTCTCACTGCTGTGACACTTTCTGCCGACAGTTTCGAGGCCGATGTTTCTGCTGAAACGCTGGAGCGTACCGCATTTTCACAGTTACGAATCGGTTCAGCGGTCAATCTGGAGAAGGCTCTGACTCCCTCGACCCGGTTGGGTGGTCATCTGGTGAGTGGTCATGTCGACGGTGTCGGCAAGGTGGTGAGCCGGATCGATGATGGTCGATCGATCCGTTTCCAGATTCAGTCCCCCGATGAACTTGCCCGCTACATCGCAAAAAAGGGGTCGATCACGGTCAATGGCATCAGCCTCACGGTCAATCGGGTGGAGGGTGCGGTATTCGATCTCAATATTGTTCCTCATACCCTGTTGGAGACCACAATGGATGAGCTGGTCGCTGGCAGTCGGGTCAACCTCGAAGTGGATCTGATTGCCCGTTATCTCGAGCGGTTGCTGCTGGGGGAGCGGGCGGCGGAACCAGCGGTAGAGGGGATCACCATGGCATTTTTGGCAGAACATGGATTTGCAGGGAGGCAGGGGTGAGTATGGCGTTGAATAGCACGGAAGAGATCATCGAGGATATTCGTCAGGGCAGGATGGTGGTGCTGATGGATGACGAGGATCGCGAGAACGAGGGCGATCTGATTATGGCCGCCGACCGGGTGCGGCCGGATGATATCAACTTTATGGCCCGCTATGGTCGTGGTTTGATCTGTCTTACGTTGACCCGGGCTCGTTGTGAGCAACTCAATCTGCCGTTGATGGTGAGCGGGAATAGCGATCTGCACGGTACCAATTTTACCATCTCCATCGAGGCGGCTGCCGGGGTGACCACCGGGATCTCGGCGGCGGATCGCGCTGTGACGGTCCAGGCTGCCACAGCAGCTAATGCTACCCCGGAGGATATTGTCATGCCGGGGCATATCTTTCCGCTGATGGCTCAGCCGGGTGGGGTGTTGACTCGCGCTGGACATACCGAGGCCGGATGTGATCTGGCGCGACTCGCTGGACTGGAGCCGGCAGCAGTGATCGTGGAGATTCTCAATGAGGATGGCACTATGGCTCGTCGTCCTGACCTGGAGCAGTTTGCGGCTACCCATGGACTCAAGTTGGGAACGGTGGCTGATCTGATCGAGCATCGAATTCGTCATGAAAAGACGGTAGTGGCCGAGGCCGAGAGTGAGTTGGTGACGCAATATGGCCCCTTTCACGTCAAGGCCTATCGGGAGACGATCGATGGCGAGGTACATCTCGCTCTGGTTAAGGGTCGGATCGATCCAGAGCAGCCGATTCTGGTTCGGGTTCATATGCTCGATACGCTTTGCGACCTTTTTGCGGCCGAGGGGGAGGGGTGTGGTCGTACCCTGCACCATGACCTGCGCCGGGTGGCGGAGGAGGAGAACGGGGTCCTGTTGTTGCTGCGTAAAGAGGAGGTGAGTCGTGATTTGATCGAGCGTATCCGTAACCACCAACAGGGGGATGAGCGGTATCGCAGTGATGGTGGTGAGTTGCGTGACATTGGTGTCGGAGCACAGATCCTGCTCGATCTCGGTGTGCGCCAGATGAGGGTGTTGGGAACACCGAAAAAGATGCACGCACTTTCCGGTTTCGGTCTGGAGGTGGTGGAGACCGTCACCCCCTAGGGATCCGTGTGGTGGCACTGGTGAATCGTTACGGTCCGTGTAACTATATCGCAGCCCTGCTGCGGCAGGGGTGTACTCAATGATCCTCCAGTGGGGGGAGTTCCGGGAGAGTAGAGATGAACAAGAAGATCAAGGTGGTCGAGGCGGGCCTCAATGCAGAAGGGGGGCGATTTGGTATTGTGGTTTCTCGTTTCAATAGTTTTGTGGTGGAGAGTCTGCTGGAGGGGGCAATCGATACCCTGGTTCGACACGGTGCACGTGAAGAGGATATCCATGTGGTACGGGTGCCAGGGGCCTTCGAGATGCCGATTGCTGCCCAGCGGGTGGTTGAGGGGGAGGTAGATGCGGTGATTGCGATTGGTGCGGTGATCCGAGGAGGAACACCCCATTTCGACTATGTCGCAGGTGAGGCCACCAAGGGGCTGGCGGCCGTCTCGTTGGAGAGCAACGTGCCGATCACCTTCGGGCTGTTGACGGTTGATACGATCGAGCAGGCGATCGAGCGGGCCGGTACCAAGGCGGGCAATAAGGGGGCGGAAGCGGCACTATCGGCCATTGAGATGGTCAACCTGCTGCGGCAGTTCTGAATCCCCGGTGTCCAGAGAGCGTTCCCGCGCACGGCGGGCAGCAGTTCAGGCGATCTACCAGTGGTCGGTCTCATCCCAGCCGGCGAGTGAGATCATCACTCAGTTTCATGAAGAGGGGATCCTGGAAAAGGCAGATCAGACACTCTTCTCCACGTTGGTGAAGGGGGTGATCGAGGAGGCGGCGACGGTGGATCAGGCGCTCTCTCCGCACCTCAGTCGAGATATCGCGCAGGTTGATCCAGTAGAGAAGGCATTGGTGCGGCTGGGAGGGTACGAGCTACTCTTTCTGCTGGAGGTGCCTTATCGGGTGGTCTTGAACGAGTATATCAATCTCTCCAAGACCTTCGGCTCTGCCAAGAGTCACCAGTTCGTCAATGCCGCGCTCGATCGGGTCGCGCGTAGCGCTCGCTCATCCGAATACAGTAGTCACAATGGGGCAGAGAACGAAGGCATACGGTGAGTTTGAACTCATCGAACAGTTTTTTTGTCGTCATTCCCACTACCACCCCTCTACTCTATTGGGGATTGGTGATGATGCTGCGGCAGTGGTGTTGGAGCCGAAAGAGCAGCTGCTGCTGGCGGTCGATACCATGGTCTCTGGAACCCATTTTCTGCCCGATTGCGATCCGGCTGCGGTCGGCCACAAGCTGTTAGCGGTCAACCTCAGTGACCTGGCTGCCATGGGGGGGGAACCACGCTGGGCGACATTGGCCCTTACGCTACCGGAGAGCGATGGCGAGTGGTTGAGCCGCTTCTCCATTGGTCTACTCGAGTTGGCCAGCCGTTATCGAGTCGACCTGATTGGGGGAGATACCACTCGCGGACCGTTGTCGGTAACACTGCAGATTCAGGGGGTGGTTCCGGTTGGCGAGATGGTGCGACGACAGGGGGCACGCCCTGGAGATCGGATTGTCGTGACCGGACCGTTGGGCGGAGCCGGTTATGCGTTGCAGCAGCGATTGCAGGGGGGAGCGCTGGAGTTTGAAGATGCCCGTCCTCTGGACTATCCAGAACCCCAGGTGGCGGCTGGTCAGGCGCTGCGGGGGCAAGCTACTGCAATGATCGACATCTCTGACGGTTTGCTGGCCGATATGGGTCATCTGCTTGCTAGCAGCGGAGTTGGAGGGCAACTCGATCTGGCAGCGATACCGCTGGCCGATCCACTGATCCCCATGTCACGTCAGCAGCAGCTCGATCTGGCGCTTACCGCCGGTGAGGATTATCAGCTCTGTTTTACCCTACCGCCAGAGAGAGTCCCCACTACAAAGCGGGCACTGGGTCAGCTAGGGGTAGAGATCTCGATGATTGGCGAGGTTGTTGTGGGGAGTGGTGTGCAGTGGCAAGAGCGCTGGAGACCCACCCACAGCGGTGGTTATAACCACTTCCAGTAAACTCTTCCCCCTCTCCCTCTGGGAGAGGACTGGGGTGAGGGCCGCTACTGCTTGAAGAACCGCATCAACTCCAGCAACTTATTGGCCTGCTGATCCAACTCACTACTAGCGGCAGAACTCTCCTCGACCATAGCACTGTTCTGCTGGTTGACCCCCTCCAACTCGGTAATGGCATTATTGACCTGTTGGATGCTGAGGCTCTGCTCATTGCTCGAGGTGCTGATCTCACGGACAATGTTGTTGACCTTGCCGACGGCATGCTGAATTCGGTCGAGCGCCTCTCCGGTATTACCCACCAACTCAGCCCCTTCACTCACCCGTTGTGAACTTACTTCGATCAAGCTG
>CAYFOQ010000017.1:22884-25255 GCA_964344735.1 uncultured Piscirickettsiaceae bacterium
GAACGCACCTCACCGGCGACTACCGCAAACCCACGCCCCTGATCACCGGCCCGGGCCGCCTCGACTGCCGCATTGAGTGCCAGCAGGTTGGTTTGAAAGGCGATCCCGTCGATTAGTGAGATGATATCGGTAATGCGGTCGCTCGACTCTTTGATTCGGGCCACTGCATCCACCGCCTGTACCACGACCTCGGAGCCGTGAGTCGCCTCTTCATGGGCAGTATTGGAGAGCTTGCTGGCCATCCCGGCATTTTCGGCATTCATCTGTACCGTTGCCGTCATCTGCTCCATACTGGCGGCGGTCTCTTCCAGACTGGCGGCCTGTGACGAGGTGCGCTGAGCCAACTGGCTACTGCTGGTATTGACCTCGCGCGAACTTTCGGCCACCCGTGAGGCGCTACTGTTAACCTGGGAGACGATCCCCTGAAGCCGTTCGGTCGACTGGTTGAGGGCGTTCTTGAGGTCTCCAAGGCGTCCCTGATAGTTGCCACTGACCCGCTCAGTGAGTACTCCAGTTGCGATTGCATTGGCCACGGTACCGGCTTCATCCAGCGCCTGCTGGATATTCTCCAGTGACTGGTTGACCCCCTGTTTGAGCTCGTTGAGGTCACCCTGCAGTTCGGAATCTACCCGTTGGGTAAAGTCCCCCTGAGAGGCTGCAGCCATCGCCTGGTTGATCTCGGTGATGGCCGATTCCATCGTCTCCATGGTCTGAAGTAGCAGGTCACGGAAGCCTTGCTCCATCTCTACCCCTTCCAGACGGTAGGAGAAGTTGCCGCTGGTGATCGCCTGCATCACCTCCGAGAGCCCTTGCATGGTCTGCTGGACGCTCTCGGCTGAATGGTTGACCCCCTGTTTGAGTATATCGAGGTCCCCCTTGAAGCTGGCACTGATGCGGCTGGTGAAGGTGCCTCGGGCGACATCCCCTACCACCCGGTTGCTCTCGTCGATGGCCTGCTGCAGATCCTCCAGCAGCTCATTCACAGAGCCTCCCATCTGGCCGAGCTCACTCTCCTGGTCGGTGTTGGCAGCGCGCAGGGAGAAGTCACCACTGGCGGTGATCTGCTGAAAGAGTCGTGCCATCACCCGGATCGGCTCGGTGATTGAACGGGAGATCAGGGTACTGATGGCGACCGAAAACAGTAGTACCAACAGAATGGTCCAGAGGGCCTGGGAGCGGATGGTAGCGGCGGTTTCACGAGCACGTTGTTGCGCCAAAATCATCCCGGTGGTGGCGATTTCATTGGCTTGGCGGGAGAGTTCGACCACCTTCTCGCCGATCTCGTCGGCCTCGAAATCGAGTTTCGAGATCTCCTGGTGGCGGATCAGGTCCGATTTGTGGAACTGCATCAGAATGGTGTTGCCGATCTGGAAGAGCTGATCGTGAATGATGTCGAGTTGAGCTATCTGAGCCTTGATGGTCGGATTCTCCACTGCGGGCACATCGAATCCATCGACCACTCCACCCTTCTGCAGTGGGGTGACCAGACGGTCAAACTCCTCCAGGGTGGCGCGATATTCGGCATCCACTGCATCGAGGCCGGCGAGATCGGTCTGCACATACTTCTCTACCGTGAGCCGACTGTTGGCCACCGCCAGTGCGATCTGCTTGGAGAGGTTGAGCCAGAGGCTCTCCCGGTAAAGAATCGCCTCGGCTGAGGCCCCCTCACTCAATCGCAGACCGATCTCGTTGCGGAACAGTTCGTCTAGCTTATCGGAAACCTCCATGATCTGACTCACACCGATCGACATGGTGGCGAGGGCGGTCCCCTTTTTTTCGATGTTCTGAATGATCTCGAGCTGCTGGTCATAGACCGCCTGCACCCGGGGAGAGAACTCCTCGTGATAATGACCCACTGCCTCCTCCACCAGACGCCGTATCTCCGGGTGATCACTGGCGGTAACGGTCTCCGATCCCTGCAGAATATCCTGAGTATATCGCTCGAAGTTGTTGTTGGCATCGATGACGGTCTGCTGCATCTGCTGCAGCTCCTCTTCGGTAGTCGCCTCCATATACTTCATGATCATCAACATCGAGGCTCGGGTCGCCATCTCCATATGGGTAATGGCATTGACCAGCGGGGTCGACATCGCTACTTCATTGGAGGATTCATCGATCTCACTGAGGCCGTTATGGTTGAGCACACCATAGATCAGAAGAAGGATCGTGATCGTGGCAAAGCCGGTGAACAGCTTGGTGGTGATCTTGATTTGGTAGAGCCAACTCATGAACTGCTGCATTGCGATCTCCTCACGCGGCCGTCTGCGCCCCAGTAGAGGCGCCTTTACCCCTGAATGGTTGGTTCCTTCCTGAATTGTGTGGGTAATCTGTAATCACGCTGCGGCCCCCTGACCACAAGATGTAGTGGTCT
>CAYFOQ010000018.1:0-6231 GCA_964344735.1 uncultured Piscirickettsiaceae bacterium
CCTGGCTGGCCATGACGATGACCAGACTGGTGGTGGCCGAGGAGGATTGCACCAAAGCGGTGAAGAGCGCGGCCACCGCCACCCCTACGATCGGATTATCCATCTCGATCATGAGGTCGAGGAAGGGCTGGAAGGTACGCAGTGGCCGCATGGCGTCACTCATGATACTCATGCCGAAAAAGACCAGCCCCAGCCCCATCACCATTGCTCCGTAGTGACGGATACGTTCCTGTTTCGAGGCGAAAAGAAAGAGAAATCCGACTGCGATCATCAGCAGTGCCGCCTTGGTCACCTTAAAGGCAACGATCTGGGCGGTAATGGTGGTGCCGATATTGGCCCCCATGATGATCCCCACCGACTGCGCAAAACTCATCAGTCCAGCGGAGATAAAGCCGACCACCAACACCGTGGTCACCGAGGAGGATTGGATCACCGCGGTGACAAAGGCACCGGTGATGGCCCCCATAAAGCGGTTGACGGTCAATCGTGCCAGAATATTCTTCAGCCGATCCCCAGCTACCGCCTTGAGGGCATCGGACATCTGCTCCATACCGAAGAGGAAGAGCGCCAGCCCACCGAAGAGGCTCATCGCCATCGCCCCCCACGCCACTGGCTCGGTTTCTACTACCATTGTTTCTCCTTCGCTCTTCGTTCTGGATTGTACACCACAGGTGGCGTTGGAGATCGCTATTTACTGAATCTTGGTGGGGGGTTGTGGGGGGAGAGGGCTGGGGTGAGGGTAAGCCCCTAACAGAATGTTGAAATTCTACTCATCCAGCACAATACCGCGTTAAAATCGACCTCAACAGGCTCATTTATGATCTACCCCTATGCTTCGTCTCTTGCCCCGATCTTTCAAAACCACCGCTGCTGAGCCTGTTCCCCGGTTCATTCGGGCAATCGGGTTTAATCTGCTTGCGCTGTTGTCGGTGATACTGCTCACCGGCTGTTCCGACTCGGATGAGTCCGCCGGAATGGTGGCGGTAGAGCTGGAGGGGATCGTGGTCACCTCGGCTGCACCGGTGATTTTGGGCAATTTGAAGCAGCAGCGTATTCACCTCTTCTTCTTCGCTCCGGAGTGTGAGTCCTGTTGGCAAACGATGGTACGCGCGGAACCCCTACGGGAAGCGTTCAATCTGGCGGGGGTGGTCATGAGCGAGGACAACTTCGCGGTCTATGAGCAGGCCCGTAGCCATTTTATTTTTCTGTTACCGATCTATGCCGATCATGACGGCAATATTGCCTACGATTATGACGTCGAGATCGAACAGGCACCGCTGTGGATCACGATCGACTCGGGTCGGGTGGTGCGACGGGCGGAGAGTCCGCCGGAGGAGCTGGTTGGGAGGCTCTGATGGGGGGGCTGATCGGATCCTCTTTGAGGTTCGTTATGGGGGTTGGTGAACGAACGTTGGGGTTGCTTCTCTCCCTCACCCCAGCCCTCTCCCAGAGGGAGAGGGGGCGTAGTTGGAGAGGCTCACCTCACCCCGAATGATTCACTGAAAAGGGTGATTGAGAACGATCGTCTCCTCACGATCCGGACCGGTGGAGATGATGTCGATCGGTACCCCGCAGAGGGCTTCGATCCGCTTGAGGTAGGCTCGGGCACTCTCCGGCAGTAGATCGTACTCCCGCACCCCGAGGGTGGACTCTTGCCAGCCTGGCATCTCTTCGTAGATCGGTTCGCAGGCGGCGAAGGCATCGGCGCCGATCGGCATGGTGGACTGCTCGACCCCGTTGACCCGATAACCGGTACAGATCTGCAAGCTCTCCAGCCCGTCGAGAACATCCAGTTTGGTGATGCAGAGCCCGCTGAAACTATTGATCTGGACGGCCCGCCGCAGGGCAACGGCATCAAACCAGCCGCAGCGTCTGGCCCTGCCGGTGGTGGCCCCATACTCGTGCCCCTTGTCCGCCATGTGTTTGCCACGCTCATCACACAGATCAACGCCATCATAGAGTTCGGTCGGGAACGGACCGGCCCCCACTCGGGTGGTGTAGGCCTTGGTGATTCCGAGAATATAGTCCAGGTAGCGCGGCCCCACACCGGTTCCGGCCGAGGCTCCACCGGCAGTCACCGTGGAGGAGGTGACATAGGGGTAGGTCCCGTGGTCGATATCGAGCAGTGTCCCTTGTGCCCCTTCGAACAGAATCCCCTTGCCATCATCGTGCAGTTGAAACAGCTCGGCGGTGACATCGGCCGCCATCGGTCGCAGCTCTTCGGCCATCTTCAGGGTCTGCTCCAGCACCTGGTTGTAATCGACGGTATCGCTCTTGAAGTAGTGCTCGAGGGCGAAGTTGTGATACTCCATCACCTCCCGTAACCGCTCGGTGAAGAGATTGGTGTCCAGCAGATCCCCCAGACGGATGCCCCGCCGTGAAACCTTGTCCTCATAGGCGGGACCGATACCACGCCCGGTGGTGCCGATCGCCTTCTTGCCGCGAGCCCGTTCACGCGCCGCATCGAGGGCGACATGGTAGGGGAGAATCAACGGGCAGGCCTCACTGATCCGTAACCGCTGTCGCGCCGGTACACCACGTTTCTCCAGCATGGCGATCTCTTCCAACAGGGCATCGGGAGAGAGTACGACACCGTTACCGATGAAACAGGTGACATCGTCACGCAGGATACCGGAAGGGATGAGATGGAGAATGGTGGTTTCACCACCGATCACCAGCGTATGTCCGGCGTTGTGTCCCCCCTGAAAGCGGGCTACTGCTGTTGCCCGATCGGTCAACAGGTCGACCACTTTGCCTTTGCCCTCGTCTCCCCACTGGGAGCCGATGATTACTACGTTCTTTGCCATTTTTTGATTACCCTATGCTAGAAATGGTGTTTCGGGGGGGAGTTTGGCCTGCCCTCACCCCGGCCCTCTCCCCGAGGGAGAGGGGGGTTAGTCGTTGTTCAGTCTGCTGACCTCCCAGCCAGTTGTCGTCTCGACCAGCTGACGATCACACCCCATCGCTGCAGCATCCTGCTGCTGTCCCGGAAGCTCTACCACGACTCGCTCTCCCTGTTGGCGTAGCTCAGCCACTCGCTGCTCCAGCGTCTCAGACTCCTGGGCCGGGGCAAAAATCGCTGAAGGCCGGGCCGGTGATTGCGGGGTCAGTGCTACCAGTGTTTTCAGGTCGGCGCTGAAACCGGTGGCCGGGCGGGCACGACCGAATATCGCTCCGACATTGTCATAGCGCCCTCCCGATGCCACGGCGCTACCGAGCCGAGGCAAGTAGGCCGCAAAAAGGACGCCGGTATGGTAGTCGAAACCACGCAATTCAGCGAGATCGACATGGAGCTCCACCCCCCACTGCTGTCGTTCGGCGGTGGCCGCCACACGCTCCAGTTGTGCCACTAACGGGTGAACGGAGGGGGGCAACCACGCTCGGGCCTGCGACAGCACCTCCACCCCCCCATTGAGCTGATTGAGTGCCAACAGCTGTTGGCGTAGCGCCTCACTGGAGACATGACGCTGCAGTAACGGCTCCAGATCTGCGGTGGCCTTGCGTTGCAGGGCGGCAAAGATCTGGGCCTCACCATCGGGATCGAGATCGGCACTGGCGATCAGGGTTCGGTAAATTCCGACATGTCCCAGGTCGAGCACCACCTGCTCTCCACCGGCCAGTGCGACCAGTTCCAACATCAGCCGGATCACCTCGAGGTCACTCTCGAGCGTGGCGTGGCCATAGAGTTCGGCCCCCACCTGAATCGGTGAGCGGGTTCCTCCCGGGATCTCGGGACGGGTGTGAAGCACGGACCCCAGATAACAGAGTCGTACCGGCCCCTCGCGACCCATGCGATGGGCATCGATTCGCGCCACCTGTGGGGTCATATCGGCCCGAACCCCCATGGTCCGGCCGGTGAGTTGATCGGTCAGCTTGAAGGTCTGTAGCTCAAGGTCATTGCCGGTACCGGTCAGCAGTGAATCGAGATACTCGATCAGCGGAGGGATCACGGTCTCGTACCCCCAGCCGTGAAACAGGTCGAGCGCTCGACGACGCAACGACTCGATCGCAACCACATCGGCCGGCATCAGCTCTTCGACCCCATCCGGCAGCCGCCAGTGCCCCGTTATCGGTTTGGTGTGG
The DNA here is from genome assembly GCA_964344735.1 of uncultured Piscirickettsiaceae bacterium. Lineage (GTDB taxonomy): Bacteria > Pseudomonadota > Gammaproteobacteria > Thiopontia. Next base: position 4,084 of record CAYFOQ010000018.1, read on the forward strand.
CGCGGTCCCATCGATTCAACTCCTGATCCAGTAGAGCAACAACGCCCCACCATGGTGGTGATCCCCATTCTTCTCAACGCCTCACTCTCGATCTCGAGCAGACGCCCCATCGCCTCGCGCCAACCCCGGGGTGGAGCGAAAGCAACAGCCCCTCGATCACCAGCACCAGCGCCAGTGCCGCTCCAAGATCTCCCCAGACCAGCTCGAACAACGAAACTACTCCGTCAGGCTACCGCTGCCAAAATAGCCGAAGAACTCGCTATCGGGCTCCAGCACCAACAGGTCACCCTGATCCTGAAAGACATTCTCGTAAGCGTTGAGACTGCGATAGAAGGCGTAAAACTCCGGATCCTGGTTGTAAGCGTTGGCATAGACCTCGGTGGCCCGGGCATCGCCCTCACCACGGGTCTTCTCCGCCTGCTGGTCGGCCTCAGCCAGAATCACCGTACGCTGGCGGTCGGCCTCGGCCCGAATACGCTCAGCCGCCTCGGCCCCCTCGGAACGGAACTCCTTGGCGATCCGGTCACGCTCCGCCTCCATTCTGCGGAATACCGAGTTACTCACCTCCTGCGGCAGGTCGACCCGCTTGATCCGAACATCGACCACCTCGATGCCGAACTCCTTGGCCTGAATCCGAGAGCTCTCGGTGATCGCCGCCATGATCTCGTCACGCTCACCGCTGATCACCTCCTGTACGGTGCGTTTACCGAACTCCCCGCGCAGACCATCCTTGATCACCTGCGATAACCGCTGATTGGCCACCCAGGGGTCACCAGAGACCGACTTGAAGAAGGTCTCGACGTTACCGATCCGCCACTTGACGAAAGAGTCGACCTGGACGTTCTTTTTCTCGACCGTCAGGTAACGCTCTGGATCGGCATCGAGGGTCTGGATGCGCCGGTCGAACTTCCGCACGTTATTGACGATGGGTACCTGAAAATGTATCCCCGGCTCATAGTCGGTCTCGGCAATCTGGCCCAACCTGAATTTGATCGCTAGCTCACGCTCGTCGACCACGAAGGCCGAAAGCGAAACCCCTATCGCGATCAGCACCGCAACCACCGCCGCCATCTTTGCTCCATTCATGCTCACATCTCCTCTGTTAGGTTGTGGTTAGCGGGATCGCCCACGGGCATCGGAGGAGCGCGAGTCTCCACTCCTGATCGCGCTGCTACCCCCCTCTGCCGGTCGCTCCGGAATAATGGAACGCCGTTCTACCACACTTCCTCCAGCACCCAATCGATCCAGCGGCAGGTAGAGCAGATTGTTGCCCGACTCCACATCCACCACCACCTTGCCGGTAGTGGCCAACACCTGCTCCAGAGTATCGATATAGAGCCGCTTGCGGGTCACCTCTGGTGCCTTCTGATACTCGGCGAGAATCTGATTGAAGCGCGAGGTCTCACCATCGGCCCGAACGATCACCTTCTCACGATAGGCCTCGGCCTCGGCCAGAATACGAGCGGAGGCACCACGCGCCTTTGGCAAAAGGTCATTACGATAGGCCTCAGCCTCATTGATCAGTCGCTGCTTGTCCTCACGCGCCTTGACCACATCGGCAAAGGCCCCCTGTACCTGATCCGGTGGTTGGGCATCCTGCATATTGACCGTAGTCACCTCCAGCCCGGTGTTGTAGCGATCGGCAATCTTCTGAATCAGATCTCGTGCCCGCAGGGCGATTTCGGCACGCCCTTCGGTCAGCACAAAGTCCATCCGACTCTTGCCGATGACATCTCGTACCGCACTCTCGGTGGCCTGACGCAGGGTCTCGTCAGGATTGAACACACTGAACAGGTAGTTGCGAGCATCCTTGACGCGATACTGCACCGCAAACTTGATGTCGATGATATTTTCGTCCTTGGTCAACATCAGTGACTCCCGGGGAACCGAACCAGAGGATTGGGTTCCCCCCCGGGTGCGATAACCGATCTCGATGTTACGAATCTCCTCGACATTGACCTTCTCTACCCCGGCAATGGGATAGGGTGCGTGCCAGTTCGGTCCCGGCATGGTGGTGGCGAAATATTTTCCGAAGTAGAGCTCCACGCCGCGTTCGGCTGGATCGACGATATAGATTCCGGAGAGCAACCAGATCGTTACCAGCACACCACCAATGGCGCTGAGCCCGATCGCCCCTCCCCCTCCCGG
>CAYFOQ010000018.1:6241-10683 GCA_964344735.1 uncultured Piscirickettsiaceae bacterium
ACCATTGGGACCGACCGGACGAGGCCCTGGACGCTTGCCACTCTTGTTGCCGAAAATCTTGCTCAACGACTCTTGCAGCTTGCGCGCCACCTCGTCCAGATCCGGGGGCTGCTGGTTACCACCACCTCCCCCCCAGGGGTCATTACCATCCGGACGGTTGCCTCCGGAGCGGTTACCATCCCAGCTCATCTCGGCCGCTCGAGCAGCAGCCGGTCCCGGTGAGCCAGTCCCCTCCCCATGCACCTCCATGCGATTATCCATGCTCGCCCGTGGTTGCCTCTGCGATTGATCATTCATCGGTCGATCGATTCCTTATTCGTCACTTCCCAATCCTGTCGTTCCCGAACCACTAACCATACCGTCACAGTGGCTCTAGAAACTCCCAAAGCTGTAGATGATCCAGTGTTTGCCGCGGAAGTTCAACCTCGATCTGCCATCCTCCGGCATCGGTCCCCTGCTCCCGGCAAACCCCATCCTCACGGTAGAGCCTCGCCCGCAACCCGCCCTGATGGGGGCCCAGCGCCACGGTGCCTCGCACCAACTCCCCCGAGAATCGCTCCCGCAACACCTCGACCAGCTGTTCAACCCCCTCACCACTCCGGGCCGAGAGCCAGATTCGACTCACCGTCCCATCCTGATTACGATCGACTCGGGGATCCACCTGGTCGATCAGATCGATCTTGTTATAGATCTCAATCTGCGGCAGGGTATCGGCGCCGATCTCCTGCAGTACCCGATTGACCTGTTCGATCTGGTCGGCGCGCTCTTCATGGACGGTATCGATCAGATGGAGCAGCAGGTCGGCCTCGACCGTCTCCTGCAGCGTGGAGCGGAACGCCTGTACCAGATCATGCGGGAGATCCCGGATAAAACCGACGGTATCCGCCAGCACCACACCCACTCCACCCGATAGATCGAGTCGCCGTAAGGTCGGATCGAGGGTGGCGAAGAGCTGATCGGCGGCATAGCTATTGGCTGCCGTCAGCCGATTGAAGAGGGTCGATTTCCCGGCATTGGTATATCCCACCAGAGAGACCGTAGGCATGGCGTTGCGGCGCCGCTGTCGTCGTCCCAGGGTACGGCTCTGCTCTACCTTGTCGAGCCGTTTGAGAATCTGCTTGATACGCTGACCGATCAGGCGGCGATCGCTCTCGAGCTGGGTCTCACCAGGCCCCCTCAGGCCGATCCCCCCCTTCTGTCGTTCCAGGTGGCTCCAGCCCCGCACCAGGCGGGTGGAGAGGTGGCGCAGTTGAGCCAGCTCCACCTGCAATTTCCCCTCATGAGAGCGGGCCCGCTGGGCGAAGATATCGAGGATGAGGGTGGTGCGATCCAGTACCCGGCAGTGTAGTAGCTGCTCCAGATTCCGCTCCTGTGCCGGGGCCAGGGCGTGATTGAAGATCACCACCTCGGCCTCCAGGGCGGCTACCGTGGTCGCCAACTCCTCGGCCTTGCCACTACCGATATAGTATTTGGGTTCAATCGAGTGGCGTCTCACCACCACACAATCGAGGATCTCGGCCCGGGCCGAATCGGCCAGCAACTCGAACTCCTCGACCGCATCGGTGATCGACTCTCGGGGAAAAGCGACATGAACCAGAAGGGCGCGATCTCCCCCCTGGTGTCGTTCGATGAATGTAGTCAACCGCTGAGACGGGGTTCAGCCCGATACTACTATGGAGTGCATCGAGCTCGAGCGACTACTCGGCGCTCTCATAGTCGATATGAATCGGTCGGGAAGGGACGATGGTAGAGACTGCATGTTTGTATACCATCTGGCTGACCGAACTCTTCAATACGATGACGAACTGATCGAAAGAGTCGATCTGTCCCTGCAGTTTGATCCCGTTGACCAAAAAAATAGAGACCGGAACCTTCTCCCGACGCAGGGCGTTTAGAAATGGCTCTTGCAGCTGTTTACTTTTACTACTCATTATTTATGTATTGATTGGCGGTTTATTGTTGTTTTCAGGGCTTTGCGAACTATATCAGAACGAGGGGTGGGTACAATCCTTTTCTGGCGGGTAACGGTTTGGATCAACTCCCTCTCCCTCTGGGAGAGGGTTGGGATGAGGGTCGGGAGGTTTTGAACAACGATACGAACAACAAACTATCGAACACACCGAATCAACGCCTGCAGCGGATCCCCGCCATCAGGATCGACCCAGCAGACCGGAGTTGGCCAGTTTCGCAGCCAGGTGAGCTGGCGCTTGGCCAACTGACGGGTTGCGACAACCATACTATGGAGCATCTCGTCAATGGTGGAGTGCCCCTCGAGATGTTCCCACACTTGACGGTAACCGACCGCTCGCATCGATGGCAGTTCGGCAGAAAGATCACCTCGACGCCGTAACTGCGCTACCTCCTCCACTAGACCTGTCGCCACCATCTGCTCTGCCCGCTGTTCGATGCGACGGTGAAGCAGCGCGCGATCCGGCGGCGCTACTGCGATCAACTTTGGAGCCGGGGGGATGGTGGCATGATCCTGTTGTCGTTGCCAGTGGCTGGTGAGACTCTCTCCGGTCATCTCATAGACCTCCAGGGCACGAAGAATCCGTTGGGGATCGCTCGGCTGAATCCGGGCCGCCGCCTCCGGGTCGACCTGCTGCAACCGTTGATAGAGCACCATCAACCCCTCCTCCTGCTGCCACTGCTGTAACCGCTGCCTCACCTCGGGATCACTCTCCGGCAGCTGGGAGAGACCGAACTGCAGCGCTCGATAGTAGAGCATGGTTCCTCCCACCAATAGCGGGATCTTTCCTCGACTACGAATCGCGACCATCTCACGATGGGCATCGGCCACGAAACGGGCGGCCGAGTAGCGCTCGGTGGGATCGAGGATATCGATCAGGTGGTGTGGGGCTCGTTCCAACAGTTCCGGTTCCGGCTTGGCGGTCCCGATATTCATCTCACGATAGATCTGTGCCGAATCGACACTGATGATTTCGAACGGATAGCGCTCCACCAGCTCCACCGCCCAACGGGTCTTGCCGGCCGCGGTGGGGCCAGCAAGAAAGAGCAGTGACTCACTGGCCGCGGAGAAAAAGTCGATCGAGCTCACTCAGACTCAACTCCCGCCAGGTCGGGCGACCATGGTTACACTGACCGCTGAACTCGGTCTCCTCCATATCCCGCAGCAGGGCATCCATCTCGGCCCGATCGAGCTGCCGTCCGGCACGAACCGAGCCGTGGCAAGAGAGGGTGGCCAGGATCTCATTGATATTCTGTTCCACTCGGACACTATCGGGGTAGTGCTGCAGATCGGCCAGCAGATCACGCGCCAGTTGCACTCGGTCTCCAGCCGCCAGCAGTGCCGGAACCTCTCGCACCACCAGGGTGGTGGGACCATTACGCTCCAGGGTCACCCCCAGGCGCTGAAACAGCGTCCCATTGCGCTCGACAAACTCCGCCTCATGTTCGGCCACAGAAAAGGTCTCCGGCAACAGCAGACGTTGTGTCCGTATCCCCTGTCCGTGAACCGCCCGCTTGAGACGTTCGTAGGTGATTCGCTCATGCGCTGCGTGCATATCGACCAGCACCAGGCCGTTGCGATTCTGCGCCAGAATGTAGATACCGTGAAGTTGAGCCAAGGCAAAGCCGAGGGGAGGAACCCCCTCCTCTTGCGCCCCCTCCTTGGTGGTCGGAAACTCTCCCGCTATCGGGAGGTTCGCCCCCCCGGAGTGAGGCTCCCGGACTCGAGAACCGCTCCCGAAATCGAATGAGCCACTGCTCTGGAGAGTGCGCTGCTCCCCTTGGGGAAGCTCGACCCAGTTCCGCAGAAGCGAGCCGCCCCCCTCTGCCTCGAGGGCGGCACGGGCCACCTGTTGTAATTCACCGGTCTCTCGATCCACCACTGCCGTCATCTCACCCGCTTCACTTCCGGGACGATCTGCCGCCAACGCCTCTTTCAACGCTCTGGTAATAAAACCATGAACCTGTCGACTCTCTCGAAACCGCACCTCATGTTTGGTGGGGTGAACGTTGACATCGACCTGCTCCGGATCCATTTCGAGAAAGAGCAGATAGGTGGGGTGTCGACCATGATAGAGCAGATCTTGATAGGCCTGGCGGACGGCGTGAGTCACGACCTTATCCCGGACCACCCGGCCATTGACGTAGAAGAACTGCTGATCGGCCTGGCTACGGGCAGTCGCCGGGCGTCCGACCCAACCCTGCAATCGCATCGATTCCACCCCACTATCCAGATGGATCGCCTGCTGCAGAAACCCCTCTCCCAGCACCGCGGTGATTCGTCGCTCCCACTCCGAGCGCCCCTCCCCGGCCGGATACTCCCGGACCACCCGGCCATTGTGCTTGAGGGTCCAGAGCAGCTGAGGATGGGCCAGCGCCAGCCGTCTAACCACCTCGTCGATATGGTGAAACTCGGTCTTTTCGGTCCGCAGAAACTTGCGTCGAGCCGGAACATTAAAGAAGAGTTCGCACAC
>CAYFOQ010000018.1:10693-11241 GCA_964344735.1 uncultured Piscirickettsiaceae bacterium
GTTCCGGGGGGGTGGGCATCGGGCGTCGGCCCTTCGATCTCGAGACCGCCATCACAGTGGACCATCCACCCCTGTGGAGCCTCATCGGCCCGGGAACGCAGGGTGAGGCGAGAGACCGAGGCGATACTGGGGAGCGCCTCACCACGAAAACCGAGCGTGGCGATGCGCCCAAGGTCCTCCACCCGACTCACCTTGCTGGTAGCGTGACGATCGAGTGCCAGTAGCAGATCCTCATCGACGATGCCGCTACCGTTGTCACGAACCCGAATCAATCGCTGCCCCCCCGACTCGATATCGATCCAGATCCAGGTAGAGCCGGCATCGATACTGTTCTCCAACAGCTCCTTGATCACCGAGGCGGGTCGCTCCACCACCTCCCCGGCCGCAATCTGGTTGGAGAGTTGAGTACCCAGCCGCTGGATTCGACTACGCATCGCAGACTAGTCGTCGCAAAGGCATCGGCGCTCTTGAATCACAAGGGGAAGTGGAGAGGCATATCACAGCAACACCGAACGCTGCCAACCGAGAGGAGAATCAGCGGGCGCGGA
>CAYFOQ010000018.1:11253-23009 GCA_964344735.1 uncultured Piscirickettsiaceae bacterium
CCTTGGTCAAATCATAGGGGGTTAGAGCCACGGTCACCTTGTCCCCTTTGAGAATACGGATATAGTGCTTACGCATCTTGCCGGAGATGTGGGCGATCACTTGATGACCGTTCTCCAGTTCGACCCGAAAGGTGGTATTGGGAAGGTTCTCCATTACGGTCCCTTCCATCTCGATATGTTCTTCTTTCGCCATACGCTCTGATTGGGTAACTATTCGCTCTGTCGACTGCTGCAGCACGGGGTTCCCGGCCATTGTGGGGGCGGAATTGTACCCCAACCGTGGAGAAAGTGGAAAATTTTGGGTCACTATTCGAATTGCGGCTGAAATGCCCCCCTCACCCCGACCCTCTCCTCAACCCTCTTCAACAGACTCTGCTGTGGCTTGCATCTGACGCAACGAGTGCGGTCGCGGACGAAAACGGAAGCAGAGCCCCTCCCCCTCGACCCCAACCTCCACCTCACCACCGTCCACCAAGGCTCCGAAGAGCAGCTCATCGGCCAACGGGCGGTGAATCTTCTCCCGAATCAGCCGCCGCATCGGTCGTGCCCCCATGTCCGGGTCACACCCCCGCTCCGCCAGCCAGGCACGGGCCTCACTATCGAGGGTGAGGTGAACCTGCTTTTGATCGAGCTGGATCTCGAGTTCGGCGATGAACTTATCGACGATGTGGGCGACACTCTCCCTATCGAGTGGCTGAAACTGGATGGTGGCATCGAGGCGATTGCGGAACTCCGGGGTGAACTGCCGTTTCACCTCCGCCATTCCGTCACTGGAGTGATCCTGACGGGTAAAGCCGATCGAGGAACGGTTCATCTTTTCGGCCCCGATGTTGGAGGTCATCACCAGCACCACGTTGCGAAAATCACTCTTGCGACCATTGCTGTCGGTCAAGGTGCCGTGATCCATCACCTGCAGCAGCAGATTGAAGAGATCGGGGTGAGCCTTTTCGATCTCATCGAGCAGCAGCACCGCATAGGGGTTCTGGTTGATGGCATCGGTCAGCAATCCCCCCTGATCGAAACCAACATAGCCTGGCGGAGCCCCGATCAGTCGTGAAACAGTATGGCGCTCGAGATACTCCGACATATCGAAACGGATCAGTTCCACCCCGAGATGGAGCGCCAATTGCCGCGCCACCTCGGTCTTCCCCACGCCGGTAGGACCGACGAACAGAAACGACCCGACCGGTCGTTCGTCACTCCCCAGGCCGGAACGGGAGAGCTTGATGGCACCGGCGAGTGTCGTAATCGCCTCATCCTGACCGAAAACCACCATCTTCAGATCCCGTTCCAGCCGCTGTAACTGTTCACGATCGGAACTGGAGACACTGCGCGCCGGTACCCGAGCGATCCGCGCCACAACCGCCTCCACCTGCTCGATATCGATGGTCTCCAACCGCTTATCCCGGGGCTGAAGCCGGTTGTAGGCTCCCGCCTCGTCCATCACATCGATCGCCTTATCTGGAAGAAAACGGTCATTGATATAACGGTTGGCCAGCTCCGCCGCAGAGGTGAGGGCCTGCAGGGTGTAGCGCACCGTCTCCTCGACCGAGGGCTCGAGAATATCGATCTTCTGGAATCGTCGGGCGAGTGCGTGGTCCTTTTCAAAGATGCCGCGATACTCCTGAAAGGTGGTTGAGCCGATACAGCGCAGATCCCCTGCCGCCAGCTTGGGTTTGATCAGATTGGAGGCATCCATCGTCCCCCCCGAGGCGGCGCCGGCACCGATGATGGTGTGGATCTCATCGATAAAGATGATCGCCTCCGGCTCCTTCTCCAGCTGCTTCAACAGCCCCTTGAATCGCTTCTCGAAGTCACCGCGGTACTTCGTTCCGGCCAGCAACGAACCGAGATCGAGAGAGTAGATGACACTGCCAGAGATCACCTCCGGTACTTCGCCATCGACGATTCTTTTGGCCAACCCTTCGGCAATGGCGGTCTTCCCCACTCCGGCCTCGCCGACCAACAGCGGATTGTTTTTGCGTCGTCGACAGAGCACCTGAATGGTTCGCTCCACCTCCTGCTGTCGCCCGATCAGAGGGTCAATCCGCCCCTGCTCCGCCAGTTGATTGAGGTTGACGGCAAAACGGGAGAGCGCACTCTCCGGCTCTTTCTCAGCCATCTCCTCTCCCTCTTCCCGCGCCTCCTGCTCCTCTCGCTCGACCAAATCTCCATGAGAGAGGGCGTGAACCACATCAAAACGGGTAATCTGCTGCTGGGCAAGGAAAAATACCGCATGGGACTCCTTCTCCCCGAAGAGCGCCACCAGAATATTCTCTGCCGTCACCTCACTCTTAGCGGCAGACTGGACCTGAAAGATCGAGCGTTGCAGCACCCGTTGAAAGCCGAGCGTCGGTTGTGGATCCCGCTCCTCTCCCACTGGCAGCTGCGGGGTATTTTGCTGGATAAAATCATCCAGCTGCTGCCGCAGGCGGTCGAAATCGGCTCCACACTTGCGGAGCAATGCAGCTGAACGGGGGTTATCGAGCAACACCAGCAACAGATGTTCCAGGGTAATGAATTCGTGATGTTCGTCCCGAGCCTGCTTGACCGCCAGCCCCAACGAAAACTCTAGCTCTTTACTCAACATCGTTCTTTCCCCCTGTACGGTTCATTTCACAGTAACGATCCATCGTTACAGAAGTGTTATCACGCCTGAATCTCAACACGCTCAGGCACATCCCTGTGTCGCTCGGCTGCGGCCCTCCCTGGCCGCAGACGGTTGCGATTCAGGCGTGATAACACTTCTGCAACGATGGGTCATCCCGTTCACCTCTGAAATCCACCATTTCACAGTCGTTCCATCGAACAGAGCAGCGGGTGTTGATGTTCCCGCGAATACTCGTTCACCATCGCCACTCGAGTCTCCGCTACTTCTCGCGTGTAGTGCCCACACACCCCCTTGCCTCGACTATGAACATGAAGCATCACCTGGGTAGCCTGCTCCTGATCCATTTGAAAGAAACGCTGCAGCACTTCGACCACAAAATCCATTGGTGTAAAGTCATCATTGAGGAGCACGACCTGATAGCGCGGTGGCTCCTGTAGTTCTGGTGGTGCGGTCTCGACCTCCTCCTTATGCTCGACAGAATAGTCCCCTTCCCGCTCAGTCACAGCCCCATACTCCCTTTACTCGGTTGGTCCCACTATACCACGATAGCCGCTATTCACTCTGTTTCGCGGGTAGGAGTGGGCCGTTATCTAGGATATGATGAGCGACCCTCGCCCCGGCCCTCTCCCAGAGGGAGAGGGGGGAGTAGAGTCCCTGAGTGGGCAAACCATGTTGCCCTCGCCCCTCTCTCGGAGGGAGAGGATCACAGATGATTGTACTGTTCAATAAGCCATTCAATGTTCTCAGCCAGTTTCGTGACCGTGAGGGACGAGCCACGCTGGGAGACTATATTCCGGTTCCGGGTATCCATCCAGCCGGTCGCCTCGACCGCGACAGTGAGGGGCTGATGATACTGACCGATGATGGGCGATTACAGTCTCGCATTACCCAGCCACGTCACAAGATGGCCAAGCGCTACTGGGTACAACTGGAGCGTATTCCACAGCCTGCAGCGCTGCGAGCATTTGCCTCCGGGCTGAAGCTGAAGGATGGTGTGACCGCACCGGCCACTATTCGACGGATCGACCCTCCTGCGGTGTGGCCACGCAACCCGCCCATTCGGGAGCGCAAGCGTGTCCCTGACTGCTGGGTGGAGGTCACTCTGCGGGAGGGGCGCAACCGCCAAATTCGGCGGATGACCGCGGCCATTGGCCATCCGACCTTGCGGTTGATTCGGGTTGCTATCGGTCCTTGGGAACTCGGAGGGTTACGGCCGGGGAGTGGAGGAGGGAGAGGGCTGGGGTGAGGGCTCAAAAGCTTCTATAATTTCACCATGAACGACACCCCCCAACAACGCCCTCGCGTCACCGTTGCTGCTGTGGTGGAACAGGAGGGCCGTTTCCTGCTGGTGGAGGAGATCGACCACGGGGTGGCGGTGCTCAATCAGCCGGCAGGACACATGGAGTTTGGGGAGTCCCCCCAGGAGGCGGTGATTCGCGAAACGCTGGAGGAGACTGGCTGGATCTTTCATCCAACCCATCTCCAGGGAATCTACCAGTCCGTCGATCCGGTGGCCCAACGCCACTACCTGCGGCTGGCCTTTACCGGACAGGTGGTTGCCCACCAACCCCACAGCAAGCTGGATGAGGTGATCATCCGCACCCTCTGGCTCACGCTGGAGGAGGTTCTGCAGCAGCAACAGCGACTCCGCAGTCCGATGGTGCTGCGCTGTATCGAAGACTATTTCAATGATGAGAGCTATCCCCTGACGCTGTTTCACAACCATCTGCCCCCCTATACCCCTCCCCGACCATGAGCGCAGAACGGATCATGGTTGGACTCTCCGGTGGCGTCGACTCTGCCGTGGCGGCTGCCCTGCTGCAACGGCAGGGGTATCTCGTCGAGGCACTGTTCATGAAAAACTGGGAGGAGGAGGACAGCGAAGAGCACTGTAGCGCTGCGACCGATCTCGCGGATGCCAGAGCGGTTGCTGACCGGCTCAAAATCCCGCTCCACACCGTCAACTTCTCCCATGAGTACTGGGAGCGGGTCTTTCGTCACTTTCTCGAGGAGTACGCTACCGGACGTACCCCCAACCCCGATATTCTCTGTAACCGGGAGATCAAATTCCGCGCCTTTCTCGACCATGCTCGACGACTGGGGGCACAACGGATCGCTACCGGCCACTACGCCCGCACCGAGACGGGCCGTGAGGGTATTCGGCTACTGCAGGGGGAAGACCCTGACAAGGATCAATCCTACTTTCTCCATCTACTCGATCAGCAACAACTAGAGGCCAGCCACTTTCCGCTGGGAGCCTTGAGAAAAACAGCGGTGCGAGAGCTGGCCCAAACACTCGGGCTGGCCAACGCTGCCAAACGGGACAGCACCGGCATCTGTTTCATTGGCGAACGCCACTTCCGCACCTTTCTGGGGCGCTACCTACCGGCTCAACCGGGAGAGATCGTCACCACCACCGGAGAGGTGATCGGTCAGCATCAAGGGTTGATGTACCACACCTTGGGGCAGCGTCGTGGTTTGCAGATCGGTGGCCTGGCCAACCACCCGGAACTACCCTGGTACGTCGTGGCCAAAGAGCTGTCACAGAATCGGCTGATCGTGGCTCAGAAGAAGAACCATCCTCGTCTCATGAGCACCAGAGTGCGCTGTGGTGCGCTGCATTGGATCACGCCGCCCCAGCCACCGTTGCCACTATCGTGTGAGGCCAGACACCGATATCGGCAGCCTCGACAGCCCTGTACTCTGATCAGTACGGAAAATGGTGAAACTCGGGTCCATTTCGATACTCCCCAGCGGGCAGTCACACCGGGGCAGTCGATCGTTTTCTACCTTGGAGAGCAATGTCTCGGAGGGGCTGTGATAGAATCGGCACAATGAAAAGGCTGCTATTCACCCTCTGGATCACCCTGCTGACACCGAACCTCCTCGCCTTCGGTCTCTCTCCGGTTGAAGAGACTGCGATTGAGCACTCGGTGGTGAAGATGCGACTCGCCCCGGGAATCACCCATGAGGATGCTGCCCAGGCGATGCTCTCCAAGGCGGCGGAGCTCAATCTCCGACTGGTGGGACGACAAGAGACCTCCAGTGTGCTCAAGGCCCGTGGTCTCCCCACCCCGCACATCGAGATTTTTCAGTTCTGCAATCCCGAGGATGCCGCCCAGATGGTCCGTTTCGATATTCTCTATGCTGCGTATATGCCCTGTCGCATCGCCCTGGTAGAGGATGGCAATGGAATCTTTTGGCTCACCACACTCAATCTCAATATGATGATCTCCAATAGCAAGTTGCCTGATGAGATCTATCGGATTGCGGTGACGACCAATACCAAGATGATGACAATCATGACTGCAGGGGTAAATGGGGAGTTCTGAGAGGGCTATCGCCAAGAGCCACGACCACCACAAAGGAGAGCGCAGAATGAAATGGGTTGGTGCACACGTCAGTATTGCGGGTGGAATCGAGAATGCTCCGGCCAACGCCCATGCCATCGGTGCCCGTGGGTTTGCGCTGTTCACCAAGAATCAGCGACAGTGGCAAGCCAAACCACTCGGTAGTGACCAGATCGACCGTTTTCAACAGGCGATGGAGCAGTACGGTTTCCATGCCGGACAGGTGCTGCCACACGATAGTTACCTGATCAATCTTGGCCATCCCGAGGCAGCGGGTCGGGAGAAGTCTCTGTCGGCGTTCATCGATGAGCTACAGCGGTGTCGGGAGTTGGGGTTGGATCGCCTCAACTTTCATCCCGGCAGCCATCTGAAAAAGATCGATGAAGAGCAGTGTCTGGACTACATCGCCGAGTCGCTCAACCGGGCATTGGAGCAGACCGAGGGGGTAAGTGCGGTCATCGAGAACACTGCGGGACAGGGGAGCAATCTCGGTTACCGCTTCGAACATCTCGCCTATCTGATCGACCGGATAGAGGATCGCTCTCGGATTGGGGTCTGCATCGACACTTGTCACACCTTCGCCGCCGGTTACGACCTCCGTACCGCCGAAGAGTATCACCAGACCATGGCGGAGTTCGAGGCGATCGTCGGTTTTGACTATCTGATGGGAATGCATATCAACGACTGTAAATCCGCCTTTGGCAGTCGAGTCGACCGTCACCACAGCCTGGGGGAGGGGACCATTGGACTGGAACCGTTCCGACAGATCATGAACGATCCTCGGATCGACAATGTTCCGTTGGTGCTGGAGACCAGCAACAGTGATATTTGGGATCAGGAGATCGCGTTACTCTATAGGATGGCTGAGGAGGAGTGATTCGGAGCCCCGGCAGGGCTACTTGGTGAGACGAAGAATCTCTCCGGACACCTCGTCCAGCGAAACCACTTTCTGAGCCCCTCCCATCCTGACCGCCTCGCCAGGCATCCCCCAGACCACACTGCTGCGCTCATCTTGCGCTACGGTAGAGGCCCCAACATCGAGCATCTCCTTCATTCCTGTGGCGCCATCCGCTCCCATACCGGTGAGGATCACCCCAACCCCATTGGGACCAACATTCTCTGCCATCGACCGGAACAGCACATCGACTGAGGGCTTGTGACGATTGACCAGCTCGCCATCATTGAGGCGGCAGTGGTAACGAGCCCCATCCCGCACCACCATCAGATGACGATCACCCGGAGCGATATAGACATGCCCCGGAATGATCTGCTGCCCATCAACCGCCTCCATCACATTCATCGGGGAGGTCAGGTTCATCCGTTCGGCAAATGGCTTACTGAAGGCGGCAGGAATGTGCTGTACGATCACCACGCCGGGTGTACCCGGGGTCAACCCTTCCAACACCACCCGGATCGCCTCGGTTCCCCCGGTCGAGGCGCCGATGGCGACCACCTTGTCGGTGGTCTGAAAGTGGCGCCGACCGGTCGACTTCGCCAACACCGCATCGGTGGTAAATTTCTTTGGAACCGCCCCCCCCTCCTCGGCGACCGGGGTGGCACTCAATACGTGCGGACTGGGACTGCCCGGTGGCCGGGTAATCACCTGTTTGACGTTGGCCCGCGCCACCACCTTCACCTTCTCGATGATCTCGGCACCGTAATCACCGAAACTGTTGGCCAGATCGACCTTGGGCTTGGTGACAAAATCAACCGCACCAGCCTCCAGGGCCTGCAGGGTGATATCAGCCCCCTTCTCGGTCAGAGAGGAGACCATCAACACCGGCATGGGGTGCAGCCGCATCAGATTGCGCAGGAAGGTGACGCCATCCATCTTTGGCATCTCCACATCCAGCGTGATCATGTCCGGTTTGAGCTTTTTGATCTTCTCCCGCGCCAGATAGGGGTCGGACGCCGTCCCCACGACCTGAATCATCGGGTCACTCTCGAGAATCGAGGTGAGCAACTTGCGAATCAGCGCAGAGTCATCAACGATCAGTACCTTAATCAAAACCAAATCCCTTCTATCGATCGTTGCAAAAGCATGGATACTTCTGCAACGACTCATCGTGAATGATCAAAACAGCTCGATTTCCCCTTCGGTGGTTAACCCACTCGGATGTTCCAGATAGGCCTGCTCTTCGCGTAGAGACTCCTGCTTTTCGTGTAGCGACCGTAGTCGCTTCACCTTCATCACTCCGGTCTGGGGGAAATAGATCACCTTACGCGGATAGACATCTCCAATATCGTGCGAAAGGATTTTGAACCCCTCGGTAAAAATATAGTCGAACACAAAGCCGATGTTATACCAGCCAATCTTCGCCATCTGATTGAGAATCCGCCCCCCACCAGCCACCTTGAACTCGAGATTCTCACGCCGACCACCATGCTTGAGCACATCATTGATCAGATGCTCCATGGCAAAGTTGCCGTAGCGAGTGGCATCGGAGATCTTGCCACTGGCCTCGGTGTGCCCCTTATCGACCGGAAGCATGAAGTGGTTCATCCCTCCCACCCCGGAACTCTTGTCGCGAACACAGGCGGCGACACAGGAGCCCAGTACCGTCTCGATCCCGTCTCCCCCCTTGGTGACAAAATACTCTCCAGGAAGGATGGTACTGACGTAGGCGTTAAACTGTGGCTTCCAATTGCGGCGGACCTGCTCGAACCCCGGCAGTACTTGACCATCACTAGCACGACTATTCATTCTGTTCTCTGGTAGATGGTCTTGCCGATAAGCTTGAATCGTTCAGAGACCTTGAAGAGTGACTCGGAGTGTCCGATGATCAGATGACCACCCTCCACCAGGTAGCTGGCATAGCGGTCCGTTAGCCGGCTCTGTGTCTCCTTATTGAAGTAGATCATTACATTACGGCAGAAAATTACATCGAACGGCCCCTTCATCGGCCAGTCGTGCATCAAATTGAGCTGCTTGAAGGTGATCAGATCACGCAGTTCATCGACCACGCGCACCTTGCCATCGTTGTCACCACTCCCCTTACGAAACCAGCGGTTGAGACGATCCTTACTCATCCCCTCGACCCGCTTCTGGTCGTAGACCCCGGCCTTGCCATGATTGACCACATTGAAATCGAGATCGGTCGCGAGGATCTTTACATCCCACCCCGGCGGAAAGCTCTCCTTGACGGTGATCGCCAGAGAGTAGGGCTCCTCTCCGGTAGAACAGCCGGCCGACCAGATCCGTACCCGCCGGCTCTGCTGATTGCGTTCGACAATACGGGGAAACTCAATCTGACGGAGAAAATCGAAGTGGTGCTCTTCTCGAAAAAAGAAGGTGAGATTGGTGGTAATGGCGTTGACGAAGTGGCTGAACTCCTCTTCGACATGGGTATCGACATAGTCGAGATACTCACTGAAGCTCGACATCTTGAAGAGTCGCAGACGCTTGGTCAGGCGATTGTAGACCAGACTCTTCTTGGCATCGGAGAGGTTGATCCCGGCATGCTCACCGATGATTCGCTGAACCCGAAAGAAGTCTTCGTCGGTATAGACGAACTCAGACAGTGCGCCATCACTCATGATTTTTCGACCCGGAACTCAACCAGCCACTTCGTCGAGTTGACTCATGATACCGACATTGATCAGATGATCGATATCGAGCAGAACGATCATCTTCTCACTTTCGGTCGTGAGACCCGTGACGAAATCAGAGCTGATGACTCCGCGAAAGTCCGGGGCTGGCCGGATATTATCGAGCTCGACATTGCAGACGTCAGAGACCCCATCGACCACCACCCCAACCACCTTGTTGACCTCATTGGCAGCAGAATCTTCATCACCACTGGCGACACGAACGTTGAGGATGATCACCACGGTCAAGTCGTCGTAGCGCACCTCTTCCAGTTGAAAGCGCACGCGTAGATCGATCACCGGAACGATGGCGCCTCGGAGATTGATCACCCCCTTGACGTACTCCGGAGTATTGGGAATAACCGTAGCCTCCTCCCACCCTTTGATCTCCTGCACCCGCAAGATATCGAAACCGTACTCTTCTCCTCCAAGTACGAAGGTGAGATGTTGGCGAACCTCTTTCTCTTCCTCAACCAGCGCCGCGCCACCCTCTCCTCCCCCGGGAAGATGATCCAGCACGGAGTCCCCCTGTGATTGCATCTGCATCAACACGCTCCCCTGTTGGTATTCAAGCGGAAAGACTACGCAATATCAGGCGTAATTGTCAATATGGGGGGGGAGATTGATTATCCTCTCCCCCCTCTTCTTCGGAAGGTAACGGGGGGTGCCTCTCCGGATGTCGCTGCTGTGGCTCTTGATGCTGGTCGGGATCCGCCTCGTTGATCCGCTTGGAGCGGGGAATTTGGGTCATCGGGTCGACCCCACTCTGTTTCGGTGGAGTGGGTCGTGGAGGCAGCTTGGATGAGATGATGTCAATCACTGCCCAACTCACGAGAAAGAGTGCGGGGAGTGGAGGCGATCAGCAGGGACCTCCGCTCCCTCATGCGGCAGCACCCCAGGAGACGGTCTCCACGATGCGGGCCATATCCAGCAGGGTCACCGGCTTACCCTCCCGCTGAATGATGGTAGCGGTTCACGATCCTCGAGGTTGAGTGAAACCACCTCGGAGACATCATCGACCAGTAATCCAACCCGCTCGTCCCGCCCCAGGTTGACCACCACGATACGGGTGTAGCGGGCATTCGGTTTACGACTGAGACCAAACTCCATCGAGGTGTCGACGATGGTCAGCAGAATACCCCGGAGATTGATCACTCCACTCACGAAGGGGGGGGCCCCCGGTACCCGGGTGATCTCCGGGATATAGATCACCTCCTGAATCTTCAACACCTCGATGGCGTAGATCTCGGCATTGATCGAGAAGGTAATGTAACGATCATCTCTTATGGTCTCGCTCATGCCGCCATCCCCTCTTCAATAAACATGCTGTAGTCGGTGCCGATATTCTTGCTCACCATACCGGCGATCTCGAGAATCATCGCCACCAGACCATCACCGGTAATGGTGGCACCGGAGTAGCCCGGCATCCCTCGTAACAGTGTCCCCAGTGGCTTGATCACCACCTCCTCCTGACCGATCACCTGATCCACCACCAGCGCCAGGGCATGGCCCGCCAGTTCGATCACCAGTACCCGCTGTTCACTCGACTTGGTCCGGTGCCCCCCCAATAGCTCCGAGGCGTAGATCAAAGGGTAGGTGCGATCCCGTAGCCGCACCACCTCACGACCACCGACACTACTCACCTCCACCAGATGCCACTCGAACAACTCGATGATACCGGGCAGCGGAATGGCGTAGTTTTGTGAGCCAATATAGACCATCAAGGTAGGCAAAATTGCCAGGGTCAGCGGAACCTGAATCGAGATGGTCGTTCCCCGACCAATCTCGGAGTCGATATCGATCTGACCATTGAGCTGACTAATGTGTGTCTTCACCACATCCATCCCGACTCCACGCCCGGAGACATCGGAGATCTCCTTTTTGGTGGAGAACCCCGGTTCGAAAATCAGATTGTAAAGCGCCCGATTGGGGAGCTGGCTGGCGGTCTCCTGGTCCATCATCCCGCGCTCGACGGCGAGCCGACGCAGCACATCGGGGTTCATTCCGGCACCATCATCCTGGATCGTCAACAGAATATGATCCCCCTCCTGCTCGGCCGACAGCACCACGGTGCCCTCTACCGGCTTACCGGCCCCCTTACGAACCTCTGCGGTCTCGATGCCGTGATCGACCGCATTACGGATGAGATGGATCAGCGGGTCGGCCAACTCCTCGACCAGATTTTTATCGACTTCGGTATCCTCGCC
>CAYFOQ010000018.1:23025-24903 GCA_964344735.1 uncultured Piscirickettsiaceae bacterium
ACGCGGGGAAAACGGCTGAACACCTTACGTACCGGCTGCATCCGCAACCTCATCACCACCTCCTGGATATCGGTGGTGAGCAGATTGAGATCGGAGATGGCTCGATCCACCACCTCGGAGGAGATGATCTGCTTCAGGTTCTCGAAACGGTTGCGGATCAGCACCAGCTCACCCACCATATTCATCACATCATCGAGACGACGGGTATCGACTCGAACGCTCGACTCTCCCCCCTTCTGCTGCTGCTTCTTGCCACGCTCCGATGCAGCCCCAGCCGTTGTAGAACGTTTGTTCGCCCCCCCTTGAGGCGAGGAAGACGGGGGGGAATCTTCTGCTGCCCTGCTGGGCTTCGCTGGAACAGGCTCCGTCGGCTTCTGTGCAGGGGTAGCCGCCGGGGTTGCCGAAGGGTTGGTCTCGAGTTTGTCGAGCAGCTGTTCGAACTCATCCTCGGTAATCTCGTCATCGGGACTTCCCGTCAACAGTGGCTCAGCATTGGTGGAAACTGCCGACGAGGGCGGCTCGTCGAGCTGATCCAGCAGCGCCTCGAACTCGTCATCGGTAATATACTCATCACTCTGGGCCGCCGCAGTGATATCAAAACCGGCATCAGCCGGGGTCGCAGCAACCGATGCAGCCGCGGCCGGATTGGATTCAGCGGGAACCTCCTCCTCCGGTTCAGCCGCCGACGCCCCACCACCCGTGGAGAGTATCGCCTCCAGCCGCTGCAAAATTTCTGGAGAGGCGTCACTGAGCATCTCTCCATCCTGAAGGGATTCAAACATGGCGTTGAGCTCATCCACCGCCGCCAACACCGGATCCATCACCGTTTCGGTTAACTTCATGCGACCGTCACGAAGCTGTCCAAATAGATCCTCAGCGCGGTGACAGAGCTGTACGATCGGGGTGATCTCGAGGAATCCCGCCCCCCCCTTGATGGTGTGAAAACCGCGGAAAACTGCGTTCAGGGCTTCGGGTTCATCGGGGTTGCTCTCCAGGTCGACCAACTGCTCGTTGAGCCCCTCCAGCAACTCCCCCGCCTCTTGAAGAAAATCCCTGAAGATATCACTGTCCGGATCAAATGCCATCGCTCTTTCCTGTAATCAGTCACTCCGTATCAATCGTTACAAAAGTGGTAACTGTTCAGCTCACCCCCTCACCCTCCCCCCAACCCTCTCCCAGAGGGAGAGGGGGCAGGAGTGCCCAAACTTTTGCAACGATTGATCACTCTATCCGGTGAATGGTTACACAGCGCTTTGATCTGGCATTTTCTTCAATCACTCGTCAGAACCCCAGACTGGAGAGCAGGTCATCCACCTCGTCCTGATTCTTTGCATATTCCGTACCACCCTGCACCCCAGGAACCACCGGTCCCTGCGGTTTGGTCTCTTCGACGATGCCTGTAGCCCCGACCTGAGAGGAGATACGAATCAGATCTACCAGGCTATCCTCTACCCGGGCCATCACATCCACCACCCGATGGATAATCTGTCCACTGAGATCCTGAAAGCTCTGGGCCAGCATCACCTCATTGAGGCGGGTGTGAATCTTTTCAGAGTTCCCGGCGGCGACCGCCATAAATTCGGCGATATCGTCACTCAGCTCCCGAAACTGCTCGACATCGATCTCACGATTACGAAAACGGTCCCACCCTTCGGCGATCTTGTCGGCCTCCTCGACAATCCCTTTGGCCAGGGGCAGGCTCTCCTCTACTGCGGAGAGGCTCTCGTTGGCCGCCCCCTCCATCAACTCGATCACATGGTGCAGTCGGCCCCGGATATCGGTGATCTCCTGTCCACTGATACCGGAGACACCCAACTCCTGGCGAAATTGGTTGACGGTGTCGTGCAGCTCTCGGGTGAGCCGCCCGACTTGCTGAAA
>CAYFOQ010000019.1:0-23390 GCA_964344735.1 uncultured Piscirickettsiaceae bacterium
GGCACTCCTGAATGGCAACCGTCTGCGGCCAGGGAAGGCCGCAGCCGAGCGACACCGGGATGTGCTTGAGCGTGTTGCGATTCAGGAGTGCCCAAACTGTTGCAACGATTGATAGCAAGAGAAGGTACCGTGCTACGAATGGGCCGAGCAGCACGGCTCATCGCGCTATCGGGACACCATCAAACAGGCTGGCGTTGATTACCAGGTGGGTAATGATGCTGGCACCGTAGCCGAGGGCGATTGCCGGGAGCCAACGCAGGTGCCCTCCGAAGGTGTATTTGCCCCGCGCCTGCCCCATCAGGGCGACCCCAGCGGCGGAGCCGATAGAGAGCATGCTGCCCCCTACGCCCGCGGTCAGGGTTACCAGTAGCCACTGTCCCAGATCCATCTCTGGCATCATGGTAAGTACGGCAAACATCACCGGGATGTTGTCGACGATGGCCGAGAGTACTCCAACGGCGACATTGGCCGAGGTGGCCCCCCAGTCGGTGTACATCACCTCGGAGACCAGAGACAGGTAGCCGATGAAACCCAGGCCACCGACCGCCAGCACCACACCATAGAAGAAGAGCAGGGTATCCCACTCCGCTCGAGCCACTTTATTGAAGATATCGAACGGAAGTGCCGGATCCATACGGTCTCCATGCTCACCACTATCCTGAATCTCGATGTGGTGGGTCTTCTTCAGGAAGTAGCCGAAGAACTGCAGGTAGGCGAGTCCGGTCATCATGCCGATCACCGGTGGCAGGTGGAGGAAGTTATGGAAGCTGACCGCGGTTGCGATGGTGAGCAGAAAGAGCAGAATGATTCTTCTCGCTCCCCGTTTCATCGATACCTGCTCATCGTTCGCCTTGGGTTGTTCATCAGGAAGCGAGAAGTGCATCAGCGCTGCCGGTACCACGAAGTTGACCACCGATGGAATGAAGAGCTGGAAGAAGAGGACGAAGTCGACCACCCCTTTCTGCCAGACCATCAGGGTGGTGATGTCACCAAAGGGGCTGAAGGCACCACCGGCATTGGCGGCCACCACGATGTTGATACAGGAGAGCAGGACGAAGCGATCATTATCCCCTCCTACCGCCAGCACTACCGCACACATCAGCAGCGCGGTGGTGAGATTGTCTGCAATCGGGGAGATGAAGAAGGCGAGGATTCCGGTCATCCAGAACAGCTGACGGAAACCGTATCCCCGCCCTACCAGCCATGCTCGCAGGGCATCGAATACCCGGCGCTCCTCCATGGCGTTGATGTAGGTCATCGCCACCAGCAGGAAGAGCATCAGCTCGGAAAATTCGAGAAAATTGTGCCGTACCGCCACCTCAGCGGCATGGGGCATTCCATGGTTGGCATAGGTGATCGCGATCATGGCCCAGATCAGACCGGCTGCCAGCAGCACCGGCTTCGATTTGCGTAGATGGGTCACCTCTTCCGCCATCACCAGGGCGTAGGCCAGCGTGAAAACGATAATAGCGAGAATACCGACGGTATCTGCAGTGAGATCGAGCCGTTCCCCACCACCGCCCGAGGCCCAGGAGAGAGAGGGGAGCAGTAGCGTGGTGAGAAGCAGTAAGGGTCTGGTCATCGTTCTATGATCTCGTGTGAGTTACCGGTACGGGCGAATATCAATCTTTCGAAAAGTATAACGAGAGTTAATAAAGGAAAGCAATCTGGTGATCCCCCAGAATATCCCCTCTCCCCCAGGGAGAGGGCCAATGAGAGAGTGGAGCGGAAGAAAATAACCAACACTTTCTTCGAGCCATTCAAGACAGTATGATGAGTACCCCCCTCGTGGTGAGGCGAGCGTGGCCAGAGAGGATGACAGGAGATCAGAAAATGATGGGTAGAAATGTGATGCAGTGGGTGGTGATGGCGGCTCTGTTGTCGATGAGTAGTCTGGTCCGGGCCGGTTCGATTCAGGTCGAAGACCCCTGGATCCGGGCGGCCCCTCCCAACGCCCCGGCACTCGGTGCCTTTATGACGCTGCACAATGGAGCCCATCGGGAACTCTCCCTGGTTGCGGTCGAGAGCAGATTGGAGGTCGAAGCAGCCGAGCTACACCGAACCATCATGGCGGATGGGATGATGAAAATGGTGCCACAGCAGCAGATGGTGGTCCCGGCCCAGGGGAGTCTGGAGTTGAAGCCGGGGAGTTGGCACATCATGTTGATCGGGCCACATCAGGTTCCTCAGGCCGGTGACCAGGTTGATCTGGTGCTTCACTTCAGTGATGGCAGCCAGACCGAGGTGAAGGCCGAGGTCCGTCGTGGGGAAATGGCAGGAATGAAGATGGATCATGGATCTATGCATCGCCACTGATCGATTCAGGGGCAATCTGTATTCGTTACGGGTTTCCCCGACCTAGTGGTTACTTTTTGGGATTGAAAGATGGTCAGACTGCACTACAGCAAGAGGATGTTGGGGAGCTGGTTGGTCACCGTGCTGTTACTGGTCGGTTGTGGTCGGACCGATGTGACGCCAAAGACCGAGTCGGCCATTCTACTACAGGAACCCCGCGAACTCCCTCTGGTGAAGCTGCAGTCTGACAATGGCGAATGGAGCAGTGAACAGGTACTGCAGGGGCGGTGGACGATACTCTTCTTTGGCTATACCCGCTGTCCTGACGTCTGTCCGACAGAACTCTATCTACTGGGACAGCTGTTGCGGGAGCTGGAGAGTGGGTCGCATGAATCGGTGAACCTGCCCCAGATTCTCTTCATCTCGGTTGATCCCGATCGTGACACCCCTGCCGCTGTCGCTGAGTATGCCCACTACTACCACCCCCAGCTGATTGGGGTGACGGGTGAGCAGGAGCAGGTCGACCGCTTGGTAGAGGGGGTGGGGGCGGTCTATGAACGGGCCTGGTTCAGTGATGGCCGGCCGATCCCCGCCGGAGAGGTGGATCCCGACGGGGATGACTATCTGATCAACCACTCGGCCACCAGCTTCCTGATCAATCCTGATGGTGAGCTCCACGCTCTGCTGCCTTCGCCACAGCAAGTCGAGGTGATGATTCGGGATCTGGCGGCGATGCAACAGGCCTATTGAACCGTAGATCTTCCAGAATCAGATAGCCGGCAGGGATCAGTAACAGGCTGATCAGTGTGGCGTAGAGAATGCCGAAGCCGAGGGAGACCGCCATCGGGATCAAGAACTGGGCTTGCGTGCTCTTCTCCAGCATCAGCGGAGTGAGACCAAAGAAGGTGGTCAGCGAGGTGAGCAAGATGGGGCGGAACCGAGCTACACCAGCCTCTCGCACTGCAGTCATTAGTTCGGTTCCCGCAGTGACCTTGCGGTGAATCCACTCCACTAGGATGAGGCTGTCGTTGACGACCACCCCGCCGAGCGCAAGCATTCCCATGATGCTGACAATGCTGAGATTGAGCCCCATGATCATGTGGCCGATCAGGGCTCCGACGATACTGAATGGGATCACCAACATGATCAACAGCGGTTGACTCCAGGACTGTAGCGGAATGGCGAGTAGGGCATAGATGGCCGACAGTGCCAGCAGGGTGCCGTAAAAGAGGCTGTTGAAGGAGCGGTCCTGTTCCCTCAGCTCCCCCTCGAAGCTGCTCTGGATGCCCGGGTACTCTCTCTGTAGCTGCTGCAGGAATGGTTCGAGATCACGCCGAATCTGGTTGGTGTCGACCTTCTTCTTCTCCAGATCGGCGGTGACATTGATGGCACGCTTGCCCTCGACCCGGGTGATCTCGGCGAAACCGCGTCCGTGGGTGAATTCGGCGATGTTGCCGATTGGAATCTCCACACCATCCGCAGTGCGTAGATGCATCGACTCCAGTGTCTGCAGAGAGCTGCGCTCTTCCTGTGGGTAGCGCACAACCACCCGGAGGTCATCGCGCCCCTGCTGGATGCGCTGGACCTCAGCACCGAAGAAGGCTTGCCTCACCTGACGCCCCAACTGTTGTGGAGTGATTCCCAGCTCCTCCCCCTCCGTTTTCAGGGTAAGGCGCACCTCTTGCTTGCCACGTTCGAAGTTGTCCTGGATGTCGAACAGCCCCGGGTACTCGGCCAACCGTTGTCGCACCCGGGCGGCTACGATTCCAAGGGTCGGAAAGTGGTCCCCGGTAAGCTGGATGTCGATGGGGTCGCCGCCACGACCAATCTCGGCCCGGTAGTTGAGCTCCTCGGCGCCGGCAATGGTGCCGATTGCCTGGCGCCACGCCTTGACCAGTTCCGAGGTGGTGATCGTTAGTGAACGCTCTTCAGGAGGTGCCAGCTCCAGACTCACCTGACCCACCTCCGACTTACCGGCGGCATCCCGATTGTGGCTGTTGCCCGCCTTCCAGCCGACACTGATCAAGATGTTGCGGATTACTGACTCACCACTGGACGGATCGGTATGTTGTTGTTGCAGCTTGCGGGCCTCGGCGGCCATTTTTCGGATATGACTCTCGGTGACGGTGGCGGGAGTCCCTGGCTGCATCACCAGGGTGGCGCGGGCAGTTTCGGTGGCCACACGAGGAAAGAAGCTGAAGCCATAACGTCCACTGGCAACGTAACTGATGATCAGCAGGGTGATCGCAATGAATATCGCCACAGTAAGATAGCGCTGTCGAAGTGCCAATTCCAGCAGGGGTTGGTAGAGGCGGCGGATCCCCTCTTCGAGACCATCGGCGATATGGTGCTGTAGACGGGTCAGTGGTCCAGGGGTGTGTTGATGGCGCAGACGGATGTGGCGCAGATGGGCCGGCAGAATCAGCTTTGACTCGATCCAGGAGAAGATCAGCACCGGGACGATGACCATCGGGATCTGAGCAAAGAGACCTCCTCGTCGTCCCTCGATGAAAAAGAGCGGAAGGAAGGCCGCCAGGGTGGTGAGTAGTCCGAAGGTGACCGGTACCGCCACCTCACGTGCGCCTTGGACAGCGGCCTCTATCGAGGACTCCGCCCGCTGCAGATGGGCGTAGATATTCTCCCCGGTGATAATGGCGTCGTCGACCACGATCCCCAGTACCAGAATAAAGGCAAACAGGCTGATAATGTTGAGTGTCACCCCGATCTCCGGGAGCAGTGCGAGAGTCCCGAGAAAACTGATTGGGATACCGATGCAGACCCAGAAGGCGACCGAGAGTCGCAAAAAGAGTGCGAGACAGAGAAAGACCAGCAGTCCCCCTTGCCAGGCGCTGTTGACCAGGGTGTTGAGTCGAAGTTTGACGATACGGGCGCGATCACGCCAGTGGCCCAGCTCGATTCCCTGTGGCAGGGTGTGTCGACTCTGTTCGACATAGTCCCGCACCGCCTGGCTCACTTCGAGTACATTTTGCAGACCGGTGCGGTAGACATCGATGATGACTGCCGGGCGACCGTTGAATTCGGAGAAGATTGGGGTCTCTTCGAAACCGTCATGGATGGTGGCGATATCCCCCAGCAGCAGGCGACTGCCATCAGGAAACGAGCGTACTGGAATGGTGGCGAACTCGCTGCCGCGGTAGCGTTGTCCCTGGGTTCGGATGGCAATTTCGCTGCGGGCACTGTTGATGGTCCCGGCAGGGAGGTCGATGGAGTGGCTGCGGATCGTCTCAGCCAACTGCCCCAGGGTCAGTCCGTGTCGGGCCAGAACCTCCTCTTTGATCTCGATCTGGATCTCCAGCGGTCGTACCCCGACCCGTTCCGCCAGATTGACATCGGGTAGTGCAATAATCTCATTGAGGACACGATCCCCGAGACGGTGGAGCTCCTGCTCATTCAGTTCCCCCGAAACGACGACGCTGATGACCTGACGGCGAAACTTTTGTACCGCGTAGGTGGGGCGTTCAGCATCCTCGGGAAAGGTGGTGATCGCATCCACCTCCCCTTTGATCTCCTCCAACAGCCGGTGAGCCTGCCCCGGCTCCGTCTCTACCATCACCACCCCGGCATCTTCGAAGGCGCTGGAGCGGATAGCGGCGATACCATCGACCCCGGCGATGGCATCTTCGATTCGCAGCAGAATCGCCTGTTCGACTTCAGCTGGGCTGGCACCACGATAGGCTGCGGCGATATTGATCTGGTCCCGCTCGAACTGCGGGAACACCTCGAGGATGATCCGCTGGTAGAGTGCCCAGATCCCAGCGGTGATGATGAAGAGCATCAGTAGGTTGGCAGCGACCTCGTTATGGGCAAACCAGCCGATCACACTCCCGCGATGGGATCTGTTTGCACTGCTCATGGTGTAGTGGCCACCTTGACTTCCATCCCTTCCGGGGCATAGGGGAGCGAGGTGGTCACCAGTCGCTCTCCGGGGTGAAGTGTCAGATCGACAAAGAGGTCGTCGGTCTGTTCCCAGTGTGGCTCTACCGTGCGGTGGTGAATCCGGTTGTCACCGTCAACGATCAGGACCTGATTGTTGTTGCGTAAGGCGTTGCGCGGGATGCGATAGCGTTGATGCAGGATATCCCCCTCGATGCGGGCGGTGACGAACTGGCCGATCCGGAGCGTGATGCCATCTGCTTGAGGCGTGAAGGGGTCATCGATTCGGGCTACAACGTGAAGTTGGCGGGTACGAGGATCAATGGAGGCCTCGCTACGGACAATCTTGCCGTGCCACTCGCCGGGGCTGTTGGCACTGGTCAGGGTGATCGTAGTCTGTCGCCCCGACTCTGGTAACGGCAGGAAACGGGCCTGGCGGTTGGTGATCGGGAGGCGCACCTCTGCGGTCTCGGTGGCATAGAGGGTGGCCAGTGGAGTACCGCGGGTGACGAACTGTCCACGATCGACCTGCTGTTCCAGCACCCGGCCGGCATAGGGGGCACGGATCGTCGTTCGCTGTAGATCTCGCCGAGCCTGCTCCAGTCTGGCCTGTGCAGCATCGAGTGCAGCCTCGGCCTGTGCCAGTTGTGGTTGATGGAGGGTTAGCGAGGTGGGGGTGGTTCCGAGTGAGAGCTGCTCCCAGTTGGCTCGGGCCTGTTCGGCCTCGGCACGACTCTTCTCTAGTGTCAGTCGTGCTTGAGCCAGCTCGGCACGAGCGATGGTGAGTGCCAGGCGATAGTCGGTTTCATCCAGTTGCAACAGTAGATCGCCTTCAGCAAACCGGCCCCCCGGTTTGAACTGTTCCGAGGTGGATACGATACGGCCAGCGACCTCTGCCACCAGTGCCCCCTGGGTCTGTGGTGTGAGGTTGCCACGACTGTGCAGAATCACCGGGTAGTCTTGTGGCTGGAGAGCAATCACCTCGACCAGCGGAATCTCCCGTTTGGGTGGGGTGCGGTCGGCCTCCGGGGCGGTTGCAATCAGTGTTCGACCTCCGACACCGGCACCGGCGATGATGGCCAGGGGCAAGAGCGTGCGAAAGAGTCTGTTCATTTAGTAATCACCGCCAAGTGCAAGATGAAGATCGATGCGGTTCTCGATCTGTTCGACCTGTGCCTGAATCAGGGCACTCTGGCGGTCGTAAGAGCGACGCTGAGCATCGAGTAGGGTCAGTACGTCGACCAATCCCCCCTGATAGCTGGAGAGTGCCAGTCCGGCAGCAT
Organism: uncultured Piscirickettsiaceae bacterium; assembly: GCA_964344735.1. Lineage (GTDB taxonomy): Bacteria > Pseudomonadota > Gammaproteobacteria > Thiopontia. Next base: position 7,473 of record CAYFOQ010000019.1, read on the forward strand.
GACGAGCGGCGTCAGCGGCCTGCTGTAGTGCTGTTCGACGCTGCCGCAGGAGCTGATCTGCGGCGAGACGGTGTTCGACTTCATGAAAGCTGTTGAGCATGGTATCGATGTGGTGAGAGAGGGTCTCTTCGTGGTCAATCTTCTTCAATAACTGTTCCGCTTCCAGTCGCTGTTGCTGAAACAGCGGCTGGGTAAGGCCGCCGATCAGGGACCAGACCAGATGGTTCCAGTCCAGTAGATGGCGCAGATCACCACTGGAACTCCCGCCACTGGCGGTAAGAGAGAAGGTGGGGAGCCGATTGCGTGTCGCAATCGAGGCCTCGAGCCCGGCTGCGGCCAGACGTCGTTGGCTGGCAATGATGTCGGGTCGGCGCTCGAGAAGGGAGGAGGGGATGCCGGCTGGAATGGTCTCGCTCAACCGGGGTAGGGTGCCGCTGACCTCGAGCTGGTTGGCAGGATAGCGCCCCAGTAGCAGTTCAAGTGCCTGAATGCGCTCTTGGTGCTGTTGTCGTTGGCGGATTTGTTGCTCCTCTGCCAGCGCAACCTCACTGCGCGAGAGTTGCAGATCGAGTGCAGAGGAGAGACCGTTACGGTAGCGGTCAGCGATGATCTTTTCCGCCTTGCGGTAGTTCTCCAAACGCTCCTGGGAGAGTGCAACCTGCTGCTTCCCTGCAATCGCCACGAACCATTGCCGGGTAACCGCGGCCACCAGTGAGAGTCGGGCCGCATCGAGTTCTGCAGCGGTGGCACGCTCTTGCAGTGCAGTCACCCGTTCGCGGTCGGATAGACGGTTCCAGAGATCGACCTCCCAGGTGGTGGAGAGCGTTACACCCAATGCGCCACTGCGCAGGGGGGTGGGGGCGCCACTCGACTGTTTTCTGGACGCAGTCAGACTGGTGGTGGTCGTGGGTCGAGTCAGTGTGCCATCGATCTGAAGTTGACTCCGTAGGCGTTGCCAACGCAGCACTGCCCGTTCGATGGCCGTATTGTTCCGCAGCGCCTCGGTCACCAGCTCCCGTAACCGTGGGTTGGAAAAGTGGCGCAGCCAGGGTTGCGGAGGCTCGGCAATCGCCAGATTCGATGTTGCGGTGGCCCAGGCACCCGGGATTTTTCCCTGTAGCGGTTGTGGTTCTCCGGTATGCGAAGGCAGCGCACTACAACCACTCAGTAGTAGCAGGGCGAGGAGTGTAACCGTTGGAGCAAAAGGGGGGGAGGTGTGGTGGGTCATGTCGCAGGAGTGGAGTGTCCGGTGGGGTATTAGCAGATGCTGATCTGTTTTCTCTTTTATGGTGATACCGTTTCCGGTACAATTTTGGGTGTTTTTCTCACCTGAATCAATGCCTGTCTTGCGGTGGCACAGGCTTTTTTTGTGGCTGATCCCCTGTTTAACTTATTGAAGAGTAAGATATTATGGAGAGGGTTGCGCGCTTTTTGCCGTTTTTGAAATGGTTTCCGATGGATGGAGAGAGCATCCGTGCCGACCTCGTTGCCGGAATCACGGTCGCCCTGGTACTCATCCCCCAATCGATGGCCTATGCTCAGCTGGCCGGTTTGCCCGCCTACTTTGGTCTTTACGCCTCCTTTTTACCGGTGATGGTGGCAGCACTTTGGGGCTCCTCCAAGCAGCTCGGTACCGGTCCGGTGGCGGTGGTCTCGCTGCTGACTGCGGTGGCGGTGGGAGCGGCTCTGCAAGGAGAGTTGGGGACGATCGGAGTCGATAGTATCGATCAGATGACCCAAGAGCAGTTGATTCAATACTATGTGCCACTGGCGGTGATGTTGGCACTACTGGTGGGGCTGTTTCAACTCGCGTTGGGGCTATTGAAGCTGGGGGTGGTGGTCAACTTTCTATCCCATCCGGTGATCGTCGGCTTCACCAATGCTGCGGCGATGGTCATTGGGCTCTCTCAGCTCAATAAGATTTTTGGGGTCACCAAAGAACGTAGTGAGTTTTTTCTTGGGGATATCTGGGGGGTATTGACTCAGGTGGGAGAGACCCACTGGCAGACCTTCGCCATGGCGGTGTTGGCCTTCACCATCATGATGGGGACCAAGCGCTATATGCCCAAACTTCCAGGCGTGTTGCTGGCGGTGGTGATTACCATCCTGCTGAGCTGGGGACTCGACTTTCAGGGGCAGGGTGGTGCAGTGGTGGGTGAGATTCCGCAGGGATTACCTTCGCTACAGCTTCCTACCATCAACTTTGAGGTGCTCGGTTTTCTCTTTACCAGTGCGGTGGTGATCTCACTGGTCGGTTTCATGGAGGCGATCTCGATTGCCAAGGCGATGGCTGCCAAAACCAAGGATAAGGTTGACCCCAATCAGGAGTTGATCGGTCAGGGGCTGGCCAATATCGTCGGTAGTTTATCTCAGGCGTATCCTGCCAGTGGCTCTTTTTCCCGCTCTGCGGTCAATCTCAATGCCGGTGCCAGAACCGGGATGTCCTCGGTCTTTACCGCAGCGCTGGTGCTGCTGACCCTGCTCTTTTTGACACCGTTACTCTATCATCTGCCCAAGGCGGTGTTGGCCGCGGTGATCATGATGGCGGTGATCGGTTTGATCAACTTCAAGGCCTTCAAGCACGCCTGGATTGCCAATCGCCATGATGGGGTCGCCTCCGTGGTCACCTTTGTCGCTACGCTCGGTTTTGCCCCTCATCTCGATAAGGGAATCTTGATTGGCGCGCTGTTGGCGCTGGGACTCTACCTCTATAGCACCATGAAGCCGCGGGTGGCGATTCTGGGACGCTATGCCGACGGCACCCTGCGGGATATTCGGGTACATGATCTGCCACAGGACAAGCGTATTATCGTGTTGCGATTTGATGGTTCGCTCTACTTTGCCAATGTGGCCTACTTCGAGGAGGCGATTCTGGAGGCACTGAGTGAGCGTAAGGATGTGAAATATATGTTGGTTGTCGGAGACGCTATCAATACCATCGACGCCTCCGGTGAGGAGATGCTTCACCAACTGGTCTCCCGACTGCGGGATAACGGGGTAGCGATCGTATTTAGTGGACTCAAGCGCCAAATTCACCAGGTGATGCACCGTACCGGTCTCTTCGGTCATGTTGGAGCGGAAAATATCCACCCCGATGAGAATATGGCGATCGACTATATTTACCGCCGACTCGACGGGAATGAGTTTGATGCTCGCTACTGCTGTCTGCTGCAGCCGGCCTCGGATGAGCGTTCTACGGCTCACCGCAACGCACTGGAGGAGACCTTCTGAGGCTAGTCAGCCCCGGTTGTTGATTCAGGGACGGGGACTGGACTGATGCAGGAGTGAAGATGAGCCATAATGCCATAGCGCGGGTTGAGGTGGATATCACCAATTTCGACCAGACCGTGATCGAGGAGTCCAATCGGCGTCTGGTGCTGCTCGATATCAGTGCGGAGTGGTGTGGCCCTTGTCGGGTGCTGGAGCCGATTCTGTTGCGTTTGGCACAGGATTACCAAGGGGGCTTTCTGCTGGCTACCCTGGAGGCAGAGGACGAGAATATGAAGTTGGCAGGGCGCTTCGGGGTGCGGGGGTTCCCAACCGTGGTGGCGGTGCGTAATGGAGTCGAGGTGGATCGATTTCAGAGCGCTCGTAGCGAGCCGTTTGTCCGGGATTTCATCGATCGAAATTTGTCGTGATCTGCTATTCTCCCGGTTTCAGTTTGAAATGATGGTGTCACGTTTTATGTTTTCCCGCCCCCTACAGGCTCTTCCGCTGGCCGCACTGATCCTGGTTGGATTGAGTGGCTGTCAATCTCAGGGAGGGGGGTTCAGACCTATCGATTTGCTACGGCCATCCCCCCCCTCTGCAGAGAGGGTGATGCCAGAGGAGCGTTCTGCGGCTTCGGAAGAGCCGATCAAAGAGCAGGAAGAAGAGCATCAGCGGCAAGAACGTGATGCCGATCGAATCGGTAGGATTGACCGGGAAGAGGAGGCTCGCCAATTAGAGGCGGCCCGCCAGGCTGCGGCGGCAGAGCGCCTTGCTCTGCAACAGCAGATGAAGCGTGAAATTGCAGCAGCCAAACGGCAGGCTGAAGAGAAGGCCAGGGCGGAGGAAGAAGAAAAAGCCAGGGCCAGGGCAGAGGCTAAGGCCAGGGCTGAAGCAGAAGCACAAGAGCGCACACGTCGGTTGGCAGAGGAGAGGCGTCGGGCAGAAGCGGCGGCCAAGGCGAGGCGTGAAGAGGAGGAGCGTCAAGCGCAACGTAAGGAGGCGGCTCGGATTCTGGCCGAGAAGGGAGAGCGGCTGCTGCAAGAGATTGCTCAGGCGATGGAACAGGGGGAGTTGGAACAGGGTGAGGCGGCGATGAATCGCTACCAAAATCTGCTTGGAGAGCGTGCGTTACGAGAGAGTCGTTTTCAGCACTATCGAGAGCAGCTGGGTGCAATGAAGGCGGCACAGATCGAGCTGGAACAGGCGCGGATGGCCGAACGTTATCAGGAGATGCAGCAGCAGATTGCTGATCATTTACTGCAGGCCGGATCACTGGAACGTAGTGGACAACTGCAGCAGGCTCGTACACGTTATCAGCAGATATTAAAGCTGGATGCGACCCATAGCGTGGCGCTGGAGTCAGAACAGCGATTGACTCAGAAAATTGAGATGGCCCGGGAGGCGGCTACTACTGCAGTGGAGCAGAAAGAGGTAGAGCCGGTAAAGCAAGAGGAGGTGCCCGCGAAAAGCTCATTGCTCGGTTCCGAGGATGATGGTTGGGTGGTGCAGGTGGATACCTACTCTGGAGAGAATAAAAAAGAGGCCTATAACTTGATGGGGACCATTAAGCGGGCCGGTGTTTCAGCAGTCTTCATCAAAAAACAGTCCTTTGCAGACACTTCGTTCTATCGGGTGCGAATCGGAGCCTATGGTGAGCGCGCTGAGGCAGAGTCGGTGATGGCCGATCTGCAATCACTGCTCGATCAGCAGGGCGTCGTGGTCACGCCACGGGTAATGCAGCAGAAGCATTGACGCCCCCTCTCCCTCTGGGGGCAGGAGTTAGAACGCTTTGACCAGATGCCAACTTTTGGCCCTCTCCGACCACGCCCCCTCTCCCTCTGGGAGAGGGTTGGGGTGAGGGTGAGGGAAGAGACGCTATTCCCAAACCTCATTTTTTACCACAGACAGCGTGGCAGCGATCCGCACCGTGACAGTGCGTTACCCTCGTCAGGTCGATTCACCATGGTGCTACCAGCTCTCCATCATCCCCCCTGGAGAGACTCTATTTTTCTCGCATCCTTCTGATAAATAACCTGTTATTTGATATGGCACGACCGTTGCTCAGTCGATTCTAACTGATGCACGACCGTGGTCAGCAGCGGGTGGCAGAGTGGTTCTGCGACCCCATCGAAACAGACGACAGGAGAATGCAACCTATGAAAATGGTGACCGCCATCATCAAACCGTTCAAGTTGGATGATGTAAGAGAGGCCCTCTCCGCTATTGATGTCCAGGGCATCACGGTAACAGAGGTCAAGGGGTTTGGCCGTCAAAAGGGGCATACCGAGCTCTATCGTGGAGCGGAGTATGTGCTCGACTTCCTGCCCAAGGTGAAGCTGGAGGCCGCAGTTCCGGCCGACCAACTAGACCGGGTGATCGAGGCGATCCGTGAGGCGGCCAATACCTCAAAGATTGGTGACGGCAAGATATTTGTCTCTGATCTGGAAGAGGTGATCCGAATCCGTACTGGCGAGTCGGGACGCGAGGCGATCTAGCAGTAACACTCGCATACTCAATTCAGGAGAAATAGTTTATGGAAAATCAAATATTTGAACTTCAGTATGCGCTCGATACCTTCTACTTTCTGGTATCTGGCGCATTAGTGATGTGGATGGCAGCCGGTTTTGCCATGTTGGAGGCAGGATTGGTTCGTTCCAAGAACACGACGGAAATTCTGACCAAGAATGTCGCGCTCTTCGCCATCGCCTGCATTATGTATCTGGTGATGGGTTATGAGCTGATGTATGGCGGTAGCTACTTCCTCAACAGTATCGTTGCTGGCGAGACCTTCGTCGCTGATGCGCTCAAGGCCTCGACTGAGAAGGGATTTGGTGGTGATGCGGTCTATTCCGGTGCCTCGGATTTCTTCTTCCAGGTGGTCTTTGTCGCTACGGCAATGTCGATTGTGTCAGGTGCGGTTGCCGAGCGCATGAAACTCTGGGCCTTTCTGCTCTTTGCCGTGGTAATGACCGGTGTGATCTATCCGTTGGAGGGCTCCTGGACCTGGGGCGGCAAACCGGTGTTTGGCGTTTACGCCCTCTCCTTTAGCGATTTCGCCGGTTCCGGTATCGTCCACATGGCTGGTGCAGCTGCAGCATTGGCGGGTGTGATGCTGCTGGGGGCTCGTAAGGGCAAGTATGGCAGTGATGGTTCGGTACGAGCGATCCCGGGTGCCAACCTGCCGCTGGCAACGCTGGGTACCTTTATCCTCTGGATGGGGTGGTTTGGATTCAACGGCGGATCTGTGCTGAAGTTGGGGGATATCGCCAGTGCGCACGCTGTTGCCATGGTCTTCGTCAATACCAATGCCGCTGCCGCTGGTGGTGCAGTGGCTGCACTACTCACTGGACGGATGTTGTTTGGTAAGGCTGATCTCACCATGATGCTCAATGGTGCGCTAGCTGGACTGGTGGCGATCACCGCAGAGCCCTCGACCCCCACTCCGCTGGTGGCAACACTCTTCGGTCTGGTGGCAGGTGTGTTAGTGGTTTTCTCTATCATCACCCTCGACAAGATGAAAATCGATGACCCGGTTGGTGCAATATCGGTCCATGGTGTGGTTGGGTTCTTCGGACTGATGCTGGTTCCGCTTACCAATGATGGCGCAACGTTGATGGGGCAGTTGGTTGGTGCCGGTGTCATCTTCAGCTGGGTCTTCAGTGCCAGCCTGGTGACCTGGATGGTGATCAAGATGGTGATCGGTCTGCGCATCAGTGAAGAGGATGAGGTCAACGGTGCCGATTATGCCGAGTGTGGTATGGAAGCTTACCCGGAGTTTACTAATTCTGGTAAATAGTTGATCAGTACCTAGTTGATCTCGCTGAACCCCGGCTCTGCCGGGGTTTTTTTTGAGCAGTGTGGCAGATGGCAGTAATGTGGTGTATTCTTGATAAAAACAGTTGGGATTATTGCGGGGAGTTGATGATGAGATCGAATGGTTGTGTCGTATCGGTGAACATACCCGTCACGGAGAGTGTGAGGGATCGTCATGCATTTTCCTGATTCGCCGTTGTCGATGTGCTGCCCCCGATGTGAAGAGGGGACTCTGGTGCTGGACGACTCTGCACTGGACAGTAGTTGTCAGGGTAAGCACGTCTTCTTTTTTGAGTGTGACCACTGCAAAGGGTTCACCGCGACTGCCATGAACAATATCCCAACCTCAGAGTGGCACAAATTTATCCCCGCTGATCGATTGGAACAGATGATCGCCAACTATCGAGCGGTTAGCCGGGGGGGATGAAGGGGGTTGACGCAGCACTCAAAACCGGTCAGAAATCGATCGGCAGTGGGGGAAGTGGAACGTTACCGTCGAGAATCATGCTCTCCCGTTTCTGCAGATAGGCGTCTCGAATAAAGAGATAGTTGTCGAAACTGGCCTGATCGATCATCTCCTTCTCTTCCAGCAGGTCGGCCCGTTTGCTGATCGCCTGGGTCAGATCGGTGGCCAGTTCAGAGCTGGCCGGGGTGATCTCGCTGGTGAGATCGAGGATATTGTTGCCACCCACCTGGGTGGTGTTACCCGCCCACAGTTCCGTCCCCAGCCCGACGGTATCGCGCAGGGTGCTGGGGCCTAAGACCGGAAGTACGAAGTAGGGGCCACTCTCCACCCCCCAGACCGCCAGCGTTTGGCCAAAATCCTCGTCATGTTTGGGGATCTGCGCCTCGGTAGCGATGTCGAGTATTCCCCCCAGTCCGAGGGTGGTATTGATGGTGAAGCGCATGGTATCGGATACCGCCTCCTCCAGTTTGAACTGGAGCAGGTTATTGATAATATTGAAGGGTTCTCGCAGATTGCTAAAGAAGTTACTAACCCCTCGTTCTACCAGATCGGGCATCAGATCACGGTAACCCTCGGCCACCGGTTTCAGCAGATGCTGGTCGAGTGACTCATTGAAGGAAAACATCGCGCGGTTGTAACCCTCGAGGGGGTCGGTGGTCACCGTCTCCTCCTCCGGGGGGGCGATCACTACGATTGGATCGAGCCGCTCAGCCGACCAGGAGGGGGTGTGGAGCAGGGTGAGCCCCAACAGTAGGGGGAGGGCCATTCTTCTCTTCATGGGGATCTCTAGAATCAGTAATCAATAGAACTGTTGACTCGGCATTATACTCCCCTGCCTTCTAGAGGTGAAGAGAATATTTGTGACAATTCACTGTTTTTTCAAGGCAGTGAGTGGGGGATTACCGTTGTATCAATCGTTACTAGCGAATTTCAACCGCCTGCTGGATGAGCGGGTATACTGTGTCAGCGTATCGGAGTCCACTTGCTTATGGTAACAGATGATCATGTCGCGTCTCGCTCAGGACGCCCCACTATTCCGCCGTTTTTGACGCTGCCCCTGAAGCTGGTTCCAGGAGAGGTTCACTCTCGGGTACTGGTGGCGGCACTCAACCATCTCTTTCGTAGATCATTAGCACAGGGGGAGCTCGATTTTATCGAATCCCGTACCGTGCAGATCGAACTGCAAGATGCTGGGGTCGAGTTTCGCTTCACCATGGGGCGAAGTGCACTACTGGCCCACACCGGGGCGGGGCCGGTCGATCTGGTGATTAGTGGTGATCTTTACGACTTTGTACAGTTGGCACTGGGACGAGAGGATCCCGATACCCTTTTTTTCCAACGCCGGATTCGTCTGAAGGGGAGTGTCGAACTCGGGCTGGAGGTGAAAAATTTTCTCTACGCACTCGATGTCGATAGTCTATCGATTCCCCAACCGCTGCGGCAAACGCTGGAGCGTTGGCTCCGTTCGATTTGACCTGACTCAACCCACTCTGCGGGGAGGAGTGCCATCCTTGCCCCCTTTGTTCTGGAGTAACCTATGGAATTGGTTTGCCCGGCCGGAAACTTTCCCTCATTGAAGGCAGCGGTTGAGAATGGGGCCGATGCCGTCTACGTTGGATTCAAGGATGAGACCAACGCACGTAATTTTGCCGGCCTCAATTTTGATGAGCACACCATTGGCAAAGGGTTGGAATATGCCCATAGCCATGGCGCACGACTATTTGTCGCGATCAATACCTTTCCCCAGGCACAACGTTGGAACCATTGGACCGCGGCGGTCGATCGGGCCGCAGAGGCGGGGGTGGACGCGGTGATTCTGGCCGATATCGGGCTGCTCGACTATGCCGCCGAGCGTTGGCCGGAGCTTCCGTTACACCTCTCGGTGCAGGGGTCGGCAACCAACTACGAGGCACTGGCGTTCATGGTTGGCAACTTCGGGATCCGACGTGCGGTGATCCCTCGAGTACTTTCGTTGGCGCAGGTACGCCACCTCGCGGCCCATAGTCCGGTTCCTCTGGAGCTGTTTGGTTTTGGTAGTCTCTGTGTCATGGTGGAGGGTCGCTGTCTACTCTCCTCCTACGTTACCGGTCGCTCCCCCAACACCTATGGAGCCTGCTCCCCGGCTAGCCATGTAGAGTGGGTCGAGCGATCGGATGGTGGGGTAGAGACCCGTCTTGGTGGGGTGCTGGTCGATCGTTATACCCCGCAGGAGCATGCCGGCTATCCCACGCTCTGTAAGGGGCGATTCGAGGTGCGGGGTGAGCAGGGGTATGCCCTCGCGGAGCCGACCAGTCTCAATACCTTGGAGTTGCTGCCGCAGATGGTTGAGATTGGTATCGATGCGGTGAAGATCGAGGGGCGTCAGCGCAGTCCGGCCTATGTTGCTCAGGTGACCCGGATCTGGCGTGAGGCGATCGACCGCTGTCAGCGCAATCCGAAGGGGTTTCAACTGGAGTCGCGTTGGAGCCGGGAGCTGGAGAAGGTCTCTGAGGGGGCCCAGACTACACTGGGTGCTTATCACCGGGAGTGGCAATGAAGATTACACTGGGACCACTGCTCTACTATTGGCCACAGGAGCAGGTCGAGGATCTCTATCGGCAGGTGGTTCCGAGGCCGGTTGCCACAGTTTATCTCGGTGAGACGGTCTGTTCCAAACGTCGCGCCCTGACACTGGAGCAGTGGATCGAGATTGGAGAGCGGTTGCAACAGGCTGGGAAGGAGGTTGTGCTCTCGACACTGACACTGTTGGAGGCAGAGTCGGAGTTGAAGGGGTTACGGCGCATCTGTCACAACGGTCGGTTCCTGGTCGAGGCCAACGATCTGGCGGCAGTCAACTTGTGTCAACAGGCAGATCTCCCTTTCGTCGCGGGTCATCCACTCAATCTCTATAATCCCAACACCCTGTCAGTGATGGCTCGAGCCGGGATGGTTCGCTGGGTGATGCCGGTGGAGCTGTCGCGAGAGGCGTTGGCCGGATTGCAGCAGGAGCGCCCTCGAGGGGTAGAGACCGAGCTGTTCGCCTGGGGGCGATTGCCGTTGGCCTACTCGGCTCGTTGTTATACGGCCCGACACCATAAGCTGCCCAAGGATGATTGTCAGTTTCGCTGTCTCGATGATCCCGAGGGGATGCTGCTCAATACTCGTGAAGGTCAGCCTTTTCTGGTGCTGAACGGTATTCAGACTCAGTCGGCACTGCATACCAATCTGGTCGGAGCACTCGCAGAGATGGAACAGCTGGGGGTGGATCGGGTTCGGATCAGCCCTCAGGCAACGCGACTGGAGCAGGTGGTTCAGCTCTTTGATCAAGTGCTTGAGGGGGGGGTGGCTCCTTCTGAGGGGGCGATAGCGGCTGAGCGTCTGCTACCACTAGGGGGGGTAGATGGCTACTGGCGTGGTGAGGCCGGAATCGAACCGCTGGTGGCGGTATAGCGCGGACCACTTTTCAACGATTGGTCATTGACTATGGACTATCCAGATCGATTTGAGGTGGTTGTGGTCGGAGGGGGGCATGCGGGTACCGAAGCGGCACTGGCGGCGGCGAGGATGGGTGCGCGCACGCTGTTGCTGACCCACAATATCGAAACGCTGGGGCAGATGAGTTGTAATCCGGCGATAGGGGGAATCGGCAAGGGGCATCTGGTGAAAGAGGTGGATGCCCTGGGTGGGGCCATGGCCGAGGCGGTCGACCACGCCGGCATCCAGTTTCGAATCCTCAACCGTAGCAAGGGGGCGGCGGTGCGAGCAACCCGCGCTCAGAGCGATCGTCAGCTCTATCGGCAGCAGATTCGTTCTCGGCTGGAGGGACAGGCCAACCTGACCCTACTGCAGCAGGCGGTCGAAGATCTATTGATCGTGGGAGAGCGGGTGGTTGGAGTCGTGACCCAGTCTGGTATTCGCATCACTGCAGATGCCGTGGTGTTGACGGTAGGTACCTTTCTCGATGGTGTGATCCACGTCGGTCTTTCCCGTGCTCCAGGGGGACGAGTTGGTGATCCTCCAGCCAGTGGGTTGGCAGCACGGATGCGGGAGTTGCCGTTTCGGGTTGAGAGGCTGAAGACCGGTACTCCGCCTCGGATCGATGGTCGATCGATCGATTACGCTCGACTACAGCGACAATCGGGAGATGAACCTACACCGGTATTCTCCTTTCTCGGTAGCCGAGAGCAGCACCCACAACAACTCCCCTGTTGGATTACCCACACCAATCGTCGAACCCATGAGATCATTCATGCGGGACTGGATCGCTCTCCACTCTACAGTGGCGTGATCGAGGGGGTGGGGCCACGCTACTGTCCATCGGTGGAGGACAAGATTGTCCGTTTTGCCGAGCGTGACTCCCATCAAATCTTTGTCGAACCGGAGGGGTTGAGCACCCCTGAAATCTATCCCAACGGAATATCCACCAGTCTGCCGTTTGATGTTCAGTTCGAGCTGGTCCGCTCTATCGTTGGCTTCGAACGGGCTCACATTACCCGTCCCGGGTACGCCATCGAGTACGATTTCTTCGATCCACGTGACCTCGATCCCTCGCTAGAGAGTCATCACCTGCAGCGGCTTTTTCTTGCGGGACAGATCAACGGGACGACCGGCTACGAGGAGGCTGCAGCACAAGGGTTGGTGGCTGGTGCCAATGCGGTGCTGGCGGTTCAGGGAAAAGAGCCCTGGTATCCACAGCGTACCGATAGCTATATTGGGGTGATGATCGACGACCTGATCACTCAGGGGACCAATGAGCCGTACCGCATGTTTACCAGTCGAGCCGAGTATCGATTGCTGTTGCGGGAGGATAATGCCGATTTGCGCCTCACTGCACAAGGGCGGAGTCTGGGGCTGGTGGAGGAAACCCGCTGGGGGTTGTTTCAGCGTAAGCGGGATGCCATTGCCACCGAACAGCAGCGACTGCGTCAGGCTTGGCTGCGGCCGCAGCACCTTTCGCTGGAACAGCGCGAAGAGGTCGAGCGGGTATTGGGTCAGCCGCCGCGACGGGAGCACAATTTCATGGAGTTGCTGGCTCGACCCGGTGTCGACCACGCTGGTTTAATGGTCCTGCAGCAGGACCCTCCACCGGAATTGCCTCCGGAGGTGGTGGAGCAGGTGGAGACTCAGGCCAAATATGCGGGCTATATCGAGCGCCAGCATCAGGAGATCGAACAGAGTCGCCGTCAGGAGGAGACTCGGCTCCCACACGCCTTTGACTATTGCGAAGTGGTTGGGCTCTCGATCGAAGTGCAGGAGAAGCTCAATCGCCTGCGTCCTGCCACACTGGGTCTGGCAGGAAGGATTCCCGGCGTGACACCGGCTGCCCTATCACTGCTTCGCATCCATCTAAAGAGAGGTGCGTTGACCGCTCGCGGGGAGACGGAGTAGGGGCGACATCAGGGCTGAGCGGAACAGTTACTAAAAAACGACGATTCATCCACCAACGTACGACTCCAGGCGACTACCTCATGCGTTGCCTCTGAGGCTAGGCGAGTCATCTCAATTGAGGAGTCGATCACCGGCCGCAAGCCGGCAAAGGCCTCCAGTACTTCGGAGGAGTGGGTGCGTTGACTGGTCATGATCTGATCAAACGACTCACTGGATGTGCGCATCACAGCCATTGCCGACTCCAGTTGCTGATTGAGTGAGCTCATCCTTCGCTCAGCAGCAACAATCCGATTCTTCAGTACCACTTGAGATTTCACTTCTTGTAATACCTGGCGAACGGTATGGCTGGTGGCGTGAACTCCGCTCTTGATCTCTGAAAAGCTCTCATTGACCTGATTGATCTGGACAATCCCCTGCTGCAGCAGTTCACGGTTTTGATGGGTCAGCGTAACCGTCTGCGTGATTTCGCTACGTACCTCGCCAATGATGCCACTGATATCCTTTGCCGCCTGTGCACTTCGTTGAGCCAAATTACGCACCTCTCCCGCAACGACAGCAAAGCCCCGTCCCTCTTCACCTGCACGGGCTGCCTCTACTGCCGCATTGAGTGCCAACAGATTGGTTTGAAAGGCGATGTTATCGATTAGCTGGTTGGCCTCATCGACCCGGGCGGAATTCTTACCCAGGCTTTCGACCGTAGCACTCAACCCTTCCATCGAGTCCGTGATGCGGTTTACTATCTCTACGGCACTTCTCACCGCATCCTCACCATTCTGCGTTTGTTGCAGCATGCTCTCTACTGCACGGCCAGTATCGGAGACCTCAACGTCGATTTGCGAAATAAGCACCGCCATCTCTTCGATGGATCGATTGGTGACCTGTACCGACTCATTCATGCCGTCGGTTACCTGGCTCAACTCCTCGATACTCCCCTGTAGCTCTTCAGAGTTGGTCTGTACGACATCAAAGTTGCTGGCCATATCCTCCATAGATCGACCGGTACGCTTCATGGTCTGCATCACCTCAACATTGGCTTCATTCAGCTGTTGATGGGAGTGGTTCAAGCGCTCCGATTCTCTGCTCATACTGGCAGTTGCCCCCTGCACGCTGCCAACCACGCGGCGCAAACTGGAGAGCATCTTCTGCAGTGCCAGACTCAGTAAATCCCGCTCACCACGCGGTTGGATCTCTTGGGTTAGTTGCCCATTGGAGATCTCCTTGGCAAGGTCGACCTTCTTCTGAAGATCATTGAGCAGTAGATTGAAGCTCTCGGCCACTTGACCCGCCTCCGTCGCCAACTCCACCTCTACTCGACGAGAAAGATCGCCATCCTTGACGATCTCATGCATGGCATTCATGGTGTCCAGCCATGCGCTTCGAGCACCATGCTCGGTGATGTTGAGCCCCTTCCTCTCCTCTTCGGCAGAGACTCTCAAATGGCCGCTCTTCTTCAAGATGGAAAAGAGGATGACCCCTGCGGTAAAGACCCAGGCAAACACGGCGACTACTCCGATCAACTGCACCCAGAGTTGCGCTAAATGGCCGCCTGCTGGCAGTGCTTCAACCGGAGCAAAAAGTGCCAGTCCCAAAGTGCCCCAGGCACCCGAAAATCCATGGGCTGCCACCGCGTTGATCGGATCGTCGATCTTCATCACCTTCAGCATCATCCACTCGGTACTATAGACCACAATGCCCGAGATAACCCCGATCCAGAGCGCTCCCATCGGTTCCACCACCGCACAACCCGCAGTAATACCGACCAGGCCCGCGATCACACCATTTAGTATTTTTTCTATACGAATCCAACCCTGTCCACTAACAAAAGTGGCAATCAACAGACAGGTGACACCCGCTGCAGCTGGAGCCAACAGCGTGTTGAGGATGATTTTAGATACACTACCATCGGCAACCAGCGTACTGCCGCCATTAAAGCCGAACCAACCAAACCAGAGAATGAATACGCCAACCGTCGTTAACGCTAAATTGTGTGGAGGAATTTCAATGGGCTCTCCTTGGTCATCATAACGTCCCAGGCGTGGTCCAAGAATCCATGCTCCGGCAAGTCCAATCCAACCGCCAACGGAGTGGACTACGGTAGAGCCGGCAAAATCGATAAAGCCCATCGCCTCCAACCATCCAGCCTGCCCATCGATTGCCGCACTACCCCAGATCCAGTGGCCCGATACCGGATAGATCAGCGCAGTAATCACGATCGATACGATCAGATAGGACTTGAACTTCATCCGCTCCGCAACCGCACCAGATACGATGGTTGCAGCGGTGCCTGCAAAGACCATCTGGAAGATGAAAAAGGCGTAGTGATCCGGGGTTTCGAAACCCTGGAGAAAGTAGCCACTGCTGCCTACCCAGCCACCAATGGAATCCCCAAACATCAAGGCAAAACCGAAGATCCAGAAGGAGATCACTGCCATCATGAAGTCGCTGATGTTTTTGATCGCCACATTGAGCGAGTTCTTGGCGCGAATCAGTCCGGTCTCCAGTGCGGTGAACCCCCCTTGCATGAAGAAGACCAACGCAGCGGAGAGCAAGATCCAGATGATATTGATATTCCCCTGAATAACCTCGCTCTCTTCAGTCAGGGCATAGCTGTACGATGGGTTTAGCAATGCCCCTGCAGAAACAGAGTAAATTAGTAATGGCTTCATGGTTCGCCCTCCTTTGGATCTCTGGCTCTTAACGGCCCGTCAATGCAGTGAGGCAAACTAAATGCCATATAATTAACATGTTGTTTTTATTGAAACAATTACGTGTATGACAAGGTGGCGACGCAATTTATGCACTATATTAGTGCGGTAACGGTCCGCTGTGATTCCCAAAATGGTGCATGATGATTCACCACGGCCTCTCCTGATTCAGGTTGACTCCGTCTGAAAAGAGGTGCATTGACCCTTCGTAGAGAAGCGGAGTAGGATGGATGCTGGGTAATCGGCTGCTCTTGGTGCGGCGGTTGATTGTACGGGGGGATTGTGTCTCAACGGGGATGAGAGATCGTGTGATGACGGAGGGGGTGAGCGAAGGAGAGGGGCGGTTGCAGCGAGTGC
>CAYFOQ010000019.1:23400-24567 GCA_964344735.1 uncultured Piscirickettsiaceae bacterium
GGTCTGATCTCGCTGCTCTGGATCGTGGTGTTGGCGGTCATGGTGGCTATGTTGGGGCGCTATCTTTCGCACTACACCGATGGGGATCGTCGAGAATCTATACTGGTGTCCAGTAAGCCGATTCCTCATCAGATTCCCTGGCATGAGGTCGACCGGGAGACGTTGGAGGCGCTGGTCAGTGCTCGAGGCAGTGCCGAGCAGGTGGCAAAGAGTCCGCTCGATGTCTGTGTCAGTGACAAAATGAGGCGGGTCGATGAGGATTTTCTGGAGTGGTATTTTGGCTACTGGACCCAGCAGAAGTTGGGGCTACGGGCAATCTCGTGGTGGCTGGCTCACTAGTTGGCACTCGACCAGCGTGATGCTGCCGAACGTTTTCTGGAGGAGGTTCAGCAGCAATTCTCTGCTCGAGTACTTCGTCCCCAGATTGCTGAACTAGAGTTGGAGCGAATCGTTCAGGTGACGGTGAATCACTATGTCGAACGGTTGCGGATCGAATTGGCTGCCATTCCGGAACGTTATCAACTGCCAGTGGCAGATTGGGAGCGTTATCTGGCGGGGCTCGCGGTTACCACAATGGATACCGAGGGAGGGCGAGAGGTTCCACTCACACTGAAAGCACTCACCGCTTCCGCTGCTGGAGGGACCGTGATGTTGGCCGCACGCCTACAGCCAATGATGGCCAAGGCGACCGGAACAGCATTGACAACCGCCAGTAACCCTCTGGTCAAGCAGTTGGCCAATAGCGGAGCAGCCAAATTGGCGGGAAATGCGAGTGGCAAGTTTCTTGGGATTTTTGTCGGGGTCGGTATTTTGGTCTGGGATCTATGGGATCATCATCAGACTGAGCAGGAGTATCGCCCACGGCTAAGGCAGTCGATCGCCGACTACTTCGAGGTCATGAAGCAGGTGCTGGTTGATGATCCTGAAGAGGGGGTGATGTTTACCTTTCATGATCTAGAGGGGCAGCTATTAAAACGGATCTCATCACTCTAATCCTATCCCCTCGAGGGGGTTTATACGCAATCTTTGGCTGAAGCTGTTCTGGTGAGAGCCATGACCGGTGGTAACCAGACGCTTTACTGCTGGTGACTGCCATATGTTGTGCTAAACTCTCGATAACGTAAAATATTTTTCGCACATTTGAAGAGGCGGTGTCCTCGTTGGATA
>CAYFOQ010000020.1:0-438 GCA_964344735.1 uncultured Piscirickettsiaceae bacterium
GTTTGCTACAGGCCTGCGGCGAATAGCAGCGCTTTTCCTCCGGCGTCAACACCCGATCTCTCGTAGTCGCTGCTCCAACGACTGCTGCGGCGCAGTGAGCTGTCGCAATACGAGTCGAAAATAGTTGCCCCGCAGTGCACCACGCCGAATTTTACGGTTGTGGCGAGCCGCCGACAGCACTTCGATACGCTCCTGTGGCTGCAGTCCATCACTCAATGCCTCCCATTGGGGCGGCTCACGCCCGGCAAGATCAACCGAGAACCACTGTCGAGTCACCGCATGACGATCCTTCAAGCCAGCCAGACCGACATCACGTCGCCTCACACCGGCCAGACGTGCGATTCGGCCCGCCACCCAGTCGCTATTGAGGTTACGTTTTTCGATCTCGACCATCTAGTGCTGGCCGTTGCCCCTCGGGGTAAACCCCAGCCCCTCCGA
>CAYFOQ010000020.1:490-1163 GCA_964344735.1 uncultured Piscirickettsiaceae bacterium
CGTATCTCCCCACAGACCCACTCCATCGATCGACATTGGCTACTCCAGTAGTAGGGCTACGGCATGGACCGCCACCCCCTCCTCACGCCCGACGAAACCGAGCCGCTCGGTGGTGGTCGCCTTGACACTGACGCGCCCCACTTCGATCCCAAGCTCATGGGCCAGTGAGGTTCTCATCCGGGCAATATGAGGGGCCAATCGAGGACGCTGAGCGATAATGGTGAGGTCGACATTGGAGATCCGATACCCATCCTGCTGTAGTCTGATCACTACCTGTTGCAAAAAGTGACGACTGGGACGATCCCGGTGCTGGGGATCGTGGTCGGGGAAGAGCCCACCAATATCTCCCAGTGCCGCCGCCCCCAACAGTGCATCACAGAGGGCATGAATCGCCACATCCCCGTCGGAGTGAGCCTTGAACGCGGCATGGTGGGGAATTTCCACGCCACAGAGCATCAGGTGGTCCCCCTCCTCAAAGGGGTGGACGTCGTAGCCGTGACCAATTCTCATCTGCTCTGCTGCCGCAAGATATACTCAGCAACTCCGAGGTCACCGGGGTGGGTGATCTTGATATTGGTGGCCGATCCCGTAACCAGTCGGGGGTGATGCCCCAAACGCTCCAGCGCCTCGGCATCATCAGTCACCTGCTCTCCGCTACGGTGTAGATCGACCA
>CAYFOQ010000020.1:1173-6602 GCA_964344735.1 uncultured Piscirickettsiaceae bacterium
GTACAACGACTGTAGGCGAAACATCTGCGGCGTAAGTGCGCGCCAGAGTGAGGATCGGGCCACCGTCTCCTCGATCACTCCCTCTGCCCCCTCACGTTTTAGTGTATCGGTCACCGGAGCCGCCAGAATACCTCCCAGAGGGTCCAGCTCCAGCGTATCGATCAATCGCTGCAGATCCTCCGTTAGCAGACAGGGGCGAGCGGCGTCATGAACCAGTATCCAGGGGTTCTCTTCACCACGCTGGAGAAGCCACCGCAAGGCATTGAAGACAGAATGAGATCGCTCCGCTCCCCCAGTCACGGTATAGATCCGTTCCGGCTCATCCCACTGCAACTGTGCCCACCAGTGGTCTGTAGCCGCCAATGCAACCACCACGCCGACAACCCGGGAGTCTTGTAACAACCGCTCTACCGCATGCTGTATTACCGCCTGTCCGGCCAGTGGCAGGTACTGTTTCGGGCGATCGGCAACCATGCGACTACCGATTCCGGCCGCCGCCACCACTCCCCAGATCACGGAGTTACCTCTTCACAGGCACTATGTCGATGTGACAATGGCAGAGAGCGGCCATGACCAATCAATGGAACAAAGATCTCTCCTGGTCGCACCATCCCCAGGTCGCTCCGAGCCCGTTCCTCGAGTGCCTCTTGTCCCTGCTTGAGGTCGATCACCTCGGCTCGCAACTGGCGATTGCAGGCCTCAAGCTGGCGGTTGAGTGCCTGTTGCCGGATAATCTCCTCCTCCATCTGTCGCAATCGCCCCACCCCTTTTTCATCAAGCCAGATCCGGTACTGCAACACCAGCAGCAACAGTAGCAGCAGGATGCCCCAGAATCGAAGATCCATTGTGGCTAGTCGTCAGAAGCGCGGCGGAGAGTGATCGATCAGCCTCGACGAGCAGGAAGGTTGTAGAAGGCTTCGAAACCGGGGTAACGGGCCTCCCCTCCGAGCTGTTCCTCGATTCGTATCAACTGATTGTATTTAGCGATACGATCAGAGCGTGAGAGTGAGCCGGTCTTGATCTGACCCGCACTGGTCGCCACGGCCAGATCGGCAATGGTGACATCCTCGGTCTCTCCGGATCGATGAGAAACCACCGCAGTATAACCGGCATCCTTGGCCATCTGAATCGCGGCCAGCGTCTCACTCAGGGTACCGATCTGGTTGACCTTGATCAGGATCGAGTTACCGATCCCCTGCTCGATCCCCTCGGAAAGGATAGCGGTATTGGTGACAAAAAGGTCATCCCCCACCAACTGGATCCGTTTTCCAAGGCGATCGGTAAGCTCCTTCCAACCAGCCCAGTCCCCCTCATCGAGTCCATCCTCGATGGTGAGGATCGGATATTGATCGACCCACCCCTCCAATACATCGATCATTCCACTGGAGTCCAGCACCCGCCCTTCGGAGGCGAGATGGTAGTGGCCATCACGATAGAACTCGGAACTGGCGGCATCGATACCGATCCAGATATCCTTCCCGGCGACGAATCCGGCCTGCTCCACCGCTTCGAGGATCACCTCGATCGCCGCCTCGTTGGAGGGAAGATCGGGGGCGAATCCGCCCTCATCTCCGACCGCAGTGTTGAGCCCCCTCCCCCCCAAAACTTGCTTCAGGGCATGGAAGACCTCGGCACCATAGCGGATCGCCTCGGTGGTGGATCCAGCCCCCAGTGGCAGAATCATGAACTCCTGCAG
This sequence comes from uncultured Piscirickettsiaceae bacterium, assembly GCA_964344735.1. Classification (GTDB taxonomy): domain Bacteria; phylum Pseudomonadota; class Gammaproteobacteria; genus Thiopontia. Next base: position 2,870 of record CAYFOQ010000020.1, read on the forward strand.
ATCGATACTATTATCGGCATGCTCACCACCGTTGATGATATTCATCATCGGTACCGGCATCTGGTAGGGCCCCTCCGGGGTAAGATAGCGGTAGAGTGGCACCCCCCGCTCAGCCGCTGCGGCATGAGCGGCAGCCAGCGATACCGCCAACAGTGCATTGGCCCCCAGCCGTCCCTTGTTGGCGGTACCATCGAGATCGATCATCGCCTGATCGATTACCGCCTGATCCGACACCTCCATCCCTCGAATGCAATCACTGATCTCACGGTTGACGTGGCCCACCGCCTGCAACACCCCTTTACCGCCATAACGACTCTTGTCTCCATCACGCAACTCTACCGCCTCGCGAGAACCGGTCGAGGCCCCGGAGGGAACGGCTGCGCGCCCCAGCGCACCACTGGCGGTGGTGAGATCCACCTCCACCGTCGGATTCCCACGGGAATCAATAATCTGGCGAGCAACAACTCGAGTAATCTCGGACATCTTCAATCTCCAAAAAATGGTCAGTAATCATTTGTAACGGTGTGGCTGTTCAGGAGCCTCTCCTCCCCCTAACCCTCCCCCAGAGGGAGAGGGGGCATAGTCGGAGGGGCTGAATAAAAGCGGTACCCGATCAAAGCGTTCTAGCACCCTCTCCCTCTGGCAGAGGGTTGGGGTGAGGGGAGGCGATCTGAATCCGTTACAAGCTCCCTCAATAGTTACGTAACGGTTCAGCTCACCCCTGAATTCCCTCATCTTGCGCTCGCATGAACGAATTTCAATCATCTGTTATATGTTATAGCATCGACATCTCGGCAAATCCGGCCCGCTTTGCAGTCTGGTCGAGCGCCATTAGGGTCTGCAGCAGTGGTTCCATTTTTCCCAGTGGCCAGGCGTTGGGGCCATCACTCAAGGCCTGATCCGGATCGGGATGGGTCTCCATGAAGAGACCGGAAACCCCCACCGCCACCGCTGCCCGAGCCAGCACCGGCACGAACTCTCGCTGCCCCCCCGAACTCCCGCCCTGTCCACCGGGGAGCTGTACGGAATGGGTTCCATCGAAGACCACCGGGCAATCGGTATCCCGCATCACCGCCAGGGAGCGCATATCGGAGACTAGATTGTTATAGCCGAAAGAGACTCCGCGCTCACACGCCATGATCTGCTCATTACCGGTCGCTCGAGCCTTCTCAGTCACCCGCTTCATCTCCCAGGGGGAGAGAAATTGTCCCTTCTTGATATTGACCGGCCGGCCCTGACGAGCAACCTCCTGGATAAAATTGGTCTGGCGACAGAGGAATGCGGGAGTCTGCAGCACATCAACCACCGCTGCCACTTCCCCTAGCGGAGTATCTTCATGGACATCAGTCAACACCGGCACCCCGACCTGCTGTTTCACCTGCTCCAGAATCTGCAATCCGGCTTCGATACCGGGACCACGATAACTCGAGAGTGCAGTACGATTGGCCTTGTCAAAAGAGGATTTGTAGATAAACGGGATCCCCAACGTGGAGGTAATCTCCTTCAACCGACCGGCAGTATCGAGTGCCAGCTGTTCACTCTCGATCACACAAGGGCCAGCAATCAAGAATAGCGGGCAATCGAGTCCGACTTCAAAACCACACAGCTCCATGACCGTCACCTCCTGATCTGCTGATGGTGCAACGCCGCGGTGACAAAGCCACTGAAAAGCGGATGCCCATCTCGAGGGGTCGAAGTAAACTCGGGATGAAACTGACAGGAAACAAACCAGGGGTGATCGTCCAACTCCACCATCTCTACCAACTCACCATCCGCCGAGCGTCCGGAGAATACCATTCCAAATTTCTCCAGTTGCGATGCCAGCTGGCTATTGACCTCATAGCGGTGGCGGTGACGCTCAACCACCTGCTCAGAGCCGTAGAGCTTGCGTGCCAAGGTTCCTTCACCAAGATGGCAGAGCTGCCCCCCCAGGCGCATGGTTCCGCCCAGATCGGAGTCGAGATCACGCTGTTCGATAGAACCATCCGCCGCCTCCCATTCGGTCACCAGAGCCACCACCGGATAGGGGGTATCGACATCAAACTCGGTACTGTGTGCCCGCTCCATACCGGCCACGTGGCGGGCATACTCGATCACCGCCACCTGCATCCCGAGACAGATTCCGAGGTAGGGAACACGATTCTCGCGCGCATAGCGTACCGCAACGATCTTGCCCTCCACCCCACGGCGACCAAAACCTCCAGGAACCAACACGGCATCCAGCCCCTCCAGGGTAGAGAGATCCCCCTTCTCCAGGGCCTCGGAATCGATATATTGGATCGAGACTCGAGTCTCGGTGTGGATTCCGGCATGAATCAGCGCCTCCGAGAGTGACTTATAGGCTTCGGTTAGATCCATGTACTTCCCAACCATGCCGACGGTCACCTCATGACGTGGATTCTGCTGGTCTTGCACCACCCGTTCCCACTCGCTGAGATTGGCCTCCGGCAGCTCTTCGAGACGGAATTTCTTCACCACGATACGGTCCAGCCCCTGCTGGTGGAAGAGCAACGGAATCTGGTAGATACTATCGACATCCGTGGCGGAGAATACGGCCTGGTCAGAGACATTGGTAAAGAGCGCGATTTTCTCACGCTCCCCCTCCGGCAGGGGGCGATCGGAACGACAGATCAGAATATCGGGCTGAATTCCGATACTGCGTAGCTCCTTGACCGAATGCTGGGTCGGCTTGGTCTTGAGTTCTCCGGCCGTAGCGATCCACGGTAGCAGCGTAAGATGGACATAGAGTGCCCGGTCACCGCCCACCTTGAGTCCCATCTGCCGAATCGCCTCCATGAACGGCAACGACTCGATATCTCCCACCGTACCACCGATTTCGATCAGCGCCACATCGGTACCTTCCGATCCGGCCAGAATGGACTGCTTGATTTCGTCGGTGACATGAGGAATCACTTGAACGGTCTTGCCCAGGTAGTCCCCACGGCGCTCCTTGCGCAACACGCTGTCGTAGATCTGGCCAGCGGTAAAGTTATTGTTACGGGTCATCCGGGTACGAATGAAACGTTCATAGTGGCCCAGATCGAGATCGGTCTCGGCACCATCCTCGGTGACGAACACCTCACCGTGTTGAAACGGGCTCATCGTGCCCGGATCAACATTGAGATAGGGATCGAGCTTCATCAAGGTGACCTTGAGTCCACGTGCCTCAAGAATTGCCGCCAGTGAGGCGGCTGCAATCCCTTTGCCGAGTGACGAGACAACCCCGCCGGTAATGAAGATGTATCGGGTCATTCGCACTCCATCAAACGGTGGTGGGGCCGATTCATGGCGCGCAATTGTACCCCACCCCTCGGGCTAATGCACCGCTTCAAGCAAGATCTCCACCCCGGCCTCCTCCGCTTCGGCCCCATACCCGGCGCAGATGAAATACCCCACCACCATGATCAGTTGATCGTCGAGATAGAGCAACGGGATCGATCCCCGTTCCCACGGTGGTACCCCCAACTCCTGTAGCAGGCTCTTGAGACGGTGGTGAGCCACACCTGCAGGCCGGCACCGCTCCCCCCCCTGGCGATACCGAACCGTCACCACCCCTTGCTGCAGTCGCGCCCGGGAAACCCCTTCCCCCACGCTTGGCTCGGCCCGTAACTGTAATCCGTCCTCCGCCAGCAGTAGTGGTTGTTGCCAATTCCAACGTACCGCATCCCGATCCACCATCGGTCTCTCTGACAATAGATAGAGCTGTTGCCGATAGCGTCGAAGTCTCACCCGC
>CAYFOQ010000020.1:6612-20239 GCA_964344735.1 uncultured Piscirickettsiaceae bacterium
AGCATCGGCTCGGCATCAGCCCGGGCCGTCATCACTTCCGTCCGAATACGTTCCAGAGTGGCCGTAGTCGGGACGGAGATCCCACCCTGTCGTAACCAGTGGCGAACTCTCAGCTTGCACTGCGACCACGCCTCCTGCGGATAGAGGGGAAGCGGATCTCCGGGTTCGATATCGGCGATCAACTGCTCTCCCCACTGCTGCAACAATGCCTCCCCCTCACCACAGTGTCGACTACAGCGTCCAAGGGTGGCGCTCACTGCCGGCCAACGCTGCTGCAGTAGTGGCATCAGCCGATGACGAATATAGTTGCGGTCGGCATCAAGGCGATGATTGGAAGGGTCTTGCACCCACTTCAGCTTCTGCTCTCGAGCGTAGCAGAGAATCGCCTCCTGCGAAAACTCGAGCAGTGGCCGCAACAACCACCCCTCACCCAGTGGTCGTGCTGCCGCCATCGCCGCCAGCCCCCGGATACCGGCTCCTCGCAGGGCATGTAACAGAAAGGTCTCGGCCTGATCCTGCTGATGGTGTCCCGTCACCACCCCCTCTCCCGGCCGTAAAAGCGCCTCGAGCGCATGATATCGAGCGGTCCTGGCTGCCGCCTCCGGCGACTCTCCGGCCGCAGGACGACCATCGACGCGACAGAGGGTAAAGGGTATTTGAAGACGATCACACTGTTGCCGGCACTGCTCGGCCCAATGGTCAGCCTCGGGATGTAATCCATGGTGAACATGGGCCACCGCCAGTTCAAAAGGAAGGGCGTCGATCGCCTGCAGCTCGGCTAGCAGATGGAGCAGTACCGTGGAATCGACACCACCACTACAGGCAACCCAGCAACGTCCCTGCAATGGATGGTCGGAGAAGAACGGCAGCAGTTGTTGCGGGGTAACCCCCACTGCGGATCACCTCTCGGTATAGTGGCCGCAAGACATCAGCCGCTGGTAGCGCTGTTCCACCAAGGTGTCGAGTTCGATCGACTGCAGCTCGGCCAACTGCTCCATCAGCACCGCTTTGAGTCCCTGAGCGGCACTCTCCGGTTCCCGGTGAGCGCCCCCGATCGGCTCCTCGATGATGGTATCGATCAAACCCAACTCCTTCAAACGGGGCGCTGTCAGCCCCATCGCCTCTGCGGCATCGGAGGCCTTCTCTGCACTCTTCCACAGGATCGAGGCACACCCCTCCGGGGAGATCACCGAGTAGGTGCTATATCCCATCATGTTGACCCGATCTCCCACACCGATGGCCAGCGCACCGCCAGAGCCCCCCTCTCCAATTACCGTTGCAATGACCGGGGTGCGGAGTTTGGCCATCTCCATCAGGTTGCGGGCGATCGCCTCACTCTGCCCACGCTCCTCAGCCCCCATTCCGGGATAGGCTCCCGGGGTATCGATGAGGGTGATCACCGGTAGCCGGAAACGTTCCGCCAGCTGCATCAGTCGTAGCGCCTTACGGTACCCTTCCGGCCTTGGCATGCCGAAGTTGCGCTCCACCTTCTCCCGGGTATCCCGCCCCTTCTCATGACCGATCACCACCACCGGCGTGCCATCAAGCCGTGCCAGCCCACAGACCAGCGCCTTGTCATCGGCGAAGGCACGATCACCATGTAGCTCTTCAAAATCGGTAAAGATCCGTTCGATATAATCGAGGGTGTGGGGTCGCTGAGGGTGACGTGCCAACTGCGAGATCTGCCATGAGGTCAACGATGAGAAGAGCTCACGAGTCAGCTCTCGGCTCTTCTTTCTGAGATTTTCAATCTCATCACTAATATTGATTTCGCTATCATCTCCGACATAACGCAACTCTTCGATCTTCGCCTCCAGCTCGGCGATGGGCTGTTCAAATTCGAGAAAATTGATGTTCATCGGTCGGGATTCTCTATTGCCTTGTAACTATTCAGGGGGCCTGTAACTGATTCAGATTGCCTTCATGGATCATTACGGATCACGCTTACTATACATCAAGTAGCCATTCAGACTACCCCTGAAACATACTCGGGAACCACCGCCTCCTCCCCCAACCGCTCTCGCAACTGCTCCAGTATCCCCTTGTCGGGGAGAATCTGCCACTCCGGACCGAGGTCGACAGCGGCCTCGACCCCATCCCCCCGATAATCTACCCGGATTGGACAGTTGCCCTCGCAGTGGGAACGCAGCCACTGCCGGAACCGCACCCCATGCTCCCCCACCAACTGACTTTGCTGCAGTCTCAATCGCAATCGCCGCATAAAGGTGGCACGGGCACCATCCAGATTCCAGAGCTGCTCGATCTTGAGTCGTAATCCCCCATTGTGGTGGTTCTCGGTCACTACCCCCTGCAGAACCAGAATCGTATCCGCCTCCAACAACTCACGATAACGCTCATATTCGGCGTCAAACAGGGTCGTCTCGAAACGGCCGGTACGATCATCCAGCAACAGAATCGCCATCTGTCGCCCTGAGCCGGTCCGCACCACCCGCAACGAGATCAACTGTCCGGTAATGGTTACCATCCGGCTACGGTCTGCGATCAACCCATTGAGCCGCTGATTGACGAAATGACAAAGCTCCGGCTCGTACTGATCGATCGGATGACCGGTGAGATAGAGTCCGAGGATCTCCCGCTCTCCCATCAACCGCAGATCCTCCCGCCAGGGAGGAGTGAGACGATAACGGACGGCATGAACCGCATGTTCCTGAGACTCACTCGCCGACTCCAGTGCCCCAAAGAGATCTCCCTGCCCCTGTTCGAGATCCCGGGAGTGTTGCTCTGCCGCCAGCACTGCATCTCCAAGCGACTCCATCAAGGTTGCCCGACTGTCGTATCTTGGCCGCCCATCCAACACCGGAGCAATCTCATCGAAGGCTCCGGCTCGAATCAGCGACTCCAGCACCCGGCGATTGACCCGACGCAGATCGATCCGGCGGCAACAGTCGAACAGATCCAGATAGGGGCCGTTCTGCTCGCGTTCGACGATGATCCCCTCGATAGCCGACTCACCAACCCCCTTGATGGCCCCGAGGCCATAAACCACATCATGATTCCGTCCCTCTTCACTCTCGACCACCGTAAAGCGGTAGTGACTATGGTTGATTCCCGGGGGGTGGATGCGCAGCTGTAGTGAACGACACTCCTCGATCAGGGTGACCACCTTGTCGGTGTTATCCATGTCGGCAGAGAGCACCGCCGCCATAAACTGTGCCGGATAGTGAGCCTTTAGCCAGGCGGTCTGGTAAGAGACCAAGGCATAGGCGGCCGAGTGGGATTTGTTGAAGCCGTAACCGGCGAACTTTTCCACCAGATCGAAGATCTTCATCGCCAATTTGGGGTCAATCCCGGCCGCAGCCGCCCCCTCCCCAAAGGTGACCCGCTGCTTCTCCATCTCCTCCGGCTTCTTCTTCCCCATCGCCCGCCGCAGCAAATCGGCCCCTCCAAGGGAGTAACCAGCCAGCACCTGGGCGATCTGCATCACCTGCTCCTGGTAGAGAATCACGCCATAGGTGGGCTGTAGAATCGGCTGCAATAGAGCATGTTGATATTCGGGATCGGGGTAACTGACCTCTTCTAGCCCATGTTTGCGGTTGATGAAATTGTCGACCATCCCCGATTCGATCGGCCCCGGACGATAGAGCGCGACCAGCGCGATGATATCCTCGAAGCAGTCCGGTTTGAGTTTACCGATCAACTCCTTCATTCCGGTCGACTCGAGCTGAAACACCGCCGTGGTTTGGCAGTTGCGCAGCAACTCGAAGGTGGCGGCATCCTGCAGATCGATCTCCTCGATCAGTAGCGGCGGCTCACCCAGTGCGGTGCGTGTGGGGTTGATCATCCCCAGCGCCCAGTCAATGATGGTGAGAGTGCGTAGCCCAAGAAAGTCAAACTTGACCAACCCCACCGCTTCGACATCATCCTTATCGAACTGAGTGACCAACCCAGCCCCATTGGATTCGCAGTAGATTGGAGAAAAATCATTGATATCGGAGGGAGAGATCACCACCCCACCGGCATGTTTTCCAGCATTACGAGCCAGCCCCTCGAGTGCCCGCGCCAGATCGATCAGATCATGGACATCCTCCTCATCTTCGTAACGCTGACGCAGCTCATCCGACTCCTGTAACGCCTTCTCCAGGGTCATCTTGAGGTCGAAAGGGATCAGTTTGGCGATCCGGTCTACCATGCCATAGGGGTGCCCCAACACCCGCCCCACATCTCTCACCACCGCTTTGGCATTCATGCGACCGTAGGTGATGATCTGAGAAACCCGATCCAGCCCATAGGTTTCCGCCACGTACTGGATCACCTCATCACGACGATCCATACAGAAATCGATATCGAAGTCGGGCATTGAAACCCGCTCAGGATTGAGAAAACGTTCAAACAGCAGCTCATACTGCAGTGGATCGAGATCGGTGATTCCAAGGGAGTAGGCCACCAAGGAGCCGGCCCCCGAGCCTCGCCCCGGTCCGACCGGAATCTTCTGCTTACGCGACCAACCGATAAAGTCGGCCACAATAAGAAAGTAGCCGGGAAAATCCATATTACAGATCACATCGAGCTCGATCTGAAGCCGTTCATCATAAGGGGCACGATGGTGATCCACCTCGACGGCACTACCAAAGCGCTGCAGCAGCCGTTGCTCCAACCCGGCCGCAGATTGCTGACGAAAGTACTTCTCCACCCCCATGCCACCAGGGGTGGGAAACTCCGGGAGATAACTCTTGCCAAGCGCCAACTCGACATTACAGCGGCGAGCGATCTCGACACTGTTTTCCAACGCCTCCGGCAGATCGGCAAAGAGCGCCTCCATCTCGACCGCCGATTTCAGGGACTGCTCCACACTATAGTCTCGCGGCCGTTGTGGATCTGCCAATACTCGACCACTGTATATCGCTACCCGAGCCTCATGGGCCTCAAACTCCTCCGGTGTGAGGAAAAGGGCATCATTGGTCGCCACCACCGGTAGCCCCGTCTTTTCAGCCAGCGCTACTGCACCATGTAGCCAATGTTCATCCCCGGGGCGATGGGTACGCTGCACCTCGAGATAGAACCTTCCCGGAAAAGCTTCACTCCAGTAACGCAATGCGCGCTCGGCCTGCTCCTGATCCCCGGCAAGCAGATGCCTACCGATCTCACCACTACGTCCACCACAGAGGGCGATCACCCCATCGCAGTGCCCATCGAACCACGCTCGCTGCAGATGCGCCACCCCCTGCACCTGCCCCTCCAGGTAGGAGCGTGAAACCAACTTCTTGATGTTGTGAAAGCCGGTCTCACTCTGTGCCAACAGCACCATACGGCTCGATTCACGCTTCTCCTGTGAGTGCTGTAACCGTACTTCCACCCCAAATATCGGCTTGACTCCAACGGCGATGGCGGCACGATAGAACCGTACCGCTGCAAAGAGGTTTCCAAGATCGGTCAGCGCCACCGCCGACATCCCCCCCTCCTTCACCGCCCGCATCAACGGGCTCTTCTCTCCCTTGCGTTCGAGCCGGACGAGACCATTCTCCAACGAATATTCACTGTGAACCCGAAGGTGAACAAAGCCCATTACCCCTCCTCAGGTAAACGCTGCTGTAGCAGCCGGGCAACCGGGCGAAAGGAGCGGCGATGTTCTGGTAACGGCCCATACTGCTGCAACAACTGCAGATGGAGTGGGGTTGGATACCCTTTATGGGCATCGAAACGGTAGTGCGGATGGCGGGCATGGAGCGCCATCATCTTCTCGTCACGGTCTACCTTGGCCAGGATGGAGGCCGCGGCGATCGCCTCGACCCGGGCATCCCCTTTGACCACTGCCACCACCGGCTGCTGCAGCTGCGGCGTACGGTTACCATCCACTTCGACCCGATCCACCTCAATCTCCAGTCCGGCCACCGCCCGCTGCATCGCCAGCAGTGTTGCCTGGAGAATATTGAGATGATCGATCTCTTCGTGACTCGCCTCCGCCACTGCCCACCCCAGGGCATAGCGACGGATCTCCACCGCCAACTGCAACCGTCGCCGTGGGGAGAGTCGCTTGGAATCGGTGATCCCGACAATCCCGTGATCCTCCGGCAGCACTACGGCCGCCGCCACGACCGGCCCCGCCAGAGGACCACGACCGGCCTCATCCACACCGGCCACTCTCATCGCACCATCTCCGCCACCAATGTCGCCAGCCGCTCTGCCGCCCGTCCCTCTCCCAGCCGTTGCCGAACCTCTGCCAACCCTTGAAGCTGTCGGATACGAACTTCGCTGTGAGGTTGCAGCAGTGGACGCAGCTGCTGTGACAGCTGTTCCGGCTCCACAGCCTGTTGTAGCAGTTCTGGGACCACCTCCCGATCGGCGATGATATTGACTAGAGAGATCCAGCGACTTCGCAGTAATCGACTGAGGATGGCATAACTGAGTGCAGCCATCCGATAGACCACCACCATCGGTCGATCCAGTAGTGCGATCTCCAGAGTGACGGTACCGGAGGCGGTGACCACAGCATCACAGCTCCGAATGAGACAGTGGGTATCACCACTCACTTCGATAATCTCTACCGCAGCGGTGGCTACCGCCTGATAAAGGGCGGGTGCCACCCCTTCCGCCCGAGAGAGCAGGAAGATGATCTCTGGAGATTCACCGCCAAGGCTTTCCGCCAGCCGTAGCAGTGCCGGGAGTAGTGTCCGCACCTCCGCAGGGCGACTTCCCGGCAGTAGCCCCACCACTGGACGATCGATAGGGATCCCCCACTGTTGCCGCAGATCTGCCACCTCCCGATCACAGGAGACCTCTCCCACCAGTGGATGGCCGACATAGGTCGCCGGCAATCCAGCCTGACGATAGATCTCCTGCTCAAAGGGGAAAATCAGCGCAATATGATCGATATCCCGGACCATCCGTCTCACCCGCCCGGCCCCCCAGGCCCACACCTTGGGGCTGATGTAGTAGAGCACCTTCACGCCCATTCGGTGTGCAACCCGGGCCAGACGCAAATTGAATCCTGGATAGTCCACCAGAATCAGTAGATCGGGCCTACGCTGCTGTAACAGCACAACCATCTGTCGAAAAACTCGCCGTAGCCGTGGATACTCCCGAATCACCTCCATCAGCCCCATTACCGCCATCTCCTCACTTCTCACTACCGCTTCGAAGGAGTGACGACACATCCGCTCTCCCCCCATCCCGAAACAGTGTGGGGGTTGATCCCAATGGGAGAGCAGGTTCAATAGATGGGCCGCATGAAGATCGCCCGATGGCTCACCCACACTGAACATGATCGAGGCCACCATACCGGCACTCAACGCAGAATAGCAACCCGGCTCTGTTCCTGGGCCCGGATAAAATCGGCCATCCGCGCCACCTCTGGCTGCTGCTGTGCCAATCGATCAATCTTCCCCACCACTTCGATCAGGGGTTCACGTCCCTTGAAGAGCCACTTGAACACCTGTTTCATCCCCTGCCTGGCCTCCCCCCCGAAACCGTTCCGCTTGAGACCGACATTGTTGAGACTGACCGCGCGGGCGAGATTTCCGGAGACCTGAATATAGGGGGGAACATGTTTGTTGATGGCACTTCCCATCGTAGAGAAAGAGTAGGCACCAATGGTGAGAAACTGGCTCACCAGGGTAAAGCCCCCCAAAGTGACATGGTTCTCCACGGTAACATGGCCCGCCAGCGAGCTGTTGTTGACCAGGATGATATGGTCTCCGAGAATACAGTCGTGGGCCACATGGACATAGGCCATGATGAGATTATGATTGCCGATACGGGTCACGCCACCACCACTACCGGTTCCCCGGTTGATGGTACAGCACTCACGAAAGGTGTTATCGTCGCCAATCTCCAGAGTGGTCCGCTCCCCCTGATACTTGAGATCTTGAGGATCACTCCCGATAGCGGCGAACGAATGGATCCGGTTGCGTTCACCGATGATGGTAGGCCCCTGCACCACCGCATGACCATCGATGCGGCTCTCGGCACCCACCTCCACCTCAGCCCCGATCACAGCATAGGGGCCCACCTCCACTCCGGGGGCGAGACGAGCCTCGGGATCGACGATAGCGGTTGGATGAATCACGAGGTGATCTCTTTCTCCGCACACATCAGCTCGGCACTGGCGACCACTTCATCCCCCACCAGCGCCCGACCATCGAATTTCCAGACATCACGAATCCGGCGGGTCAGATCGACCTGCAACTGCAACTGATCACCGGGAGAGACTGGACGACGAAAACGGGCCTTGTCGATACCGACAAAGTAGTAGAGGGAGCTCTCGGTGGGTAGCTCCCCCGTAGTCTTGAAGGAGAGAATCCCGGTCGCCTGAGCCAAGGCCTCCATGATCAGCACCCCAGGCATCACTGGAACATGGGGAAAGTGACCTTGAAAGAAGGGTTCATTGATGGTGACATTCTTGATCGCATGGAGAAACTTCCCGGCCTCATAATCGACGACCCGATCCACCAATAAAAAGGGGTAACGGTGGGGTAGATGCCGCATCACCGCATTGATATCCATCTCGTTCACTGTTCACACTCCTGTCTTCCCTGCGCCTCAACCTCAAGCTGTTTCAATCTCTTCTCAAGCGCACGCAGGTGCTTCATCGAATCATTCAGTCTCTTGAACTGCACACTATTCCGCCGCCAACGGACGTTCTCATCCACGGTGGTCCCTGAGGAGTAGGTTCCAGGATGCTGGATCGAATGGGTCACCAACGTACGAGCGGTAAAGTGGCTCCCGGCAGCAATTTCGAGATGTCCAGAGATTCCCACCTGCCCGGCGCACCTCACTCCGGAGCCAATCCGGGTACTGCCAGCTACCCCCACCATTGCCGCCATAGCGCAGTCTGCGCCCACCTGGACATTGTGAGCGATGTGGATGAGATTATCGAGCTTGACGCCGTCGGCGATCACCGTGTCCTCCAAAGCCCCTCGGTCGATCGTTGTGTTGGCCCCAATCTCCACCCGGTCTCCTATCACGACTCGCCCGAGTTGCGGAATCTTGACCCAGCGTCCGGCATCGTTGGCAAAGCCGAATCCATCACTCCCCAGTACTGCGCCGGGATGGATGATACACTCCTCTCCCACCACGGTACCGGCCAACATCGAAACCCGCCCCAACAAACGACTACCGGTCCCGATCCGACACCCCTCGGCAACCCAGCAACCGGGTCCAATTTCGACCCCGGAGCCAATCTCAACACCCGCCATCACCACACTACCAGGTCCAACCCAAGCATCCGTCGCAACGACTGCTGTAGCGTCCACTACGGCGGTGGGGTCAACCCCCCGTCGCTCCAGTCGATAGGGATGGAAGAGTGCGGCAGCCCGCGCATACCCCAGGTAGGGATCAGCCATCAACAGTCGATTGCCGGCATAGTTTTGAGCCTGATCCGGAGATAGAATCACCGCTGCGGCAGCCGTTTTCTCCAACCGAGAGAGATACCCTCCCCCCTTAAAAAATGCAATTTCGGTGGTGCTGGCACGATCCAACGGTGCGATGTCCGAGACCCGCTGTTCCGGATCTCCCTGCAGTTCGGCGCCAATCTGCTGTGCGACCTCCGCCAGTCCCCAGCTCCCGCTCGCCATGGCGTCCGCTCAGGGCTTAGCGGGAGAGGGGGTAGCTGCAGTCGAACTCTGCAGTGCTTGCTCTTCGAGCTGATGGAGCACCTTGAGTGAGATGTCTGCCTGGGGTGAAGCGAAGATAACCGACTCATTGACGATGAGGTCATACCGCTCGGCCCTGGCAATTTCGTCGATCACCTTGTAGACCAGCTTCTGTAGGTTCTGCAGCTCCTCAGCCTGGGCGATACGAAGATCGGCCCCATACTCCTCATCCATCAGCTTGAGTTCACTGCTGCAGGAGCGAATTCGACGCAACTCCTTCTGCTTCTGTTGCTGACTCATCGCCAACTCCTCTCGCTTCAGCTCCTCCTCCATCTCCTTACATTTCTGCTGAAACCCGAGGATATCATTCTTGCGATCACGAAAGGCACTCTCCAGTCGGGCAGCTGCTTCAGTGGCCTGCGGAACCTTCTGCAGCAGCAGATTGATATTGACGAAGCCGATCTTGCTACCCTCAGCCCCCGCCACTGTCGCCAGAGTCAGGGCGATCACTCCCAGTACTACACTCCGAATCGATCCCATTCTGCTCACGCTCTCCATTCTCCAAACCCTATAACCATTCTTTGCACTCTCATCCATCACCCCCTCCTGCCTCTTCGACAACCGGCACCCCCATCACCCCAACCTGGCCACTGCTAGCAGGCTAGAACATCTGCCCCAGACGAAACTGAAACGCTTCCAGATCATCACCGCTCTTGTCATTGAGCGGAATACCGTAACTGAAGGACATCGGTCCCACCGGCGAGACCCACTTGGCACTGAGCCCTACCGAACTCCGCGCCTCTTCACCAAACTCTCCAACGCTATTGGCCACCGTGCCGACATCGATGAAGCCACTGATCCGAGTCGACTTGAAATCTTCCATAAAGGGGATCGGCAGGATCATTTCAGCGTTGAGTACTGCCTTCATGTTTCCACCCACCGCGTTATTGATACTGTCCTTCGGCCCCAGCGAGTTTCCGGCAAAGCCACGAACAGAACTTTCACCACCTGCAAAATAACGACTGAAGAAGGGAATCGTCTCTTGTCCTCCGTAGCCATCTCCCACGCCAATCTCCCCTTTGAGCAGCAAGGTGTAGCGATCGGTGAGATGGAAGAAGTGGTCCTGACGATACCCCAATTTATAGTATTCAATTCCACCCGGAGCTCCCATCTCGGCGTGGAACCGCTGGTAGCCCCCCTGATCCGGGAAGATCGCTCGGTTACGACTGTCATGACTCCAACTGGCTCGCAACTCGAGCACATTGAAGGCGTTCCCCTCCCTGGCGAGAAAATCGTTACAGGCGCTTCCTTGGATTGCTCCACAAACCGTGTTACTAAGACGCTGTGGTTCAAAACTGAGAAAGAGTCGGTCATACTCACTGGTCGGTAGTCCGATGTCGAAGTTGGCCGCCATCTGATCATAGCTATAGGTACTGACCGCAGCCGATGAGTCCCGCTTGCGGTAGTGAACCCCGGCCCCCAGACTTACCCCATCCTCGGTAAAATAGGGATCCATATAGCCAAAGCCATAGGCGGTCTCGGTTTCGCTATTGTTGAAATCAAAATCGATCCGCTTGCCACTTCCCATGAAGTTGTCTTGCTTGATATTGGTGCTCAACACCATTCCCTGAGTCTGGGAGTACCCCAATCCCAACATCATGCTACCAGTCGACTTCTCGGTAATCTTGACATCGAGATCGACCAGATCAGAACTACCCGGTACCGGGACAGCATCTACCGCTACATCATCAAAGTAACCAAGCTTGCGAATACGGGTCTGAGAGCGCTCCACCTCCTTCACCGAGTAACGACTCCCCTCATACTGCCGCATCTCCCTTCGAATCACCAAATCCTGGGTCTTGGTGTTACCGGTGATGTTGATGCGATTGACATAGGCTCGATTACCGGGGTCGATCAGGAAGGCGAGGTCGACGGTCCGTTGCTCAGCATCGAGCGTCGGCACCACATTGACATTGGCGAAGGCATACCCCTCTTCACCCAGTCGGGTAGAGATCTCCTGACTTGCAGCGGCCACCTCACGACGGGAGAAGAGCGCACCGGACTGTAGGGCAATCTTCTCCTCCAGCTGCTGCTGTGGAACCACCATCTTTCCACGGAGAGCCACCTTGCCCACACGATACTGCTCCCCCTCTCGCATGTTGACCGTGACGTAGATCTCCTGTCGATTCTCGGTGATGGTCACCTGGGCCGAAGAGATCTCGAAGTTGATGAAGCCATGATCAAGATACCAGGAGCGCAAAGCCTCGAGATCCCCGGAGAGCTTCTGCCGGGAGTAGTGGTCATCCTTGGTAAAGAAGGAGAGCCAGTTGCCGGTAGTGAGCTGGAACTGTGACAGTAGCTCATCGTGATCGAAGGATTGGTTGCCGATCAGCGTAATCTGACGGATTCGGGCACTCTCCCCCTCATCGATATCGATCCGGATCGCACTACGATTGCGCTCCAGTGGGGTAATGGTGGTCTCGATCTCTACCCCGTAACGCCCCAGAGCAAGGTACTGGCGCTGCAGCTCTGCCTCTACCTGATCAAGCAGCACCCGATTGAGCACTCGACCCTCGGCCAGGCCAATATCCTTGAGAGCCGCTTCCAGACTCTCGGTCGGGATCACCTCATTGCCATCGAATAGCACCGAGGCGATGGCAGGCCGCTCCAGCACCGAGACCAGCAGTACATTACCGTCACGTTCAAGCCGTACATCCTTGAAAAAACCGGTCTTGTAGAGCGCCTTGACCGCAGCTGCGGAACGTCCAGCATCGAGCTCATCCCCCACTTTAAGCGGCAGATAGTTGAAAATGGTACCGGCAGCGATCCGCTGCAGCCCCTCGACCCGGATATCCTCGATCACAAACGGGGAAAAGGCGGTGGCAACAGCAGAAACCAGTACCAATGGTAACAGCAGGAGAGTACGCAACAGATTCATATCGCTATTCTTCTACAAGAGGTCCCCAATCCGGACAGTGGTCACAACAGACGGTGGACGTCATTGTATAGAACCAATGCCATCAATCCAACCAGAAATACCCCTCCGAGCTGTTGCCCCAACCCCATCACTCGCTCCGAAAGCGGGGCACCCCGAACCCACTCCAACAGATAGAAGAGCAGATGGCCCCCATCGAGAATCGGGATCGGCAGTAGATTGAGTACCCCCAGACTGACACTGAGCAGCCCAAGAAAAGAGAAGAAAGGCACCAGACCACTCTCCATCGAACTACCGGCATAACGGGCTATGGTAATCGGTCCTCCCAGTTGCTTGGTCGAGGCCTCCCCGGTCACCATTCGGCCCATCATCCTCAGCGTCAGCCAACTCATCTGCCAGCTTTTCTCGACCCCATGGATCAGCGCCTGTAGTGGTCCCAGACGCAGTTCACGCAGATGGCTGCGACGATACTCCCCCAGCTCGACCTCGGCACCGATCCGACCAATAACCCGCCCCGTCTCCAGCTCCACCCGTTGTGGAACCAGTTCCAGCGTCATGGGCACACCATCGCGCTCGAACAGAACCACCAATGGCTGTTCTGGACTGCGCTGAATCCACTCCACCCACTCCTCCCAACTGGAGACCGGTTGTGCCATCACCGATACCACGAGATCACCAGACTGTAGCCCGGCCGCCTCCGCTGCCCCACCGGAAACCAGTGTTCCCAACCGTGGGGGAAGACGGGGACGATCGATCTCCAGTCCCAACCCCTGCAACAACGCCCCACCCTCGGGGATATCCCCACCAAAAGAGGCCTCGAGACGGTGCTGACGTCGCTCTCCCCCAGTTCCCATCACCTCCAGATCGACCCCATCCGATGCCACCACAGCCGTGACAATCTCCTCCAGTGCCTGTTGCCAGATGACCACCGGAGTACCATTGACCGCCACGATCTCATCCCCCGATTGCAATCCGGCCACTGCCGCCGGTGAGGATTCGATAACCCCCCCCAACTGAGGTTTCAACCCGGAGATACCGATCATCGCCACCGCCCCATAGGCGAGAAAGGCGAACAGAAAATTGAACAGTGGTCCCGCCACCACAATGGCGGCTCGTGCCGCCAGCGGCTTCGACTCGAAGGAGT
>CAYFOQ010000020.1:20249-22201 GCA_964344735.1 uncultured Piscirickettsiaceae bacterium
TCGCCACCATACTCCCCCAGCATCTTGACGTACCCGCCGAGTGGTAACGAGGCGACCACATATTCGGTCCCATCCCGTCCGATTCGACTCCAGAGAGGACGACCGAAACCGACCGAGAAGCGCAGCACCCGCACCCCGACGGCACGCGCCACCAGAAAATGTCCCAGTTCGTGAACCGTAACCAGTACGCCGATGGCGATAATAAAGGCGATAACAGCGGTGATCATTGACGCAACGATATCGACTGCCGGGCCAGCTGTCGAGCCTCACGATCAAGCATCAGGATATCTTCCACCGTGGCTAACCTCTCCGGCAATTCAATCTGCTGTAATGTCTCTTCGACCACGGCGGCAATCGCAGTAAACTCGATCCGGCGCTGCAGAAACATCTCGACAGCAATCTCGTTGGCCGCATTGAGTGCCACCGGTCCCCCCAACCCACTATCCATCGCTGCCATTGCCAACCGTAATGCCGGATAACGGGCCCACTCCGGTGGTTCGAAATCGAGTCGAGCAACGGCAAAGAGATCCAGGGCCTCCACTCCGGAATCAATCCGCTCCGGCCAGGCCAGGGCATGGGCAATCGGAGTACGCATATCGGGATTTCCCATCTGCGCCAGAACCGAACCATCGCTATACTGCACCATCGAGTGAATGATACTCTGAGGATGGATCACCACTTCGATCTCATCACTTTCGAGACCAAAGAGCCAACGGGCCTCGATCAGCTCCAACCCCTTGTTCATCATGGTGGCGGAATCGACCGAAATTTTGCGTCCCATACTCCAGTTCGGATGGGCCACCGCCTGCTCTGGGGTGACCTGTGATAACTGCGGTAGCGGTGTCTGACGGAAGGGGCCACCGGAGCCGGTCAACAGTACCCGCTCGACCCCATGATCCCGGTAGGGCTGTTGCCTTGGTAGACACTGGAACATGGCGTTATGTTCACTGTCGATCGGCAACAGCTCGGCACCGCTACGCGCTACCTCGGCCATGAATAGCCCTCCCGACATCACCAGGGCCTCTTTATTGGCCAGCAATACCCGTTTACCGGCACGCACCGCTGCCAAGGTCGGCCGCAACCCGGCAGCCCCAACGATGGCTGCCATCACCTGATCCACCCCCTCCAGCACCGCCACCTGCTCCAGCCCCTCTGCACCCGCCAGCGGAGTGGTCTCCGGGCTCACCGTAGCCAGTTCGGTCGCCAATTGTGAGTAACTGGAGTCATCGGCAATCACCGCATAACGGGGACGAAAACGTTCGCACTGCCGCAACAACGCATCCAGACTGGAGTGTGCGGTCAGTGCCACCACTCGATAGCGATCGGGGTGAAGCGAGATTACATCGAGAGTACTTCGACCAATCGATCCGGTCGACCCAAGCACCGCCACCCCCTGGGGAGAACCGTTCATAACCGTTCCAACAACAGCAACAACAGCAGAAAGAGAGGCGCAGCCGCGGTAAGACTATCGACCCGATCGAGCAACCCACCATGACCGGGGATCAGCTGCCCGGAATCTTTCATTCCAGCCTCGCGTTTATAGGCGCTCTCTACCAGATCTCCCACCACCGAAAAGATCACCACAACCCCTCCCCCCAACAGAATCAACCAGAGTGGATGAGGCGATAACAGCCCGAAAAAAGCCATTCCGAGCAGTAGCATGAGCGCTGCGCCCATCCCACCGACCACCCCCTCGATACTCTTACCCGGGCTGACTCGAGGTGCCAACCGCCGCCGCCCCCACCGTACCCCAACCAGATAGGCTCCGATATCGGCCATCCAGATCAGCAACAGCAATAGCAGTAACGCTTCGATACCATGATCTACTCGAATCAATTCCAATGCACGCCAAGCCGGAATCAGAATCACCCCACCAATCCAGGGCATCCAACGACGATCGAAAAGTCCACGAACCCTCTGCGGGAAGCTCCGTAGCCAGAATGGCGCCCCAC
>CAYFOQ010000020.1:22211-24356 GCA_964344735.1 uncultured Piscirickettsiaceae bacterium
AGTAGCGCGGGCCCCACCACCCACAGGGGGGAGAGTTCTCGGGAGATCGCAAACCCCACCAGTAGTAGCAAGGAGTATCCGAACGATAGCGTTGAACTCAACCCACTGATCCGTCCCCACTCCCAGGCAGCAGGAAGGAGCAGAAGTGCCAACAGCATGGTAAAACCGACTCCCTCGAGGACAAAGATGGACCACAACAGCAGTGGCCCCAGTACCACGGTACTGAGTGTGCGTTGCTGAAAAGTGGTTAGCGTCACGAGGATTCTCCGGAGACCTGCTCGCTGGTGCGCCCAAAGCGGCGTTGACGTTCACCAAAGGAGCGCACCGCATCAGAGAGGGCCTGCTGATCGAACTCCGGCCAGTAGCGTTCGCTGAAGTAGAACTCACAGTAGGCCATCTGCCACAGCAGAAAGTTGCTCACCCGCTGCTCTCCCCCGGTACGGATAAAGAGTTCCGGTTCCGGCAAATCACTCAATAGCAACTCCTGTCCCAACCGGGATTCGTCGACCGCCTCTGGTTGTAGCTCCCCCCGCTGCACCTGCTCGCAGAGTCTCCGGGCGGCGGAAGCGATATCCCAACGCCCCCCGTAATTGGCTGCAATATTGAGATGAAGTCGCCGGTTATCCCGGGTTCGCTCCTCGGCCATGGCGACCAACTGCCGCAGACGTTCGGGAAAGCGATCAAGGTCACCAATCACGCGCAACCGTATGCCATTACGATCAAGCTTTTCGACTTCATGCTCCAGTGTGGAGATGAAGAGATTGAGCAGAAACCCCACCTCCTGTTCGGGGCGACGCCAATTCTCGGTACTGAAGGCAAAGAGAGTAAGTGCCTCAATCCCATGTTCGATACAGAACTCCACCGTCGAACGCACCCGCTCCACCCCACGCTTGTGGCCCCAGAACCGGGGTCGCCCCTGACGCTTCGCCCAGCGACCATTGCCATCCATAACGATGGCAATATGGCGCGGAGTTTTCAAACCGTTAGACACGAGCAGGTAAGCGGATTTCAGAGGCAATCTGAACCGTTACGATCAGATCTCCATCAGATCCTCTTCCTTACCCTTGATCAGCTGATCTACCTCGGCAATATGGCGATCGGTCAACTTCTGCACCCGCTCGGTGGCACGACGCTCCTCATCCTCGGAGATCTCCTTCTCTTTCACCAGATCCTTGAAGTCCCCATTGGCATCCCGACGAATATTACGAATCGCCACCTTGGCGCTCTCCCCCTCCTGTCGTACCACCTTGACCAGATCCCGCCGCCGTTCTTCGGTCAACGGAGGTAACGGCACCCGTATGGTCGTTCCAGCGGTAGCGGGATTCAGTCCAAGGTCAGACTCCATGATCGCCTTCTCGATCGTTTGAACCATCCCCTTCTCCCACGGCACGACCGTCAGGGTACGGGGATCGGTGGCATTGATATTGGCCACCTGATTGAGTGGAGTCGGGCTACCGTAATAGTCTACGCTGATCTGATCCAACAGACTGGGATGGGCTCGGCCGGCCCGTAATTTGGCCAACTCATGCTGCAGTGACTCCAGGCTCTTACCCATACGCCCCTCGGCGTCCTCTATAATCTCTTCAACCATCGCTCTCTCCCTGATCTACCAACGTTATTCCCCCGATCCGAAACCCACCCATAACGCTATTCAAGTATAACCACTCAAAGCTCCTGTAACTGATTCAGAGATAAGCTGAACAGTTACATTCAAGCTCCCTACGAGGGAGTCACCAGAGTCCCCGCAGACTCACTCATCACCGCCTCCTCCAGCGCCCCGGTGCGGGTCATATCAAACACCCGCAACGACATATTATGCGCCTTACAGAGCACGATTGCAGTGAGATCCATCACGCCGAGCCCGCGCGCCAACACCTCATCGTAACTGATGCGGTCGATCTTTACCGCCTGGGGATCAACTGGGGA
Source organism: uncultured Piscirickettsiaceae bacterium (assembly GCA_964344735.1). Classification (GTDB taxonomy): domain Bacteria; phylum Pseudomonadota; class Gammaproteobacteria; genus Thiopontia. Next base: position 24,138 of record CAYFOQ010000020.1, read on the forward strand.
TCGGCACTGTAAACCCCATCTACCTTGGTCGCCTTCATCACCGCATCGGCCTCAATCTCGATCCCCCGCAGGCAGGCGGCCGTATCGGTAGTAAAGAAAGGGTTACCCGTACCGGCGGAGAACAGCACCACTTCCCTCTGCGCCAACGAGACCATCGCCTGTTGTTGAGAGAAGGGCTCGCACACCCCCTCCACCGCCAGTGCTGAAAGAATCCGCGCC
>CAYFOQ010000021.1:0-1774 GCA_964344735.1 uncultured Piscirickettsiaceae bacterium
TCGACTACGAACTCTCCGGAGTACAGAACATCCTCGCCAACGGTCTTTTGATCGGCATGACCCGAGAGGAGATCGATGCTCGACAGCAGGAGATTATCGACTTTTCCGAGCTGGGAAAGTTCATTCACAAGCCACTGCGAACCTACTCCTCCGGTATGGTGATGCGACTCGCCTTCTCCATCGCCATTCACGCCGAGCCAAACTGCTTCGTCGTGGATGAGGCGCTGTCGGTGGGAGATGCTCACTTTCAGCAGAAGTGCATGAGCCGGATTCGAGCGTTCCGTGAGAGTGGTGGCACACTGATTTTCGTCTCTCACGATCTCAATGCGGTCAAGATGGTCTGTGGCCGAGCACTGGTGCTGGAAGGGGGGCGGATCGCCATGGATGGCACCCCGGAGCAGGCGGTCAATCGCTACAACCGGATTCTGGCAGAGCTCGATGACGAGATGACCCTGCGGGATTCTCTACAGAACGGGAGTGGTGAGGATTATGGTACCGGTGCCGCCGAGATCATTGCCGCCACCCTCCAGGGTGAGCAGTCAGGCAAGGCGGTACTGGCCAGTGGAGAGCGGGCTCACCTCAAGATCGAGATCCAGGGATATCAGCCACTGGAGGATCTCACCGTCGGTTTCCTGATTCGCGACCGTTTCGGTCAGGACATCTACGGCACCAACAGCCATCTACTCGGAGAGCAGATCTCCCTGCAGGCAGCAGAGCGCCGCCAGCTTCACTGGAGCTTTCCGCTCGATATCGCCCCGGGACAGTACACCATCACCATCGCCATTCATACTGGGGAACACCATCTCGAGGCCTGTCATCACTGGCAGGATAATCTCCTCTCTTTTGAGGTTGCTGGAGTGATTGGCCCGCTCTATAGCGGGCTCTGTAGGTTCTCTCCAAGTTCTCATCACTGATGATTCTGCCTTTGAATCCTCACCCCACCCAACAGTGATAAAATACCCCCGCCCCAAAAAACGAGCCTCCCATGCAACAGACCGACATCAATCAACTTCTACAGTGGCTTTCCGATGAGGCCGATCAGTTTCGGGAGCTGGAGCGAGAGCCAGAAATCCCCGTTACGCGTGGCCCTGACCCGGATCAGACCCCGCTGGAAACCCCGAAATTTCTTTCCCCGACAACCCTCTACACCCCCTCGACCTTCGCCGAGATCTTTATGGTGGGGGATATCGACTTCGTCAAGGGGGCCTACAAGATCATTCTCGGTCGTCCGGCCGATGAGAGCGGTTTGAGCAGCTATGTCGCTCAGCTCCGAGAGGGGATGCCGCGGCTGGTCGTCTGTTGGTTATTGATGCGGTCCGGAGAGTATGGTGGTCACATTCCCTACCGAGCTCCACCGAAGTGGCTGTTACAGCTGCTTCTGCGGCGCTGGCGTGATGCCCGTTGGCAGGAGGCCCAGGGGCGCAAGGGGCGCTGGCCCTGCTTTCCGCTACAACGACAGATCGACTGGCTGGAGCAGCGCATCCGCCTCAAGGGCGAGATGATGAAAACCATCCACCAGCACCAGGTGGTGGTGACCAACGGGGACGAGGTGGCTCGCCAGCTTCATCAGCACCACAGTCGGTTGCAGGGGTTGCTTGCTCGGAATGCCACATTGGAGGGGGAGTTTGCCGATCGTCGACAGACCGAGCGGACCCAACAGCAGCTGCGTAGCGAGCTCAACGCCCTGCGGGCTGAACTCGCACGTAGTGAGTCTCCGGTTGCCAATGAGCGTGCCACCGAGTCTCGTGCAGAAGAGGATCCCCGCTACCAGCTC
>CAYFOQ010000021.1:1784-5300 GCA_964344735.1 uncultured Piscirickettsiaceae bacterium
CTCTTCTACATGGCCTTCGAGGATGCCTGTCGAGGGGAAGAGGCTGAGATTACCGCCCGCTTCGATCCTTATCTGGACTGGATCGGTTCGATCCCGCCGGATGGTCGAGTCATCGACCTCGGTTGTGGTCGTGGGGAGTGGCTGCGTCACCTTCAGGAGCAGGGGGTGGAGCCGTATGGGGTCGACACCAACCCGGTGATGGTCAACCACTGTGATGAGGCGGGATTGACGGCACAGTGCAGTGATGCCGTGACGGCACTGCGGAGTCTTGAAAGTGGCTCGGTGGCGGCAATCAGTGCCTTTCACTTGATTGAAAATCTGCCCTTCACCACCCAGGTCGATCTGGTCGAAGAGGCGGCCCGGGTCGTCATTCCCGGGGGGCGAATCCTGTTCGAGACCCCCAATCCTGAAAATGTGCTGGTTGGGAGTCATACCTTCTATCACGATCCCACCCACCGCAACCCCATTACCCCCACCTATCTCACCTTCCTGTTGGAGTATCACGGCTTTGTCGAGGTCGAGATTATTCGACTCCACCCCTACCCCGAAGTGGCTCGGGTCAAGGGGAATGATCCACTGACCGAGCGGGTCAACGGACATCTCTGCGGGCCACAGGATTTTGCCGCTATAGCGACCCGAGGGGCGAACGGATGAGGATCATCCTGACGGCTAATCATGTCCCCTTCGCCCGTGGAGGTGGGGAGTATCACATCCGCAATCTCTATCAGGCGCTACAGCAGGCGGGCCACCAGGTGGAGCTGTTGCGATTCCCCTTTCTGTTTCAGCCGGAGTCCCAGATTGAACGGCTGATGGAGTATTGTGAACACTTTCCCCTTCATCGCCCCGAAGGGCATGAGGTGGATCAGGTGATCAGTCTGCAGTTTCCCGCCTACGGGGTAGACCACCCCAACCATCGAGTCTGGATCATGCACCAGCACCGGGCAGTTTATGAGCTTTACGATGAGCCTAACGCCTCCCCGGAACTCAAAGGACTGCGTGACAAGGTGAGCGACTACGATCGCCGGGTATTGGCACGGGCCCGACTCCGCTTTGCCAACTCGCGCCGGGTAGCGGAGCGATTGCAACACTACAATGGGCTGGAGGCGACTCCACTCTACCACCCGCCGCCTCATGCCGAACAGTTTCAATCGGGGGAGTCACAGGGGTACATCTATGCCCCTGGACGGCTCGAGACGCTCAAGCGTCAGGCCCTGCTGATCGAGGCGATGCGATTTGAACGTAGTGGCATTCCGCTGCTGATCTCCGGTGAGGGGGGGCAACGAGAGATGCTGGAGGGGCTGATCGAGCGCCATAACCTGCGCGATCGAGTACGGCTATTGGGGCGGGTCGATCGTGCTACCCATCTCACCCTCTATAAACATGCCGCAGCAGTCTGGTTTGGACCGCTCGATGAAGATTACGGCTATGTCACCCTGGAGGCGATGCTGGCGGCGCGACCGGTGATCACTTGTAGTGACTCCGGTGGGCCACTGGAGTTTGTCGAGGATGGTCGTAATGGTCTGGTTACCCAGCCAGAACTGGAGTCGATCGCCGAGGCAATCAGCACCATTGGTGATCATCCTGCGCAGGCTCGGGAGATGGGGGAGCAGGGACGAGAGGATCTCGAACAGAGGAAGATCCACTGGTCCTCTGTGGTGGAACGGCTTACCGCCGGGGACAGCGCCACCTCGTGAAGATCGCCATCTTCGCCCCAAGCCCGATTCCGTTTGTCGTCGGTGGTGCCGAGCGGCTCTGGTGGGGGCTGCAGCGAGAGCTGGGCCGTAGTGGTGAGCATCAGGTCGAGTTGATCAAGATCCCGGTACGGGAGTCCACCCTTCCCGAGCTGTTGCAGAGTTATCGTGCCTGTGCCGAGTACGATCTGAGTCACTTCGATCGTCTTGTCACCACCAAGTACCCCACCTGGATCAATCCTCATCCAGAGCACTTCGTCTATCTGCAACATCGTCTGCGTGGGCTCTACGATACCTATCCCGTCGAACTTCCGGTGCGGCTCGAGCTGGATCTCTTGCCTACCCACTGGGCTGATTTTATCGAATGGTTGCGACAACAACCCCATCAGCACGCCGTCCTGGAACCATTTTGGGACCAAGTCGAGGGGTTGATCGCCGATGATCCTGATGATTCGCTGCTGCAGTTTCCGGGGCCGCTGGCTCGGGAGTTGGTCCACTTTCTCGATGGTGTGGCCCTCTCCAGGCAGGCCATTGTAGAGCATCTGGCAATTTCAGCGACCGTTGCTGGCCGGGAGGGGTACTTCCCTGTTGAGAGCACGCCGCGGGTGATTCACCACCCCTCCGACCTCTCGCTGGTCTCGCGTCCTGCGCTCAAGGGGGGTGGCAGAGGCTATATCTTCACCGCGAGTCGGCTTGATGGTGCCAAACGGATTGAGCTGTTGATCGATGGCTGGATCCAGTCCGGTATCGACCTGCCGCTGAAAATTGCGGGTGATGGGCCGTTGCGAGAGCGGTTGGAGAAGAGGGTCAAGGGACATCCGGGGATCGAGCTGCTCGGTTTCGTCTCAGACCGACAGCTGCAGCGCCTCTACCGACAGGCGCTGCTGGTCGCCTTTCTCCCCTACGATGAGGATATGGGGTTGATCACCCTGGAGGCGATGGCCCAGGGGACGCCAGTGCTCACCACGGAGGATGCTGGTGGAGTGACCGAATTTATCCAGCCGGGGGTAAACGGACAGATCGTCGCGCCCACCTCCCGAGCATTGGCCAGTGCGCTGCGTGCCATCGCCGCCGACCCTCGGCCCTGGCGGTTGATGCGTCCGGCCGCGGCACGAACAGCCCGGACGGTTGGTTGGAGGCCGGTGGTTCAGGCCTTGACCGTGCCACTGGATGCTCTCCAGAGCGACCAAGTTCGATTGCGGTTGTTGGTGGCCAACGCCTTCTCTATTCTTCCGCCCGATAGTGGAGGGCGAGTTCGGATCTATCAGCTCTATCGTCATCTGGCAGAGCATTATGACATTACCCTGCTGGCGCAGGTCGATGGGCGCCAACAGCAGGTCGAGGTGGCGGAGATCACCCCCCATTTTCGCCAAATCTCGATTCCACGCAGCGCCCCCTTCTGGGAGCAGCAGCAAAGGCTCGAGGATGAGTTGGGCCACTCTGCCGGTGATCTCACCTTTATGGCCCATCCCGAGCTCAGTCCGGCATGGCGCGAGCAGTTCATGCAACTCGCCATCGAGACCGACCTGGTGGTGGTCGAACACCCTTATACCTGGCCCCTGGTAGAGCAGCTCTGGCGTGGCCCTCATATCTATGATGCCCATAATGTCGAGATCGATCTCAAACAGGAGATGTTATCGGCGGAGGAGGGGGCGCACCCCCTGTTACAGCAGCTTCGTGAGGTCGAGGGGGCGTGTGCCCGACAGGCCGAGGCGGTCTGGTGTTGTAGTCTGCAGGATATGAGTCGCTTTCAACAGCTCTACGGTGTCGATGAGAGTCGACTGGAGCTGGTCCCCAACGGGGTCGACCTCAGTCGCAAGCCTCC
>CAYFOQ010000021.1:5310-10771 GCA_964344735.1 uncultured Piscirickettsiaceae bacterium
GATGGGGAGCATCAGCGTGGACTGCGTCGGCGACTGGGGCTGGATAGTGATCTTCGTCCCCCACGTCCACTCCATCGTCTGCTGTTGTCAAAGCTCACCGCACGGTTGCGTCGTGGTCGAGTAGCCTCGGTGAGCGGTCTGCTCGATCGCTCTCTGGTGCTCTTTATGGGGAGTTGGCACGGCCCCAACATCACCGCTGCAGAGGCCATTGTGGCAATGGCGCAACAGATGAGTGAGATCGACTTCCTGCTGGTGGGGAATCTCTGTCGTGCACCCGAATTAAAGAGGGTCCCGCAGAACCTCATCAAGCTCGGCGTTGTTCCAGAACGAGAGAAACAGTTGCTCCTGGCGGCAGTCGATTGTGTGCTCAACCCCGTAACCGAGGGGGCAGGAACCAATCTCAAGACGGTGGACTACCTCGCCAGCGGCGCCCTATTGATCACCACCCCCCACGGGATCCGCGGTCTCCCCTTCCAGGATCAGACCCATCTTCTAGTGGCAGAAATAGACCAATTCCCTCAAGCGATCATCACTGCACTGGCACTCGACAACGCCACTCGCGACCAAATCACCCAAGCCGCCCGTCAGGCCGTCACTCCCTTCAATTGGGCCACAATCGCCGCCACTATCAAGCTCCCTACCCAACCCCTCCCGCGTCTATCCAACCCACTCCTTCCCCCCAACGTATAAAAGGCCACATTCTCATCTCCCCGCTCCCCAAAAAAACGCCTGTATCGCAAAAACATCAATTGTTGCAAAAAGGAAACAATGAATAAAAATAACAACAGATTGGTGCAATTGTGACGGCCGTCACAGAAAACCGGAGGGGGGATCCCTATAATGCTCCCAATTCTGACTTAGTCCGTCTGGGTTTGAATCAGTTGTACTCATGATATTTATGAGCTTAATCGATTAAGTTTTTGTTTTTTTGTTGAACGAGAAATAAGGAAAAACGTGTAATGGCTATCAGTGATTATTACAGTGAAGTGCAGAAGATGTACGTTGCCTACTACGGCCGTGCAGCTGACACCACCGGGCTGGAGTACTGGGCAGGGCGTTTGAATGATCTGAATGGCGACAAGACCGCTATGATCGACGCCTTCGGTACCTCTAGCGAATCTACCACCCTCTACAGCGGTTCCTCTAATGAGGCGATTGTTAACGCTATCTATCAGCAGCAGTTTGGTCGTGATGCTGACGTTGATGGTCTGACCTACTATGCGCTGCAGCTTGCCAATGGCACCATGACTGCTGCTTCGATCGCACTCAATGTTGCCGATGGGGCGCAGGGTGGTGACGCAGACGTCATTACCAATAAGGTAAGTGCGGCGACCAGCTTTACCAACTCGCTGGATACGGCTTCTGAGATTGTTGCCTATGCCGGTGACGATGCAGCAGCGACTGCGCGTACCTGGCTCTCTACCGTAACTTCGGATGCCGCTTCTGTTACCACTGCAGAGGGGAATATTGATAGTACGATCTCAAGCATTGAGACTAGCTCCAGTACCAGCAGTTCTGCAGGGACTTCCTACACGCTGACCTCCGGTTCCGACTCTCTGAGCGGTACCTCCGGAGATGATACGTTTAGCGGTACCTTGGGTTCATTGGGAAGCACAGACGAAATCTCCGGTGGTGCTGGAACCGACTCGCTCACGGTAACTTTTGCACCGTCGCTGGCCACTGCTGGAAGTGCGACAGCTGCAGCACCGATCATTTCAGCGGTTGAGACGCTTACCATTACAAACCGTACCGATACGGCCACCTTCAATATGGTGGATGTGGTGGGTGAGACTGCTATTACTTTGGGTGGTAATAATGTGCTGTCTGTAACCAATATGGACCTTACTGCCGCTACCGTTGCCGGTATGAGTTCGACACTGGCTCTGGATCTGGCCACAGCCACAGCCTCAACTGCAACTTACGGCATGACGCTGGATATGAGTTCATCTCAGTCTGCGAACCTAGTGTTTACAGAGGATGCCGGCTTGACTGCTGCTGATACTCTGGCGCTGAATGTTCAGACTGATTATGGTAACGGTCTGACTGGACAGTTGGATGTCTCTGGTATCGAGTCGCTCTCTATCTCTGGTGCGGGGTCCGCTAATCTTAATCTTGCCTCAGCAACTTGGGCTAACAATTTTAAGGATCTGACTGCGATCGATGCCTCTGGGCTGAGTGGTAATTTGACACTTAGTGTCGATGGTGCTGCCAATCTGAATATCATGGGCGGTGCAGGTGCCGACAACATCACGATGACTGCAAACTTTGCTACCAACGATAGCGTTGCAGGTGGTGCGGGTGCCGACGTCCTAAATGCCAAGGTCAGTGGTTATCTTCGTCCTGGGTTGAGCGGTATTGAAACCTTGAATCTGCAGGCTGATGGATCTGCGGTTACCGCTGATTTCCGTGATGCAACCGACGTCACTACTGTTAACCTGTTGACTACAACTGCGGTAAGCCTGACTCGTGCAGGTTCTGCTATGACTACCTTGGCGATTAACTCATCCGATGCGACTGCAAATACCTTCACCGTGGGATATGGTACAGCCGCAGCAGCTTCAGATGTGACCTTGTCCCTAGGAAATGGTGCGATGAGTGCTTTCCAGACTGCTGCTGCAACAGCAAGTGGTATGGCCATCGGTACCATTACTATGTCGGCCAATTCCGGTAGTTTGACTATTATCGCCAACTCCACTGCAGCCTACACTGGTTCTGATCTAGCGATGAATGACTTTACTGCAATCACCGTGAATGCCGCCAGTGGAAGCCTCTCTTTTGATTCGGCCAACTTCAATACTGCACAGACGCTCTCTTTTATGGCGGGTGCAGGCAAGACATTGGCCTTCAATTCCGGTGTTACTGCGGTAGCGACCAATATGACAGTTAGTGCTGCCCAGTCGGCTACGGTAACCTTTACCGGAACTGTTCAACTTCACGGCAACACAGCGGGTTCAGTCACGATTGCAGCAGATTCCTCTGCTGATGTGAATTTCAGTGCAATCACCATGTGTGGTATTGATACTCTGAGCATTGGTGCAGCAGCGGGTGCTTCGTTTACTGCTACCGAGATTAATATGGGGCAGGATGGTGCTACGGCTCATAGTGGTGCTCTGGCGATGGATACCATTACGCTGAGTGGTGCAGGTGACATCTCGATTGCGGGGTTGAATGCAACCGGTGGTGCCATGACTGCAGTTTCTGGAATCTCCCTTAATATCAATGCGATGATGGGAAGTACCGCTGCGGATTATGGTCTTTGTGCATTGGATCTGAGTGATGTGGGGTCAGCTGCGACTGCAAACGAGCAGGATGTTACCTTTACTCTGACCGGTACCGGTAACTTTACGCTGAGTGCAGCGGCTACTGATTCTTCTAATCTCACCTACCACATTGATGGTAGTGCGCTGGCCTCTGGTTCTAACGTAACTATCGATCTGAGTAGTGTGAATGATACTGGTTCAGTTGCTTCTGCGGTCTTTGGTGCACATTCAGGTACCTATGTCGGTCTTGATGGTGTGGATATGATCGAGTTGGGTCTTGGTGCAGTCACTGTAAATGGTGGACTGGGAGCAGATCAGATTACCTTGAACAACACTGCGACACATCGTGTAGATATCCTGTCTAATGTATCTGCAGCAGCTGGTACTACAACTGATACTATCGTAGGAATTGGTTCAGGGGACACTATTCTGTTCAGTGGTGCAGCGGTAGAGTCTGGCACCAAGATCGGTATAGGTGGTATTACTGGTGCTTGGTCAACAGGTACAGCCACAAATACTGCACAGATTGCGACCGCATCATATACTGCATACGCAGTTGATGGTATTGTTGCGACCGCAACTAAGGCACTGTCGATCTATACATCCAATGGTGACACCATCATTGAGATTCTGTTGGCAACCGCTAGTGCTGCTGGTACCGGTGACTATGACTTGAGTGCTGCAATTGCTGGTGATGGATTCCAGCGTGTGACCCTGTCTAATAAGGACTTCACTGCGATTACTGCTGCATTCAACGTCAACACTACCGGTTCTGGTCTGATGATTACCCTGTTGTAATCAGTATGGCTTGGAAGTCTGCTGGACGTTTAAGGCAGGCTCGTTGGTAGAATTGGGGGGGGGGGGTTCCCCCCCCCCTTTTTTTTTGTTTTAGGATATTTATTGATTTAAAAGGTATATTCATGGATAAGCTTACTCAGCAGTTTGCACAAAATATGGACTTCCTGAAGGAAGAAGTGCCTGTGCTCCATAAGTTAATCCATGAGCACACCTGTAAGTCTGACTTGGTGGTCGATGAGAATGGTGCGGTTAATATTCGTCAGGCTAACGGTGAGATGGTCTATGGTGGTAATGCTGAACTGGAGCTAAAGAATGCAGTTAAGCATTTTCTCCAGCACCCCAGCAGAATTGTTATTGGAACACCGGCGACCACAAAAAAACCGTTTGAAGAACCTGAGCCCAAGTTTGGTGGAGACTGGCTCACATCCAGATATGATGATTGTCCAGAAGATTTTCATTATCGACGTTATCTAGCCGAGTCAAGTGAGGCCTTACGCGAGGCAGAGATCACCTTTGGTGAACCCTTTCTGGGGCAAGCCTATTATCTCTTTGTCTATGGGGTAGGGACGGGGTATCAGATCTTGCCGTTGCTACAGCACTATCGGCCAAAGATGCTGCTACTGATCGACGAAGACAAGGATGGGTTCGTCCACGCTACTTCGTTGGTTGACTGGGAGGAGATCTGGAAGTTTGCTCAAGAGATTGGCACTACCATCAAGATTACTGTAGAAAAGAATGCTGTGATGCTCCATGAGTCGGTCAAAGGAAACATCATGGGACAGTCTCTATTAGGGCTGGATGGTCTTCACGTCTTTCACCATGGGCCTTCTACCGTATTGCGTGCGGCCCATCAGATGCTGATGGATCCCAAATCGGCCAATATGGCCAGCTTCATTGGCTTCCTGACCGATGAATACAATATGATGAAGAACTCTTTTCGCAATTTGAGTCAGGGAGATAAACGGATCATCGGTCGAGCTACAGAAAAACTGCGGGCTCCGGTATTGATCGTTGGTAGTGGTCCCTCGCTAGAAGCCAATATCGATGCACTGCGAGAAATGCAAGATCGCTTTATCATTATCTCCAGTGGTTCCAATTTACGGGTGTTGCTGCAGAATGGAATTCGTCCTGACTATCACTGTAACCTCGAACGTGCCAGTTCTATTCTGGAGCGTCATCAGGAGCTGGAGGCCGACGGCTTTGCCGATGAGATGAAGAAGGTCCGGGCAGTGATGACCACCACGATCTGGCCGGGAATCGATAACTATTTCAAGGATACCGTCTATTTCATTCGTCCAGCTCTCTCCCCTCTGGGCGTATTTGCAGAGAACTACGATCAGGTGATGTTTAACGAGGGGCCGCAGGTGACCAATACCGCCTTTGCATTTGCTCGCCGTTTGGCA
>CAYFOQ010000021.1:10781-24345 GCA_964344735.1 uncultured Piscirickettsiaceae bacterium
CAGTTAAACAGATCTATCTTCTTGGGGTGGACCTCGGTACCACCGACCCCGATCTTCCCCGGGCCAAGGGGGCTTGGGCACCACAGCGGCCGCGTCAACTCTCCATTCCGGTACGGGGCAATAAAGGTAAAACAGTCTTTACCGATATGGCGTTGATTCAACAAAAGGATACCCTGCAGGCGCAGATCCGAAAACTGACTGAGGTTGGTGGAGTCTGCTATAACCTGGGTGATGGGGCAAAAATCGAGGGGGCCAAGGCGGTCGATCTTGCAGAGTTGGATCTCCCCCCGCTCGAGTTTGATCGAGAAGTGGTGGTGGATCGAATTACCAAGCAGTTCCCGATCTATACCAAAGAGAAATTCCACGTAATGTGGGCCAATGAGGTGGTGCGAGAGTCTGTGGCTCGGTTTGCCAGTGAAGTTTTGTTGAAGATGTCGGCAGAAGAGTGGTCCAATGAGATGATCACCGAGATCGAGGCAATCTGTGCCTACGTCAACAAGCCCATTCGTAAGCAGTATGCACCCCGACTCTTCCGTGGTTCGCTGTTGCGGATGTTCCTGCACGCCCATGGGGTGATCCAACGGGTCGACCAAGAGGTGATGCGGGGGAAGGCAATCGAGGTGATGAAAGGACAGTTGGAGCGACAGGTTCGACTTCTGGAGCGAGAGGGCTATGGTTTGGCTGATGAGTTGGAGTCAGAAGACCCCTACTTTGCAGATCAGTAGGGCCAGGTAACCCGGCGCAGCCATCATGGAGAAGCGAACGCTGATCTCACTCTGGGGCGGTAAGCTCTTTGTGCTGACCCTGCTCAGCATGATGCTCTCGATCATCAGTCTGGCGCAGCCGCTCTACATGCTCAGTCTCTATGATCGAGTGCTCTCCAGTCAGTCGATCGAGACCTTGGTCTCTATTACCCTGATTACACTTTTTGTGTTGGTCAGCTTTGGTGGGTTCGATAGAGCTAGGCACTTTGTGCAAGAAGCGATGGGGCGCACGATCGAAAGTGAGGTTCGCCCCAAACTACTGGAGGTGGCGGTACGGCTCTCTGCGGTCAATCAGGATGGGGTAATCCGCCAGCGTTTGGCTAAGCTGGATGAGCTCAAGGGGTTTATAACCAGCTCTGCCTTTGTGGCGATCTTCGATCTGGTTTTTACCCCAATCTACTTTCTCGCGCTCTATCTCTTTCACCCCACACTATTTGCCTTGGCTCTGGGGTTGGCACTTTTTACTGTGTTGCTGGCGGTGACCCTGGAGTGGTCTCTGAAGCGACCGATGGCGGAGTACCACAAGAACAAGTTTCGTCTCAAGGGGGAGGAGAACGAGTTATTGCGAAATGCAGCAGATGTGGTGGCATTGGGACGAGTTCCGGGTAAGGTCAATCGCTACCTGCAACAGCAGCAAGAGGTTGAGGAGGAGATGGCGCATACCCAGCACGCCTTGAGCCGGGTACAAACCATCAACAAGGTATTGATGATGATGATCCAGACGGTGGTGTTGGGTACAGCAGCCTATCTGGTGGTGAAGCAGGAGGTTCCGGTCAGTGTGCTCTTTGCGGCCAATATTGTTGCGACACGGGCAATGCAGCCACTGTTTCAGATCACTTCTTCATTCCGTTCTCTAGCCAGGGCCAGCGAGGGGTGGAATCAAATCTCTGCCAGTCTGGCGAAATACCGTAAGGATGAGCGAGCAGAACAGGTGATTACTACCCCGGAGTTGCGGGTTCGTACACTCACGGTAGTGGACCAGGAGGAAGATCGTAAGCCGATCAATAATGTTACTTTTGATGTTGACCCTGGAGAGATCGTGGTGGTCACGGGGGAGAGCGGGGCTGGGAAAAGTACGCTATTACGTGCGGTTGTGGGGCTGACGTCTGATTATGTTGGACAGATTGAGCTGGACGGACGTGAGATCAAGTTCTGGCGCTTCAACCAACAGGTCTCCTATATCGGTTATCTACCTCAGGATATCCATCTTTTTACCAGTTCGATTGTTGAGAATATTACCGGTGAGTCGAGTGAGAAGGTCGATATGGAGCAGTTGGTTGCGCTCTGTCGTGAGGTTGGTATACATGACAAGATAACCGCGCTCAAGGACGGCTACGAAACGCAAGTACGGGGAGCTGCGCCTCAATTCTCTGGTGGTCAGGTACGGTTGTTGGGGTTGGCACGGGCGCTTTGGGGGGACCCTCAACTGCTGGTTCTGGATGAACCGACCACTGGGCTGGATCGGGGAACCGAACAGAAGATCATCAAATTACTGCGGCAGCGACAGCAGGCTGGAGTCGCGTTGTTGGTAACTTCTCACTCCACTCTCTTTAGTCGTGTTGCAACCAAAATTCTCTGGTTAAAATGGGGACGAACCAAGGCCTACGGGTTGCGCGATGAGATGCTCGAAAAGATGGGAATGAAGGTGGCGAAATGAGTAAGACTCCCGTCCCTGGTAATGACAACACGGACATTGTCGAAGGACAGCGTGTGTCCAGTGTGGTGAGTAAAGCGAAACCTGCGCCTCAACAGCAGCAGGTGATTGACTCTGGATTGGGGGGGGATGGCAAAGCTGTAAAGGCTATCGTTGAGCCTACACTGGAATGTACAGAGCATCACTCTACGCGATCTGCACGTTCAGCGACATTGATCGCGTTTCTGGTGCTGTTCGGTGGTCTGTTCGTATGGATTATGTTGGCGGAGTTGGATTATGGCGTACACGCGGTAGGAAAGTTGGTCAATCGCTTTCCCAGTATCCCGATTCAGCACGATACCCGAGGGCGGATCAAGACGGTAGCCGTGGTCGATGGACAACGAGTCCAGGCTGGGGATACTTTGGTGGTGCTGGAGGATGCTCAGGCCTTGGCCGATGCTGCCCAGGCTGAGTCTCAATGGTTGGTGGCACAGCTGCAGTACGATGGGGTGTTGATTGAGCAGCAGGGTAGTGGAGAGATCCCGTTTCCACACTCTACTCTTGGAGTACTTCGTGGTGACGTTTTGCGTCAGGCTCATATGGAAGCAAGCCAGGGGTTGAAGAAGCGGTTAGAGGTTTATCAGGAACAGCTTGAACAGCTCAATGCGGAAGAGCGTTCGCTGCTGAACCGTATCGATAGCCTCTCTCGGGAGATCGAACTGCTCGATGAAGAGGCCGCCATCATCGCACAGCGTGTGGAGAATATGCGTCCTCTGGTTACGGATAACCTGCTCTCTAGAGATTCGCTGGATGAATTGAGGATGCATCAGGTGCAGTTGCACCGAAGTCAGGTGGCGAAGGCATCGGAACGACGTTATCAGGAGGATCAACGAATCGATGTAGAGAAGCGTCGACAAATTTTCTTGGCAGAGCGGGAGGAACGGCTGCGGGGACAGATGCTGGAACTGCAACCCCAGTTACGGGCAGCGGAAAAGCGAATTGCTGCAGTTGCGCGGCAGTTAGAGTTTCAGGTGATTCGTGCTGCCACCGATGGCCAGGTGATCAACCTACAGGTGCGAGCAGCTGGGGAGGTGATCTCTCCGGGGATGGAGTTGATGGAGTTGGTTCCCAATCGTCGCGAATTCTATATCGAAGCACGGGTGCGGCCACAGGAGATCGAGGATGTCCATATGGGAATGCCGGCTGATATCCGTTTTACTACGCTACCCGTAAAGTCTACCCCTTATATTGCGGGTAAAATGATAGCCGTCGCCAGTGACTCGGTTGTGGATGAGAAAACCGGTGAGGAGTACTACAATGTGTCGGTCGACTTCGAGGGGAATGTGTCCGAAATACTGGGCATTGAGCCAACACTGGGAATGCCGGTCGATGTGATGCTCAGGGGAGGAAGGCGTACAGTCGCCAGTTACCTGATTGAGCCATTCCGGGCCATACTACGCAGATCAATGAGGGAGTCTTGATGGATATAATCACATCTCGGGTCTTCTACCCACAGGGGATAGAACAGGTAGCAAGTGTCAGCACGGAAGGGTTGGAGGCGCGCTTCTACGCCCCCAATAAACACTCCGCCTGGCGTTACAAGACCATGTTTATCAAGGAGCCTGAGACCATCGAGTGGTTGCGAGGTCTCACTGAGGAGGATATTTTTTGGGATGTAGGGGCCAATGTGGGGGTCTATACCATCTATGCGGGGCTTACCGCAGGATGTCAGACAGTCGCCATCGAGCCAGGAGCGGCAAACTATTGGACCCTGTGCAAAAATATCGAGCTTAATGGTCTGGATGATCGAGTAGTTGCCTACTGTTCTGCTCTGGGTGATGAACATAAATGTGCCGACCTCTATCTCTACTCCTCTGATCCCGGCGGCGCCCAGAACGCCCTCGACCGACCAGTAACCGACAGCGGCAAAGTCTATAAGCCTCAGTTCAAACAAGGGATGCTCTCATTACCACTTGATGTGATGGTAGAGCAACTAGGGGCTCCTCAGCCGACTGCGATCAAGATCGATGTCGATGGTTTTGAAGAGCCACTGTTACGGGGGGGAGCTCGCACTTTTGCCAATGAAAAGATGCGCAGAATGACGTTGGAGATGAACTCGTCGAACACCGATCTGGTTTCATTTGCCGAAGGGATGTTGAAAGAGGCGGGACTGGAAAAAGTAGGTGAACACCGTTCTCCCAATGTCGCCCCCAACTCTCCCATCCACAATTTCCACTTTGAACGCAGTTAACGGGTCGAGTCAGATGATGAGTGATCCGTTAACCATGGGGACTGTTCGGTGCGGGATCGTTCATTTTACCGCTGTGGTGATCTCAGCGATCTTCACCATTCTGCCTCCTGCTGTTTATGCCGACGGAGTACTGGATGAGGTGGTGGCAGCGGCTCTCGAGCATGCCCCGGAGCTGCAGGTCGCGGCTGCCGAACATCGTGCCAACCGGGAGATTGTGCCGAAATCCCGGGCCAACCTCCTCCCATCACTGCAGCTTAGTGGTAGCTACTCCAGTAACAGTACCACGGAGAAGTATCAGAATACCTCATTTGAGCGGAATACCGACTACACTTCAGATTCTCAGAGCTTGAGTCTGACCCAGCCGCTCTATCGCAAGGAGGCGTGGGCAGCCTACCGTCAGGGACAGCTTTCAGTAGGAGAGTCGGAATCTCGGTACCGACTGGCAGAGCAGCAGGTGCTGTTTCAGGTAATCGATCTCTTCGGTCAAAAGCTCCACTACGAGATTGCTCTACAGGCAGCACGGCGAGAATTGGAGGCACGGCAGTCACGACTACATCTGTTGGTTCGAATGAGCCAGAGTGGACAGGCCGATATCGTCGAAATGGTCAATGCCGAGGCCGATCTGCTGCAGCAAGAGACCACGCTGCTGGAGCAGCAGAACCGGCTTGATGAGGCGAATCTACTGTTGGAGCGGATGACGGAACGAGTGTGGTCACCCTATCAACTCGATGAGGAAAAGGATCTCGATAGCTGTCGCAAGGAGATGGTTGAGTATGTTCAAGGAGCGGTAGCACAGTTTCAGTCTCCTGATACCGATATTCATCCTGAAATTTCAGCGGCACTGCGTAATGTCGATATCGCTTTGATGGAGGTGGATAAGCAGTATGGCCGTCACTATCCCACGGTCGATTTCGTTGCCAGCATGAGTCGGGGAAGTAGTGCTTCCGAAGTTACCATCGGTTCTGATCTGGAGACCTCGGTGATCGGGGTACAGTTGACGGTTCCTCTCTATTCAGGGGGGGAAGTGTCGGCCTCGGTTCGGGAGGCGTTGGCATTACAGGAGAAGGCTGAAGCCGAGCTGCGACAGACCAGGCTCAAGGTGCGTGGTGAGCAGCAGAGTGCCCGTGCAGAACTACTATTGAAGATCAAACGGATTGATGCTGACCGTAAGGGGGTTCAGGCTGCTGCGTTGGGTTTGGATCGAGAGCAGAAAAAGTTACGCCAGGGGATTGGCTCCGAGGTTGATTTCAATGGAGCACGTGCCGAGTTATCCACCCGCCGCGCCGAGTTGATGAGTTCTGTGGTGGAACTGGTGCGTGACTACGCCAGATTTTACTCCTCTTTCGGCCTACTGGATCGTGCACGGATCTCTCCTCTGTCTGCAATTGTGGGACGTTGCGTTATCCCCGTCTCCTAAGTAGAACACCACAACCAACAGAGAACCAACCGGATGTCCGACGCACCCTACACCCGTCCCCAAGGGGTTGGCAGATTTGGCCAACGACTGGCGACTCTCAAACTAGTCGCCTTTGATTTCGATGGAGTCTTTACCGATAACGCCGTCTATGTCACGGAGGAGGGGGTCGAGTCGGTGCGCTGCTGGCGTAGTGATGGGGTGGGGTTGTCGCGGCTTCGTTCCAATGGAGTTGAGACGGTGATTCTCTCCACAGAGAAAAATCCGGTGGTCACTCTTCGTGCCAACAAGATGAATACCCCCTGTCTGCAGGGGATCGAGGACAAGGCGGAGGCGATTGTGGCGCTCTGTGCGGAGCGTGGTATCGATCTCTCCCAGGTTGCCTTTGTCGGTAACGATGTCAACGATATCGCTGCCTTCCAGCAGGTTGGGGTACCGATCGCGGTGGCAGATAGCTATCCTGAGATTTTTCCCCATGTGCTCTATCGAACGACCCGTAATGGTGGGTACGGTGCAGTGCGGGAGGTGTGTGATCTGATCTTTGATGCCATTCATGGGGTTGCTGGAGCTTGACAGCCTGATAAGGGTTTGGGGGGTGGTTCCGCTTTTCCCGGTAGCGATGGTCATTGAAGCGGTGTGATCTCGTCGGCATAATAGTGCGCATATCTGCTTGGGGTGCCTGGATCACGGCGTAATGGTCCCCGATCTCTGAAATTCGCCGGATTTTCGCCTTAGATGGAGCTGTGAATCATGAGTGGAAACAATCTCTTTGATGTCAGTCCGGAGCTGGTGGTGGTGACAGGTGCCACCGGACAGCTCGGGATGCAGTATTGCAATGCATTTCTAGGGCAGGGGGCGTCTGTAGTCGGGCTCGATGTGCGCGATAGTGATGAAACTCGGGCGCTGGAGCGGAATCACCCGGACCATTACCAGTTCGTTACTGCCGACGTTACGGCAAGATCATCGCTCGATCAGGCGCTGGAGGCGATTCGGGGACGTTTTGGTCGAGTGCCTACGGTGCTGATCAATAACGCCGCCATTGACTCTCCACCGGATGCCCCGGCAGAGGAGAATGGCCCGTTTGAGGAGTATCCCGATGAGTCGTGGGACCGGGTGATGAATGTCAACGTCAAGGGGGTCTATCTCTGCTGTAAGGTGTTTGGTGCTGAGATGGCGAATGAGGGGAGGGGGTCGATCATCAATGTCTCGTCGATCTACGGAGTGCTCTCCCCCGACCAGTCGATCTACGACTATCGTCGTGAGCGTGGGGAGACCTTCTATAAGCCGGTTGCCTACTCTGCCTCGAAATCGGCACTGCTCAATCTTACCCGCTACCTGGCGGTCTATTGGGGCAAGAAAGGGGTACGGGTCAACACCTTGGTGATCGCTGGGGTATTCAATAATCAGGAGCAGCCCTTTCTCGATGTCTACTGTGGCCGGATTCCGGTCGGACGGATGGCCGATGAGTCCGAATTCAACGGCTCGGTACTCTTTCTCGCCAGTCCTGCCGCTGCCTATATGACCGGGGCGACACTGACCATCGACGGTGGTTGGACCGCGATCTAGCAGGCTGTTTCAACTGAAACTATTCAACCACCAGGGGGTACGGTTTATCCTGGTTGGAGGTAGTGCCACTGCGGTTCATGCCCTGGTCTATGTGGTGGCGATCGCCCTTTGGGGGATCGAACCGCAGAGCGGGAATCTGATCGCCTATCTCTCGGCGCTTGCCTTCTCTTTTGTCGGCAATACCTACTGGACCTTTTCGGCTCGGCCCAATGTGGTCAACAGTGGCCGGTTCTTGTTGGTCTCACTGACGGGGTTTGCTCTCAATATGGTGGCGGTGCAGGGGACGGCTACGATTCTCAAGCTCTCTCCCTACTGGGCACTGCTGGTGATCGTCGGAGTGACTCCGTGGGTCACCTATCTCCTCTCCAGCCGTTGGACCTACGCCGAACCGGTCATTCAGGAGCGCCAAAGAGTAGGGTGGCGGCTGTTGCTCGGATGGGTCGTGGTCGATCTGCTCTTTTTTCGTCATAACTACCTCTCAGGATTCGATCAGCTATTTGGTGATCTGGGTGATCCCAGAATCGTTCTGACGCTGCTGGAGCACTGGTATCACTGGTGGCAAGGGCTCTCCTCCTGGGCCTCCCCCCCATTCTTCTGGCCTGTGGACGGGGTGTTGGGGTATACCGATGCCTATTTTCTCTTCGCCATTCCCTATGTTCTTCTGCGGGAGCTGGGAGTAGATGGCTACCTGGCCATGGAGTTGAGCTTCCGCTCGATGAAGGGGGTGGGGTACCTGGGGATGTTCTGGTTGTTACGTTCACAACTGCGTCTCTCTCCGGGGTACGCGATTGCTGGCGCCGTGCTCTTTTCGATTTTGAATGGACTTTACTGGCATGCGATCCATATGCAGCTGTCAGCGGTTGCGTTGGTGCCATGGGTGGTTGGCGGGGTGCTGCAATGGATCGAGGGTCGTTCCTCACCGGGAAGGATGGCCCTTCTCGGAGGGGGGATGGCCGCCTTCTATCTCACCAGTTTCTACATGGCGTGGTACACCACATTGGCGGTCGCACTGTTACTGGTTGTGGCACTATGGAGTCGAACTTTGTGCCCTATTCGTCGTCTGTGGCAGGGGGGGGCGGCCTTTCTGGTGACGTTTGCGCTTGGGATTATCCCCTTTTTACTGCTCTATCTCCCCATACTCAAAGAGAAGAGTGGGCACCCGGTGGAGGCGATCTGGCTGAATGCGCTTCATCTGCCGGAGTTTTTTCGAACGGGGGCGGATAATCTGCTCTGGGGATGGTTGGAGAGGATTTTTTTTCGGGTCCACTATCCTGCGGTCGAGGGTGATTATAGCTATATTGCCGATTATGAGCGGATCGCCGGATTTACACCGCTGCTGGGGATTCTCTTTTTACTCACCACCGGGTGGTTGATCCGGCGATGGTCATGGGGGGAGGGGCGGGAGGTTATCGATCGTCGGGCGTTGTCGTTGGCGATGACCGCACTCATCTTGGCGCTGATCTCGTTTCGTTATGGTTCCTGGCTGCCGTGGGAGTGGGTCTATACCTGGGTTCCTGGTGGAAGTGCAATGCGGGTTCCTTCACGGATTCTGCTTTTTGTCGCTGCACTGCTGGTTCCCGTCGCGCTCTATGGAGTGCAGCGGCTCTCGATGAGGATGAAACGGTTTACACCACTCCTGCTGGTGCTGTTGTTGCTGGAACAGCTCAATTTCGGGCCGGTCCATCAGCTCGATCGTATCCAGGAGGAGACTAGACTGGCGTTTCCACCTCCACCGCAGGGGTGTGAGAGCTTCTTCATTGACGTCGCCAACTCGCCGAAGAGCGGTTATACGCTACTGGATCGGTTTTACACCCCGAATATTGATGCCATGCTGCTTGCAGTACGGTGGCAGATTCCGACGTTCAACGGAGTGAGTACCTGGTTGCCAGCTGGGTGGAGGCTGTTGGATCCTGACTCCACCGGGTATGAGGACGGGGTGAAGGGGTGGATGCGACGGCACGGGCTGCGCAATGAGTCGGTCTGTAGTTTGGATATGGTGCAGCGGCGTTGGAATTTTCCCGCACTGGAGTCGTCCCCACTGCCTCGACTTGGAGAGGAGGGGCTGAGGCTTCAGGCTGGTGATGAGGCAACCGCAATGTTGATTCGGGGATGGTCTACCCCGGAGCGTTGGGGGGTCTGGTCGATTGGTGAGAAACAGGAGGTTGAGTTCGAGCTGTTACAACCGACCACCGAGATCGAGCTGTTGCTGCAGGCCTATCGGGCTGAAGAGCGTCCGATTCGTTTGAGTTTCGAGCTCATTGGGACCGATGTGGCGGGGCATTGGGAGATTGAGCACTCTCGTCCTGGATGGTACACCGTTCCATTGGACCAACCCCGAGAGGGACCCGTGCGATTGCAGTTGTTGCTGGATCAGCCCCGAAGTCCGCAGGAGTGGGGGGGGAGCGATGGTCGCAAGCTTGGGGTCGGGTTGATCGAGCTGCGTCGGGGAAGGTGAAGTGTCGGGTTTACCCTCTAAGACCATCTTGATAACATCTTTGGGATGAAGAACAGTGAGGATATGGGTGCGACCGAACCGACGATTGCGGTTCTGTTGCCCTGTTTCAACGAAGAGGCCGCTATCGCCGGGGTGGTGCGTGATTTTCGTGCCGTTCTTCCTACCGCCACCATCTACGTCTATGACAACAACTCCACCGATGCCACTGCAGCGGTGGCTAGGCAGGCCGGGGCGGTGGTGCGTGCCGTACAGGAGCAGGGCAAGGGGCACGTAGTGCGTCATATGTTTATGGATATCGAGGCCGATCTCTATCTCATCGCGGATGGCGATGGAACCTACGATCCGCAGAGTGCGCCCCGGATGATTGCGGCACTACAGGAGAATATTGCCGATATGGTGGTGGGCGTGCGTCGGCACAGCTCCGATCGCGCCTATCGCCGGGGACATCAGTGGGGAAACCGTCTCTTCAACGGACTGGTCTACCGCTCCTTTGGACATAAACCGGGTGATATGCTCTCCGGATACCGGCTCTTTTCACGACGGTTCGTCAAATCGTTCCCAATGTTGAGTGGAGGATTTGAGATCGAGACCGAGATGACCATCCATGCCCTGAGTCTGCAGATTCGGGTGGTCGAGGTCGAGACCCCCTACTATGAGCGTACAGCGGGGACCACTAGCAAGCTCAGAACCTATAGTGACGGTTACCGCATCCTCAAGAGTATCGTGCTGTTTGTGAAAGATGAGAGGCCGTTCCGCTTTTTTCTCCTGCTTGGGGTGGGATTGGCACTACTTTCACTCGGGTTTGGTTGGGTCGTGATCGCGGAGTACTTCACCACCCACTACATCACCCATGTGCCAATGGCGATATTGGCGACCGGACTGATGATTCTCTCTTTTTTGTTGGTGACGGTCGGGGTGATCCTCGACTCCGTTTCGCGCGGGAGAAAAGAGGCCAAGAAGATCGCCTTTCTACAGGCGAGGTAGCTGGTAGAAGGCCTGCCAGGGGAGGGATGAAAAACCGATCAGGAGATGGTTATGGTTGTTGATACGATCCATGCGGTTTGGCACAGGCCACACATCGACAGATCGATGCGCAGGGTTCGTCTCGGTCATCGTTCTATGGTGATCTGGTTTACCGGACTCCCCGGATCGGGGAAGTCGACGCTGGCCCATGCAGTGGAAGAGCGGCTGTTTCAGCAACACCGGGTGGCGACCTATGTCCTCGATGGCGATAATGTCCGCCATGGACTCTCGGGGGATCTCGGTTTCGATGTGGCATCACGGGCGGAAAATATCCGACGGATTGGTGAGGTGTGCCGACTCTTTCTCGATGCCGGGGTGGTCGTACTCTGCGCCTTTATCTCTCCCGACCGGCGGGAGCGGGAGCGCCTGCGATCGATGTTTGAGGCCGGGGAGTTTGTCGAGGTCTATGTCCAAACCCCGTTAGAGGTGTGTGAGTCGAGGGATCCTAAGGGCCATTATCGTCGGGCTCGAGCGGGAGAAATTCAGAACTACACCGGGATCTCTGCACCCTATGAGGAGCCGGTGAACCCGGAGATGGTGGTATCGACTGAGCAGGATTCGGTGGAGCGGTTGGTGGAGCGGTTGGTGGGCTGGTTGGAGCGGGAGGGATTGTTTGGGGGGGGGAGTGAGGCGGGGGGGTGAGGGTAGTAGTCAACCATATTTCTCAGGATAAACAACATGAACGGTAGCGAGATCAATGGTCGCATCGGAGTCGACCTCGGTGGAACCAAGATCGAGGCGGTCATGCTCGACCGCCAGGGACAAGAGGTGATGCGGGAGCGGGTTGCTACCCCCAAGGGGGAGTATGACGGTACGCTCGATGCCATTGCCGGGCTGGTCCTCAAACTGGAGCGGGAGACCGGATTGCAGGCGACCGTGGGGGTGGGGATTCCCGGTACCGTCTCCCCGGCGACCGGTCTGGTGAAAAACTCCAACTCACTGGTTCTGATCGGACATCCACTGGATAAGGATCTGGAACAGCGCCTGCAGCGACCGGTGCGTCTGGCCAATGATGCCAACTGTTTCGCCCTCTCCGAGGCGACCGATGGTGCCGCTACCGGTGCCGAGGTGGTCTATGGGGTGATTCTCGGTACAGGTTGTGGTGGTGGGGCCGTTATTAGAGGTAGAGTCAATGTCGGAACCAACGCCATCGGCGGAGAGTGGGGACATAATCCACTTCCCTGGCCGCAGCCGGACGAGTTGCCCGGACCACTCTGCTACTGTGGACAGCATGGTTGTAATGAGACATTTCTCTCTGGACCGGGGCTGGAGTTGAGTTATCATCAGGCCACGGGTCTCGCCATCTCCGCCAGGGAGATTGCCGCCCGTGCAGACCAAGGAGAGCGACATGCGTATGAAGTTCTGCAGCGGTATCAACACCGGTTGGCTTGGGGGTTGGCCACTGTGGTCAATCTACTCGACCCAGATGTAATCGTGTTGGGAGGCGGCCTCTCCAACATCGAACGGATCTACCCCGGCGTCGTCGACCTCTGGGGGGAGTTTGTCTTCTCCGACGAAGTGACCACGCGGTTGGTACGAGCCCAGCATGGTGACTCCAGTGGGGTGCGTGGCGCCGCCTGGCTCTGGTCCAATCAAGAGATCTGGGGGGAACAGGAGATCTGGGGCGAGAGCGAGGGTGAGTGAACTCACACTGACCACGCCAGAAGAGCTGGACCGATTACTGCAACAACATCCCGGCGTACTGCTCTACTTCACCACCCCCGGCTGCAACGTCTGCAAGGTGTTGCGCCCCAAACTGTTCGATCTGTTCCAGCACCACTATCCAGAGATGGTACGGGCAGTGGTCGATCTGGAACAGTCCCCGGCGTTCTCCGGCCACTATTCGGTCTTTGCCGTTCCCACCGTACTCCTCTTTCTCGACGGCCGGGAGTTCGTCCGCAAGTCCCGTAGCTTCAGCCCGGCAGAGCTGGTGCGCGAGATCGAGCGACCATGGTCCTACCTCTCTGAGTAAGCCCCCCAGGGGGGGTGAGGGGGGGCAAAAGGACTATAAAGCAACTCTCAGCGATGATTAACCCGATCCCGCAGCCCCTTGGCCGCCTTGAACCCCGGAACACGAGAAGCAGCAATCTCGATCGACTCCCCGGTGCGGGGATTACGTCCCTGACGAGCAGCACGCTCCGACACCTTGAAGGTCCCAAGACCGGAGAGCTGTACACTCTCCCCCTGCTGCAGCAGGTCGCCGACCAGTTCGACCAGGGCATCGACCACGGCACGACTATCTTTTTGTGTAACACCCGATTTGGAAGCCAGTAGGGTAATCATTTCGCCTTTGTTCATAAGAGGGTTCTCCGGTGGATTTTTTGAGTGGGCGAACTATACACAACCTTTTTCGGGTTCCCAATAGAAAATAATGTAGGGGGTTTATTAGTGTTTCCCAAACTACATGTTGACACCGGAGTAAACCCGCACTTATTCGCCGCATCCCGCAGGGGCGGCG
>CAYFOQ010000022.1:0-5880 GCA_964344735.1 uncultured Piscirickettsiaceae bacterium
GCACTCCTGAATTGCAACCGTCTGCGGCTAGGGAAGGTCGCAGCCGAGCGACACAGGGATATCGTACGGTTTTACCAACTCTCCCGCCACTCCGCTGTTCTCATCCCGAGAAGATAGAGAATCACAGAGTAGACACCCACGGCGGCAGCGATCTCCCCCAGTAACTGTCCAGTGCGCAGCAATAGCGAGAACTCTTGACCGGAATGGACCCAGTCCGCCGTTGTGAAAAGAAAAAGGGTCATCCCGGCAATGCCCCCCCCCACCTGCAGCAACAAACGCGACCAACCATCCCCGGGATGGTAGATCGCCCGCTGCCGTAATCCCCGCAACAACAGTCCGGCATTCAGTGCAGCCGAGAGAGAGGTCGCTAACGCCAAACCGACATGGGGCGCATCATACGCCATCATCACCATCCCCCCCACCAACAGCAGATTGAAGAGCATATTGGCAACCATAGCGATCACCCCGTAACGTACCGGAGTCGCCGTATCCTGGCGAGAGAAGTAGCCGTTGACCAGCACCTTGACCAGAATAAAGCCCATCAGCCCCGGGGCGTAGGCCATCAGACTGCGAGCCGCCATCTCGACATCACCACTGCCAAATGCACCACGCTGAAACAGCAGGGAGAGTATCGGCTCGGCCAACAGAATCAAGCCGACACTGGCCGGGAGGGCAATGAGTACGACCAATCGAAGTGCCCAGTCCATGGTACGGTTGTAGTCACCTGTTTGATCGGCACTGTAGAACGTAGAGAGTCTCGGCAGAATCACGGTCGACAGCGCCACGCCGAATACCCCCAATGGAAGCTCCATCAGGCGGTCGGAGTAGTAGAGCCAGGACATGCTGCCGGCGGTAATCAGGGAGGCCAGGACCAGATCCAACAGTAGATTGATCTGTGCTACCGAGGCCCCGAAAAGGGTCGGGATCATCAATCGAATGATTCTCCTGACACCAGCGTCGTGCCAACGAAACCGGGGACGTGGCAACAGACCGGCGCGGTGCAGTGCCGGAAGCTGAAACAGAAGTTGAACCACACCACCGATCAACACCCCCCAGGCGAGAGCCACAACCGGCACGGTCATGATCGGTGCCAACCAGAGTGTGCATAGAATCAGCGAAAGATTGAGAAAGACCGGGGTGAAAGCGGGAATGGCGAAACGACCCCAAGTGTTGAGAATGCCACCGGCCAGTGCGGTCAGTGAAATCAGCAGCAGATAAGGGAAGGTGATCCGCAGCATCTCTACCGCTAGATCGAAACGGGACGGGTCACCAACGAACCCGGGAGCAAAGAGGGTGATCAACAACGGAGCACCGATCACTCCAACCAGCGTGATCGCCACCAGCACCATGCCCAGGGTGCCCGCTACGGCATCGATCAGACGTCGCACCTCCTCTGGACTCTGCTGCTCACGGCTGGCGGAGAGCACCGGAACAAAGGCCTGGGAGAAGGCACCCTCAGCAAAGAGACGGCGAAGGAAGTTAGGAATCTTGAAGGCGACCACAAAGGCATCCATCATCCCACCGGCACCAAAATAGCGGGCAAAGAGGATATCCCGTGCCAGCCCCAGCAGGCGAGAGAGCATGGTCATCGAACCGACGACCAGAGTGGATCGAATCATGTCGGAACCATACCGGGACACGGGAAATCGGGCATGATAGCAATTGACAGCGCGAATGAAAACGAACAAAATACGGCGCTCGTTTTCGTTGCACTCACCAATAGGTGCTCCTCTTCCAGAGAACACAACAGGTTGGCGCAGCAGCGTACTTGAGTTACCACCGCTTCATATCAGGAGAAGTTCCTTGGCCAATACAGCACAAGCCCGCAAGCGTGTCCGTCAAGCCGACAAGCGCCGCGCCCATAACCAGAGCCGCAGATCGATGATGCGAACTGCCCTCAAGAAGGTGATCACTGCAATCGATGCCGGAGACCGTGAGCAGGCCCAGACGCTCTATCGCTCGGCCTCTTCGGCGCTGGACGTCGCCGCCAAAAATGGCCTGATCCATCGCAATAAGGCCGCTCGTCATAAAAGCCGAATCAACGAGCGCATCCGCGCAATGTAATGTAGTCTGGCTCACCCTCCCCGTAGGGAGGGGCAGAGCAGAGAGTAGCGGAGCGGGCCCGATCAGATCCGTGCAAGTTCAGCAATCAACTCCCGGGCACTCTCCGCCAATCTTTCCGGGGACTCCTTGCGACTGATTTGATCACACAACACCGCTCCCAGTTCGGTAAGCCGAGGGTGACCGAAACTACTCCCGGCGCCTTTGATGGTGTGGGCCAGATCATGGGCCTGTTGCGACTCGTCTTGTCGTAGTAACTGTTTCAACTCCTGACGCAATCCTCTCATGGTATCCTGAAACTCGGCCACTGCCTCTGCAGTAACCCCAGGAAGCGGTAGCGCTGCCTCCCTCTCCGTTTGTTCAAGATGGCACCCCAATACCCGATTGAGTGTGTGGAGGTTGATCGGTTTCTCCAGAAAATCGTTACAACCGGCCTGTTGAAAGGCCTCACGGTGCTGCTGCATGATGTTGGCAGTGAGGGCGACTATCGGAGTGGTGTAATCAAACTGTCGAATGAGACGACAGGCCTCCACTCCATCCATTACCGGCATTCTCATATCGAGCAAAATCAGATCGAATCGCCCATTCCGTGCCGTATCGACCGCCCTCAGACCATTCTCCACCATCTCCACCTCAAGACCGAACTGTTTCAACAACTGACTCTCCAATAGCCGTAGCTCCGGAGTATCCTCTGCCACTAATACCCGGCCACTGTAGTGGGCACCAACCACACTCCGCACCTCCCTATTTCTACGATGATCAGGGGACGCCCGACGCTTTTCACTCTGGAGATAGGGCAGTCGCACGGTAAACCGGGAACCCTCACCAGGTCGGCTCTCGACCTCGATCTCTCCCCCCATCAACTCAACCAACATCTTCGAGATATAGAGTCCGAGACCACTCCCGCCATATCCTCCAGAAACCGCGGTGGTTGCCTGCACAAAACGTTGAAAGAGGCGCTCCAACTCCTCTGTTGTCATGCCGATACCGCTATCCTTTACCTCCAGATAGAGCCACTCCGAATCGACCCATGACGATAGACGAATCTCTCCCCGGTGGGTGAACTTGATGGCGTTAGAGAGCAGATTATTGAGCACTTGCAACAGTCGTTGGCGGTCTCCAATCAACAGATAACGCTGAGACTCAGCCTGTTTCAACAGCAGTTCGATCCCCCTCCCCTCACACTGGGGACGGTGCAGTAGCCACAACTGCTGGAGTAACTCATCGAGATCATAGGGTTTACACAGCACGGTGAACTTGCCTGAGGTGATCTTGGCACTATCCAGAATATCATTGACCAGAGCTAACTGGTTTTTCCCAGAGCTCTCGATCGCCTGCAGCAGTGCGAGTCGCTCTTCATTCTCCTCATCCAAGGCCAACAGTTGACTGTTACCGATGATCGAGGTTAACGGAGTCCGCAACTCATGGCTCATCGAGGCAAAAAATTCATCCATCGCCTGATTGACCGACTCAACCTTCTTCTTTTCAAGTCGGGCCTCTTCCATCGCAATCCGGTCACTGAGGTCGGAGATCACAATCAGGTAGCGTGGATCCCCCTCCTCAGGCTCTTGTAAATGGGCAGTGATCTGAACAGTGAGGGTAGAACCATCTCCGGTACGCAGGATGGTATCCCCCATGAAGTGGCCGAACTGGCTCTCTTTCCCCTCCTTGACATTGGAGTCATCACTATGGACCTGATACATAAAATTTGACCAGAAATCCTGGTCTTGCATAAAATAGGTCAAGGCATTTTTTAACAGCGGAGCCTGATCGAGGCGTAACAGTTTCTGGGCCGATCGATTGATATCGATGATCTCTCCACTGTTTTTGATAATGACCACTGGCGTCGGAATTTCGGTAAAGAGCTCCCGATAGCGCAGGGCCATCCGTTGCAAAGATAAATCGCTATCCTGCGGCGACGGTTGAGCTCTCAACGGCTGTTGTTGCTCCCTCTCCGGTTCACTGCGCCGTTGCTGCTGTGACCGGTTGATTCTGCGACCAATATCGAGATAGAGCCGCTTTACCAATGACCGAACCGTACTCCACATGGCCTATCTCTCTAAGGTCGACGCGAATTCAGCCGAATTCAACCTACTCCCCTCCGACACTCATCGAGGCCAGCAGGAGTGAGCCGGTCTGGATATTTCCACGAGGATCGAGATCACTCCCAATGGCCGAGAGATTACGAAACATCTCCTTGAGATTACCGGCGATGGTGATCCCCTCTACCGGATAGACGATCTCCCCCCCCTCGACCCAGAAACCAGTAGCCCCTCGAGAATAATCTCCGGTAACCAGATTGACCCCCTGCCCCATCAATTCGGTCACCACCAGACCACGTCCCATCTCCCGTAACAGCCCGGTACGGTCCAGTGTGCCGGGAGTGGTGCGAACATTGCGCACCCCACCACCGTTCCCCGTGGTAGTCATCCCCAGCCGTCGGGCGGCGTAACTATCGAGCAGATAGTGGCTCAACCGTCCTCCATCGATAAAACGCTGCTCACGAGTAGCGACCCCGTCGCTGTCAAACGGAGCGCTGGCAATCTGTCGTGGCATCAACGGATGCTCTGAAATGGTGACCCAGTCAGGAAAAAGCGGTTGCCCCAGATGATCGAGCAGAAAAGAGGCCTTGCGATAGAGCGCCCCTCCGCGAATGGCCGAAATGAGATGCCCCAGTAAACTTCCGGCCACGGTGACATCGAACAGTACCGGTACCTGGCAACTCTTCAACGACCGCCCCCCGAGGCGGTCTACCGTCCGCTCTGCCGCCAATGTTCCAACCTGTTCGGGGCTCTGCAACTGCTCCGGGTCCCGGGCCGAGGTGTACCAGTAGTCGCGTTCCATCTCACTCTGACCGGGGGGTTGCGCCACCACCGCACAACTGATGCTATGACTGGTTCCGGGGTAACCGGCGAGAAAACCGTGGCTGTTCCCATAGATCCGGAATGAACGGTGACTACTGACCGAACCACCATCGGAGTTGATCACTCGGGAGTCGTGATGCAGTGCCGCCTGTTCACAGCGCTGTGCCAGTTCGATACTCTCTTCGACCCCAACCTCCCAGGGCAGATCGAGATCGAGTTCAGGGAAGGTTGTCGCGAGCTGATCCGAATCGGCCAGTCCAGCATGAGGATCCTCTTCGGTATGACGAGCGATGTCACAAGCGGCCTGTACCGTCGCCTGAATCGCCTCCGGAGAGAAGTCACTGGTGCTGGCCGTACCCCGTTTCTGACCAAAGTAGACCGTAACACCGAGGCCGCGATCCTTGTGGTGCTCGATCGTCTCCAACTCCCCCAGCCGTACGGTTGTGGAGTATCCCTCTTCGACATGACTTCCAGCCTCGGCAGCGGTGGCACCTCGCTGTCGAGCTTGGTCCAGAATTTGCGCGGTAATCTGCTCTAACTGTTGCTGTTCAGGGTGGGTCATAATTCGGTACCTCCTACCGTAATCTCGCTGATCTTCAGGGTAGGCTGCCCCACCCCAACGGGAACACGCTGCCCATCCTTGCCACAGCTTCCAATCCCGGGGTCCAACTCGAGGTCATCACCTACCATGACCACACGCGACATCACCTCGGGCCCGCTACCGATCAAGGTAGCCCCCCGTACCGGGTGGATGATTTTGCCATTCTCTACCAGATAGGCCTCATTGGCAGAGAAGACGAACTTTCCTGAGGTGATATCGACCTGCCCCCCACCAAAATTGGCCGCAAAGATCCCACGTTTAATCGAACCTATCATCTCCTCTCGGCTCGACTCCCCGGGAAGCATATAGGTATTGGTCATCCGTGGCATCGGCAGATGGGAGTAGGACTCTCGT
>CAYFOQ010000022.1:5941-8371 GCA_964344735.1 uncultured Piscirickettsiaceae bacterium
CCACGACCGGTCGGCGCCCCCCCCATCAAGCGGCCATTGAACTTATCCTGCATATACCCTTTGAGGATTCCGTGTTCGATCAGCACCGTATTGCTGGTGGGTACCCCCTCGTCATCCATATTGAGTGATCCCCGTCTTCCAGACAGCGTGCCGTTATCAACGATGGTACAGAGTGGACTGGTCACCTGCTCTCCTATACGACCGCTGAAGTTGGAGGTCCCCTTACGATTGAAGTCCCCCTCCAGACCGTGGCCTACCGCCTCGTGCAGCAACACCCCCGGCCAACCACTTCCCAGCACCACCTCCATCGTTCCGGCTGGGGCCTCCTGAGCATCGAGGTTGACCAGAGCCTGACGTACCGCCTCCGCGGCACTCTTGCGAGCCCGCTCCTGATCCAGCAACAGGGAGAGATCGTTGCGCCCACCAAAACCGTACGAACCGGTCTCCCGCCGTCCACCCGATTCAGCGATAACGGTAACATTTAGCCGTACCAGTGGACGGATATCGGCCGCCAGGGTGCCGTCACTGGCCGCTACCAGGATCAGTTCGTAGGTGGCCGCCAGACTCCCCATCACCTGAATGATTCGGGGATCGGCGGCTCGAGCCCAGTGGTCGAGTTGCTGCAACAACTCCACCTTGCGCTCGGCCGAGGCCGACAGCAGTGGATTACGCTCACCATAGAGCTGGTGTCCGCTGGGAGTGGTGGTCGGAACATGGTGGCGTCCACTATTGCCGCTGCGAGCAATCACTCGCGCCGATACCGCAGCCTGACCAAGCGCTGTAGCGGTAATCTCGTCAGAATAGGCGAACCCGGTCTTCTCCCCCTCGACCGCACGCACCCCGACACCACTTTCGATATCGTAGCTAGCATCCCGGACAACTCCATCCTCCAACGACCAGAACTCCCGATGGCTCTGCTGGAAATAGAGGTCGGCAAAGTTGGCGCCGTGGCGGGTGATCTGGTGTAGCGTATCTCCAATCGTCTCGGTCGAGATCTCTCCCGGCATCAAGATCTGTTCCATTACCCTCTGCAGTGGTTCCATCTCGTTCTATCACTCCATTGCCGCTCTGCGACACCGTGGTTAATCGGTAGCGATCTGCTCGCTCCTGAATAGTTACTCACCTCTTTACCCTGGCTCACGCGGTAGCCACTAGCCCACGGCAACTCGGTTTGCAGCCCTCATTCTCAGTGATCACTACTATCACTGGAATCGATGACTGGGGGACGGGGACGAACCTCCTCCAGTATGGGCTCATCCCAACTCCCGAGCAGCCGATAGCGGGTGGTTCCCAGTCCTTCATCTTGTTGAAACAGCTTGTCATACAGCAGCAGTGCCGAACCGATCAGTGCTCCGGTTGGCCCTCCAACCAGCGCTCCGGTAGCCGGAAGACTCTCCGACAATTTCGGTATTACCGTCACAGTCTGATCATAATCCTGCTGAATCAAACCGATTCGCCCCTCTACCTTGATAGTAGCCGTAGGCCCATCGATCACGAGATCGTGGGTATAAGCATCCCCCCCGTGAATGGTGAATACTCCTCCTATGGTATCAAAGGCGAACCCCTTGTCGGTAATATCCGAGAAATCGAGTGTCAGGCGACGCACCAGGGTATGGATTCCCAACAGTCCAAAGACCCGCCCTACCCCCTGATCGACATCCCGTAACTGTCCCTGTTCCACCTGAACCAGCAACTCTCCTTTCATCTGTGGAATAGAGAAATCGAGCGGAGATCCAGGCCATTTGGCACCATTGATTTTGATCATCGATCGACCGCGAGCGATCTCACCACCGTAACCAAAAAGGGAGAGAATCTTGCCCAGGTGTTCACCACGAGCATCGATGGTAAAGCGGGAGAACTCCCGCTCCTCTCGCGACAACCAGGTTCCCTGGGCCTTGGCCTGGAGCACTTCCGACTGCAGCGTGAGAGTGTCGACAAAAAGTCCATTGGGGGTAGGGCTGGTCTGAAGCTCGACCTGCCCAAAGTCGACCCCCTCGACTACCGTATCTCTACTGCTCAACCGCAGCGCTGGAAGCTGTGCAGGCGCCACACGCGGTAACGGCTCGACAGAGAGATCGTTCTCAATCAACGCCTCCCCCCCCAGCCGCAGTCGATCAAGATCGGCCACCATCTCCTCTTCCCGATTGCTAGGAACCCGAACCGTCCCTCTCACCTGGTCACTGAGTAGGGCAATATGCCAGTGATGATCTTCAGGATCACGCCGAAGATCCATCTCCAAGCGATCGAGGCGCTGACGAAAGAGGGTGGCCTGGTCCGCCTGAATCAGCAGTTGATCGAGCTGCGGTAGCCGTCGGGACTGACCACTTCGTACTACCCCCAAACGCTCTTCCCAGAGGGTATACCAACGATCCAGGTCGACGCGGTCCAACACCCCTAACAGTACGACTCCATGATTGGAGGCAGGAGGAG